>NZ_PDKF01000004.1:312211-335437 GCF_004118855.1 Arcobacter sp. CECT 8983 | reverse complement strand
CTTTTATCTGTATAGTTTAAATAGTTTTCTTTTTTGATTTTTGCATCTATAAAATCATCTTCTTTTTTGACACTTTGAATTAATTCATCACAAATTTTTGGTGATAAAAAATCTTTGATGATTAAAAAAGGATAATCATAATATGGGTTTGGAAGTAATTTAACTTCTAAATCAAAGTCATTAAGCCTTTTATCGCAAAAGACAAAGTTACTAATTTGATCTAATTTCAAGCTTTTTCCTAGGATTATAAAGTATGAAATTATATTCTAAAAAAGAGATTTTTTACTAAAAGTAATCTTAAAAAGATTTAAGAGCCAAGAAAGACTTATTTCAAGGCTTTAAAAAGAAGTTTAATTTATTTTATTTGTATCTTCAAGAATATATTTTATATTTTTTTCTTCACAAAAATCTATGAATTTTTGAAAATTAGTACCTAAAAGTGTTTTATTTGATGAACTTAGAGACAAGACAACTTGTCTTTTATCATCAATAATTTTAGGTAATGAAGAGAGTTCTATTTCACTAGGTACTTCTTTCATTAAAGAGATTAAATCATTTTCTCCACAAAAAGCAGTTAATGTTTTTCTATATTTTATTAAATCATTTTTAGAATAATGTTTATCTAAAGCTTCTATTACCATTGATTGACTCATAGATGGAAAACCTGGTGTAAAGAAAAATCTATCATCTAAATAAAATCCTGCAACATTGTTTACTACATTTTTAAGTAACTTTGCATTTATAGGAAGATTTCCCATCTCTATTCTATGTGGATATGCTTCATCTTTAAATTGATTTATTATAAGCTCTTGGGCTTTTTCATGGTACTGCATCTTTCCATCACGAAATACCTTTGCCGCAATTTGTCTTGTATAATCATCAGGAGTAGCACCAATACCACCATAAGAGAACATAACAGAGTTTTCATCTGCTTTAATAAGTTTATAAATGTTTTCCATTAGTTTGGTGTCATCTTCAATTACAAAAGAAGCTTTGTGAGTCCAACCTCGTTTTAGAAGTTGTTCATTCAAAAAAGCAAAATGAGCATCTTTTCGACGCCCATTTAAAAGTTCTGTACCAATAATTACTGAGTAAAAATTAGGTTTTTTAATCATTTTTATACTCTTGATTGAATAAAACTATCCATTTCGCTAACAATTTCTTCAATAGTTCCTTCACCTGAGATTACTTTTAGAACATCTTTTTTTGTATAAAATGATTTAATCTCAGCAAGTGGTTCAGTGTATAATTTCATTCTATTTAAAAATATTTCTTCATTATCATCAGCTCTAACAACTTCGGCATCCGCTGCTCTTCCCAAAACTCTTTTAAAGGCAGTATCTTGTGAAACCTCAACTTCTATAACATTAATTAGTTCAACTTCATTTTCATTTTTTAAATATTTATCTAACTCAGTCATTTGTTCAATTGATCTTGGATATCCATCAATTACAACAATATCAGTTGAAGCATTTTTAATAGCAGTTACAATTGTTTCAATTACAATATCAATAGGAACAATTAAGCCTTTAGAGACAAAAGAATCAATCTCTTTTCCTCTTTGGCTACCACTTGCAATTTCTGCTCTTAGCATGTCTCCAGTTGAATAGTGAGTGATATTTTCATGTTTACTTGCAATTATCTCAGCATCTGTAGTTTTACCAGAACCAGGAGCTCCAATTATTAAAAATAGTTTCTTCAAATATAATTCCTTTTAAATATTGTTATGAATTAAAAGCAACTATTATATCTACATCTTTCTTATTTTTAAAATTTAACTTTGTAAACTAGCTCCACTACTTTTTCTTCTTTGGTGATACTTTTTATCTATCACTATACTTTTTTGTTTTTCTTTTCTATTATTATCTTTTTCAACATAGATTTTCTTTCTTGTTTCTGGGTCCATCTCTGTGTAATACATAACAGAAGAGTATGTTCCAGGAGTTGGTGTGAAAACCTGTGCTTGTTCTGGGTTCATTTTTAATTCATGGGTTGTAAACTGTTTTAACTCATGCATATCTTTTTCTTCACATCCTGGATGTGCTGCAATTAAATAATAAGTTAAGAACTGTTTTTTACCAGCTTCTTTATTTAATCTATCATACATCTTTTTAAACTCAATAAGTGGCTGTTTTCCAGGTTTTCCCATAAGTTTTAGAACTCTATCAGAAGTATGTTCAGGGGCTACTTTCATTTGTCCAGAAATATGATGATTTACAAGCTCTTTTAAATACTCATATCCATGTTTTTTATCAGCTGGAATAAAATCATATCTTAAACCTGAAGCAACAAAAGCTTTTTTTACGCCAGGAACTTTTCTAATATCTCTTAAAAGATTTAAATGCCTACTATGATCAACTTTCATAACCTTACAAAGTCTATCATAATCAACACATCTAATTTCGGCACAGGTACCTTTTTTAAGCTTCTTACCACACTCATATCCATACATATTTGCAGTTGGTCCACCAACATCAGAGATTACACCTTTAAACTCTTTATCCTGCGTAAACTCTTTTGCTTCCCAAAGGATATTTTTTTCACTTCTAGTTCTAATAGTTCTACCTTGATGAACTCCAATAGCACAGAAGTTGCACTCTCCCCAACATCCATGGTGCGTTTGAATAGAAAACTTTATAGTCTCTAAACATTTAACTTTTCCTTGTGGTTTGTGGTATGGATGTAAATCTCTAATATAGTTATATGAAGCTACCTCATCCATCTCTTTTTCATCAAGATAATCACAGGGAGGATTTTGAATAGCATATCTAGTATCTACTTTTTGACAAAGTCCCTTTGCAGAAATTGGGTCATTATTTTTATAAAAATCATCAAAAAGGTCTATATATTTCTCTTTATCATCTAAACACTCTTGATGTGAAGGAAGTTGTAAAAATTCTTCTACAGGTTCTTTAGAGATATAACAAACTCCTCTTACTTCTCTTGGATCTTTTTTATCTCTTAAAGCAGTTGAAAACTCTCTAATAGCAACTTCTCCCATACCATAAATAAGATAATCAGCTTTTGCATCAAAAAGAATAGGTTTTCTTAATTTGTTTGTCCAAAAGTCATAATGAGTAACTCTTCTTAAACTAGCTTCAATCCCACCTAAAACAATTGGAACTGTATTTTTAAAATGTCTTCTAATTAAATTTGTATAAACTAAAGTAGCTCTATCTGGTCTTTTATCATTTTTTCCACCAGGAGTGTAGTCATCATTGTTTCTAAACTTTTTAGTTGCCGTGTAGTTTGATACCATAGAGTCAATACTTCCACCACTAACTCCCCAGTATAATTTTGGTTCACCTAATCTTTTTACATCTTCATTTTTAATATCAGGCTGACCTATAATTCCTACTTTAAAACCTAAGGCTTCTAGGATTCTTCCAACAACAGCAACACCAATAAATGGAGAATCAATATAAGCATCTCCACTTACTAATATTACATCACATTGGTCCCATCCTAAAGCATCCATCTCTTCTTTTGTTGTAGGTAAAAATCTTTGTTCTTTATTTTGTTTATCATTTTTATTGTTGGCACTCATAAGCTTTTACTTTCAGTTTAGTTTTTTCGTATTGTGCCAAAAGATGTTTTAACCTATCATATAAATTTCTAACTAATTAAACCTTCTTTGTTAAATTGTCATCAATCTTTTTAATATCAAGAACCATTGCAACTTGAGACTCTTCATAATCACTAATATCTGCTAAACTTTCAACTAAAGTTCCAGCTCCTAAAAAGTGACTTTGAATTTGTTGAATTGAATCTTTTTCTACAACTGAAACACTTTCTAAAGATGATATTAATATTCCTATACAGTGCTCTTTATTATCTTTATCATACTCTAAAAGAATAATTGTGTTTAACTCTTCATCTATGATATCTTCTTTAATAAAACTTCTAATATCTAGAACAGAAATTAATTTATCTTTATGTAAAACCATTCCTTTAAATGGATTGTTTTTATCCATATCAATTGATTCTTCAAGTCTTTCTATAGAAATGGATTCTATAACATTTTTAGCTTCTACTGCTAAAAACTTATTTCCTAAATGAAAAGTTGCTAACTCAACACAAGTATCAGTAAACACTTTTTTTGAATTGTGGTTTAAAAACTTTGACTTCTTTTCATGTCTTTTTTCATCAAAACTTTTTTCTCCAATATAGTTAAATACTAAACAAAAAACATCATTTACATAATCATCTTTAGCACTTTTATACTCTCTATAACCTTTAGAACATCGTACACCTAAAGCATAATACTTATTATCTATTTCAATAATCTCACTTAACTGTGCACCATTTTTTAATTCAAAAAATTTATCTTCAATATCAATAATTGAGTTTACTTTTATATCTTTATTTGTTGAAGAAATAACCCTTTTATCCCTTGTTGCAAATAAAGCAAATACTCCATCTTTACCTTTTGGTAAACTCTCTTCTAACATAGCTTTAAATTCAGGTGTAGAATCAAATACAATAGCTATTCCACCATTTATCTCTTCTTCACTTTCAAAAGACCTAATTGCAGCACAATAAATGTATGTTGACTCATTTTCATAAAGATTAGTCTCTTCAAAATTTGATACACAATATTTTGATGTATCTTTTAATCTTAATGTTTCCCCTACCCATTTTTGTGGCAATATTTTTCCAACTAAATGTTCTTCTCTTTCATTTGACACAGCAATTATCTTTCCTGTTTTATCAAAAACAAGTAGATTTGTATATACTGTATATAAATCATTAATGTACTTTAAAATAGAAGAGATCTCTTTTTCTTTATATTCTAAAGAATTATACTCATCAAATGCTTTTCTAAAGTATGATGTTAATGCCCACCATCTACAGTCATTTGCTCTTTCATAAAGATTTCTATCCATAATATCAAGAGCAAGTGAAGATAAAAACTCACTATCTTTCAAAATAGAGTTAATAATTGTTTGATTTAGATTACTTAATGAAGAGTTTGCTTTAACCCCAGTAACTCCAATCTCACTTAAAAGAGATTTTGAAAACTCTCTATTTGAAGAGTTTAATTTACTTTGGGCTACATTACCATTCCAAATTACACGTTCAAGATTTTGCTGAATTGTTTTACTTTTATTAAATACATCTTTTAAATCTTTTGAAAAGTGTTGTTCATTATTCATCATAGCTTCAATAACTATATCATCCACTTCTAATTTATCACTTTGATTACTTAAAAAAGCATACTCCAAAGGAACCATAATATGCCCATACCATTTAAGCCCTTTAAAGCCTTGATAACCATTTGTTATACAAGTTTTTGCAATATAATCTCTACCACAAAAAGAAACAATCTTATACTCATCATCTAAAACTATTTCTAATTTTGATTCTAAAGGAATATAGTCTTTATCACTTGAAGCAATAACAATTCCATCTTCATCTAAGATAGTTAAGGCTTCTTTATTTCTCGTTTCTATTAGGTTATTAAAGATTCCTTCCATTTCATCTCTAAATCTAAAGCAAAGACAAAGTACACCTAAAACTTCAGAATCTGAATCATTAGTTTGTGTTACTTTATAAGAATATACTAAAGACTGTTTTTTGTGGGGAATAAAATCATGATATTGAAAAGTTTCAACATATTCATCACTTGAGTTAATTACTTTTTGGGTAAACTCTTTATCTAACCAATCTACTTTTATATCATTATCAAGTCTAGCTACAATTTTACCTTTTGTATCTGCTAAAACGATATCATAATATACAGAGTATTTTTGTACATACTCTAAAAATCTTTTTTGAATCTCTTCTTTTAATTCTACGCTATCACTGTTGTATCTTGAAACAAAGTTTTGTAAAAAATCTCTAATGTCATCATCAGTTGCTAAAAAACCTATATCAGCTGTTCTTTCAAAAAGATTTCTATTTACAATATCAATAGCAACCTGAGCTTTAAATTTCATCTCAGCTGTTGCTTTTTTTACTGTTTCATCACTTAAGTGATTTAGTAAAGTAGTTGTTAAATTTAAGAAGTTTTCTTTTGTCTTACCAATGTCTATATTAATATCACCTAATTGACCCAAAAGTGCAAAAATATCCCAAGAAGAACTTAATCTTCCTAACTCCTCTCTATATTTATCAACATCTTCTATATGTTTGATTATAGGATAAAGTTCTTTTTTTACTTTTATACCTTTATAGTCTACTAAATTCTTTGACATTTTAGTTCTCCCTATATTTATAAGGATATATTACATTAAAAGTTAGGGATTTTTTTTATACAGACTGTATATTATTTATTCAATTATAAATTTTCTTTATACCTTGCAATTTTTCTTGCTAAGGATTCTAAATTAACTTTCCAGTTATATTTTGTAATATCATGTTCGACTATATCTGCATTAATATGGGAAGCCAAAGATTGGGCTTGCTCATAAGAAGTTCCTTCTTTAATAAGTACTTTTTTTATATTATAGTGTTGTGCATGATCAATTAACTTTGGAACCTCTTCTAACTTAGTAAATCTATCTTCTTTATAATAAAGATTAAGCCTATACCTTTTTGCAATATAGTGCCAATAAGAGTCATAAACATAGATATTATAAAACTCATTCCTATCAAATTTCTTTTTTAAAAATAAGAAAAAATTATCTAACTCTTTCAAAACTATTTTATGATTAATTTCATAAAACTCTTTTCTATAAGATTTTAGTGAGCTTAATGTGTTATATAGATTTTTTACTAATTCTCTAACTAATAAAGGATCAGTCCAAATATAATGGTTTACTTTACCATTTACTATATCTTTTTTTATTCCTTTAGATACATCAATGATTTTCATATATCTATTTTTTTTCTTCAAAAGTTTTATATATTTTTTTTCTTCTTCTAAACCAAGGGTTAAATAAACATCACTATAATAGATTTCATTTTTAAAAAGATTACTTCTTTTTTCAAAACTTTCATATCCATCTTCAATAACTTTAATAAAGAAATCATCTTTAGAAATTTTTTCTATAAACTCTTTAAATACAGGGTAAGTAACTACTATGCTTGATTTTGCATGTAAAAATGAGAGTAAAGATAACAATACAATAATATACTTAATCATATTGTTACCTTTTTAAATTATACTTCAGTCTTTCTAATTCTAAGACTTAATTCTTTTAATTGCTCATTATCAACTGCTGAAGGTGCTTGTGTTAATAAACATTGAGCTCTTTGAGTTTTAGGGAATGCAATTACATCTCTAATAGAATCAGTTCCAGCTAATAACATGATAAGTCTATCGAACCCAAGAGCAAATCCACCATGACTTGGTGCACCATATCTTAATGCTTCAAGTAAGAATCCAAACTTCTCATTTGCTTCTTCATTAGAAATTCCCATAAGTTCAAATACTTTTTCTTGTACTTCTTCTTTATGAATTCTGATTGAACCACCACCAAGCTCAGTACCATTTAATACAATATCATAAGCAATTGATTCAATATCTTCTAAATCTTCTACATTATTTAAATCACATTTTTCTAAATTAGGCATAGTAAATGGATGGTGTAATGCTTTAGTTTTTCCATCTTCAATTTCAAACATTGGGAAATCAACAACCCATACAAACTCATAAACGTCTGCTGGGATAATTTCCATTTGCTCTGCAAGATAAAGTCTAAATCTTCCCATATAATCACATACAGTTTTTTTATCTCCAGCTCCAAAGAATACAACATCACCAACTTCTAATTCAGTTGATTTTACGATTTCTTCTAAATCAGCTTCTGAGAAAAATTTAGTTAAAGGACCTTTTAATCCATCTTCTTTCATTTGGAAGTAACCAAGACCTTTAGCTCCAAATTTTCTTACATAATCTTCAAAACCTTTCATTTGTCTTTTAGAGAAGATATTATCTCCATTTGGACATCTTAAAGCTTTGATTCTATTGTTTTTTGTATCTTTAGCAATATCAGCAAAGATTTCATTTGTAGAGTTAGCAAAAATATCAATAACATCTACCATAGCCATATCAAATCTTAAATCAGGTTTATCAGAACCATATTTTTCCATTGCATCTTTATAAGTAATTCTTGGGAAAGTTGTTGGAATATCTTTTCCACAAGCTTTAAATGTATCATGAATTAATTTTTCAGCTACTTTAATTACATCTTCTTGATTACAAAATGACATTTCAACATCAATTTGAGTAAATTCAGGTTGTCTATCAGCTCTTAAATCTTCATCTCTAAAACACTTTGCAATTTGGAAATATTTGTCAAATCCAGATACCATTAAAAGTTGTTTAAATAACTGTGGTGATTGAGGAAGTGCATAAAACTCACCTGGATGTACTCTACTTGGAACAAGGTAATCTCTTGCACCTTCTGGAGTAGATTTTGTTAAAATTGGTGTTTCTACATCTAAGAAACCTAATTCATTTAAACAGTTTCTAACTGCAATATTTGCAGTACTTCTTAATTTGAAAATCTCATAAGACTTTTCTGTTCTTAATTCTAAGAATCTATTTCTTAATCTGATTTCTTCATTTACTTTTTCATCACCTAATTCAAATGGCATAGGTTTTGATCTGTTTTCGATTACTAGATTATCAACAACAATTTCAATCTTTCCAGTAGTTAAGTTAGGATTCTCTAAACCTTCACCTCTAGCTCTAACTTTACCAGTTGCAATTAAAACAAATTCATCTCTAACACTATCAGCAACTTTCCAAGCATCTTCATTATCAGTTGGATCACATACAAGTTGAACTAAACCACCTCTATCTCTTAAATCAATAAAAATAATTCCACCATGGTCACGTCTGCTGTTTACCCAACCAGCAACAGTTACAATTTCATCTATATTTTTTTCCGTTACATCAGTACAATAATGAGTTCTCAATTCTTACTCCATTTCTATAAATATTCGCGATTATATCGAAAGATTTCTTAATCTTCTAATTACTGTTTTTTTAAAAGTTCTTGCTCTTCTTTTTCTTTTTTCTCTTCTTGTTTTTTTATAAGAGTATTATATGTTTCTTCTAAAGCTGCATCAATATCAGTTACTTCTTTAAAACCATAAGAAGTTCCTCTATAAAGTTTTTGTTGATATTTAACTTGATTTTCTTCAATATCAGTTTCTATAATTTTTTTATTTTCATCAGTATCTAAATTCATTAAATATTCAGCTCCAACTAAAGATGAATAATCAACCCAGTTATACTTAATATCTGCACCTAACAAATCTGAATACTCTTCTATAAAACTATCAACTTTTCCAATAGAGTTTACTACAAATAAATTTGTTCTATCTCTTGGTTGTGTTAACTTCACAAGCAAAGGATTATAATTTAATTGTGTAGATAAAATTCTAATTGGATCAATTTCATAGGCTGTTAATTGAGATAAAATAATTGAAGTTTTAATAATTGGTGTATTTAATAAAATAGTATTATATAAAATTCTTTCATCGTTCATTATGTATTGATATTTATTAGTTGTTCTTTCTATCTCTTTTGTAATTGGGTTAGTATCCATAAACTCAATATTATATAAAGCTTTTAGTTTATTTCCTAAATATGAGGGAACATAAAACATAGTACTCTTTTCACTTGATAAAGTTTTTAATAGTTTTATTTGTTCTTCATAAGAAATCCCACCAAATACAAAGTTGTCTTTAGCAAAAGAGATTTCACTTTTATTTATTAAAGGAAAATATACTTTTGCAAAATGTAAAGCATGAGTTCTATTTAATATTTCATATCCATTTTGAGTAAATAGTGCAATTACTTTTTTGAAACCTTGTTCTTGTATTTTTTTTATTTGAGTTAATATATTAATATTTGTTTCATCATAACTATCAAAAGACTCAATTTCAAACTCTTTGTTATTGTAAATCAAGTATGCCATAACTGCATTTACTGTTGATTTAGCATATTTTCCAACTACTTTAGAAGGATATAAAACTGCAATTTTATTTGCACCTTTTTCATCTGCTACAACTGGTTCTTTTATGATTGCATCTTCATAAACTTCTTGTTTGATAACAGTATTTTTAACTTCTTGCGTTTGAGAAGGAGGAACTTTTCCCTTTGGGGCACAACCAATTACAAAAAAACTCACTAATATTAATAAAATTATATTTTTCAATTTGACTCCAAAATCGATTTTATTTTTAACATATCTTGAAATGCTTCTTTCTTAAAAGAAGGGTTTCTTAAAAGAAAACCTGGACTATATGTTGGTAAAACATCATAGTTTTTAAAACTCATTAATTTACCTCTTATTTGATAAAAAGGTGTTTTATCTTTACACAAGTATTGGTATGTTTTATCTCCTAAGCTAACAATTAATTTAGGATTAACTAAATCAATCTGCTTATACAAATAAGAACTACAACTACTAAAATGTGAAGACTCAAATCCGTTTTGACTCTTACATTTTACCAAACTTGTAATATAAACATCTTCTTTTTTTAAAGGTAAAACATTTTCTATCATCTTTGATAACTGTTCACCTGATTTTCCAACATAAAAAGAATTTAACTCATCTTCTGTTGTAGTTGGTTCATCAATTATAAACATAATTTTAGAATTAATATTACCATAACCAAACAGAACATTCTTTCTGCTTTTAGATAGTTCACACAAATAACAGTTATTAACAATCTGTTCTAAACTATTAACATCATTTGGTAAAGTATCTTCTTGCACTTCTTTATTAAAGGCTTTGATTGATTCATGATACTCATATCCAATTGATTTTAAAAAATGTAACTGTGATAAGATTCTATTTTTAATTACTTTTGTCATACGCAATTGTACAAAAAAAGTTCTTTTGAATAAATTTGTTAGGGAAATATATAAATTATTTATAAAAAATATGATTTTTAATTAAAAAGTGCTATTATTACATTGTATTTTAATGAAGTAGTTAATTTGTATCGCGAACTATAAATTCTTCTACTTCTTTTATAAAATATTCCCATCATCAATTATAATCTTATTTCTACCACTTGCTTTTGCAGTATAAAGTAATTCATCTGCTTTTTTTAAAGTATCTTTATATGAACTATAGTTATTTCTAAAAGCAACTCCAGCAGAAAACTTAACACTTAGTTTTGTATCATTATAAACAAACTTATTATTTGAAATAATATTCTTAGCTCTTTTGAGGTAATTATTTATCTCCATTTTATTTTTATAATTAACAATTGACACAAACTCTTCACCACCATATCTTGCAATAATGTCACCTGTTCTTGTTAAGTTTTTTAATATCTTTGCAAAAGTTGATAATACATAATCACCACAATCATGTCCATAATTATCATTTATCTCTTTAAAATGGTCTATATCAAAAAATATTAAGGCATAGTTAGAATTATAAATTTTATATTCATTTTCTAATCTATCAATTTCTAGAGAATAAGCTCTTCTAGTTAAAACATTAGTTAAAAAATCAATTGATTTTTCTTCCTCTGCTTTTTCAAGGTTTTCTTGTAAAGCTTCTATTTTTTCATATAAACAATTACATTCCATTTGATTATCTAAACTTTTCTTTACAGAAGTTTCAAATTTATCTATTGTAGTAATTAAATCTGATTTAATCTTTTCTAAATCATTTAAAGAAGACTTAGAAAGACTAAGAGAATTAATTTCATCTTTTAATCGTGCAATTTCATCATAGGTGGCAGTATGGTTTACTACAAAATTATTTATATATTCACCTAAGAACTTAATTAATTTTTTTACATCATTTGTTTTGTCTTTAAAAATCTTTTTATCATTGCTTTTTCTTTTATCAGTCAAAGTCCTAATATCTCTTAAAACTCTTTGATCCATAAGTTTACTAGGATCATCAGCTATATCAGCACATACTTTGTTAATATCAGTTTTAATCTCATTATTTATTGATGGAGAAATAAAATAAGAAAAGTCTTTTAAAAACTCTTTAACTTGTTGATTAGAAATTCTATTAGAAAGAATTTGAGATAATTCTCTAAAAGTTGGGATTTCACTATTTAATAAAGATTTCTCTTTTTCTGTTAATACATTAATTAACTCTTTAATTTCTTCAGTCTCTTCTAGTATTAAATCTGTTTTTTGTAGTTGTTTATAAAATTCTGCTTCAAAATTTGTAGGATTTGCCAGTTTGTTTTTTTTCTCTAAACTATTTAGAGTTAAGCTAATAATATTAATTATATCGTTCATTATGCCACATACTTTTAAAGATTTTATTTTAGTATAGCATAACTACTTTAAGAAAAAGAGATAATAAATAAGAAATTTATTATCTCTTAATAATTACTTATATCTATGAGTAATTCTACCTTTATCTAATGAGTAAGGTGTAATTTCAACCTTTACTTTATCTCCTGGTAAAATTTTAATGTAGTGCATTCTCATCTTTCCTGAGATATGACATAAAACTACATGACCATTATCTAATTCAACCCTAAACATAGCATTAGGTAAAGCTTCAATTACCTTACCATCAATTACTATTACATCATTCTTTGCCACTTTTTCTCCTAAGTTTACTCATCTACTTTGCTTAAAATTACTGCTTTTCCATCTATTACAGCAACTGTATGTTCATAATGACTACCTCTTTTTCCGTCTTCAGAAACAACATCCCACTCATTTTCTAAAATAACTGGTTCTCTTCCTTCATGACAAATCATAGGTTCAAGACAGAACACCATTCCATTTTTGATTTTCGGTCCAGATTTTGTATTTGTACCATTTACATAGTTTGGAATTTCTGGCTCACCATGTGGCTTTTTACCAATACCGTGTCCACAAAATCTAACTAATGGTTGATAACCTCTTGCAACAATAAAATCTTCTATTGCTTTAGAAAGTTCTTTAAATCTCATACCTTCTTCAATAATGTCAATAGCATAGTACAATGCATCTTTAGAGCAAGCAATTAAATCTTCATCTTCTTTTGAAATCTTCCCAATAGGCATAGTAATAGCTGCATCGCCATACCAACCATCGATTTCAGAACCAATATCTATTCCTAAAATATCACCCTCTTTTAAAACAGTGTCATCAGGAATACCATGGATTATAACTTCATTTAAAGATAAGCAGATTGCACCAGGAAAGCCATAAAGACCTTTGAAAGATGGTCTAGCGCCTAGATCATTTAAGTATTTTTCACCCATTGCATCAACTTCTTTTAAAGTCATGCCTGGCTTTACATTTTCTTCTAAATATTTTAGAGTCTTCGCAACAGCTTGACCAGCTGTTCGAAGTTTTTCTATTTCATTTGGTTTTCTTAATGGAATAGCCATAATATTAAAGTCCAACTGCACTTAATGTTTCATATTTATTTGTATATTGCTGAGCTTCAATCTTTCTCATTGTATCAATTGCTACTTGAACAACAATAAGTACTGCAACCCCTCCAAAATAGAAAGGAACACCCATTGCTTTTACTAGTAACCAAGGCACAGTAGAAATAAGACCTAAATAAATAGCTCCCCAAAGTGTTAATCTACTTGCTGTTTCATTTAAGAAACCTGCTGTAGAAGCTCCTGGTCTTACACCTGGAATAAATCCACCTTGTTTTTTTAAGTTTTCAGAAATATCTTTTGCATTAAAAGTAATTGATGCATAGAAGAATGCAAAGAAAACTACAAATAAGAACATAAATACATTAAATGTATAAGATGTAGGACTTAAATAATCAGCAATCATTACTAGATATTTGTTTTGACTACCTTGTAAAACTGTAGCAGGGAACATTAAAATAGCACTTGCAAAAATAGCAGGAATTACACCAGAAAGGTTTACTTTAATTGGAATATAATTCATAACTCTTTTATTTTGAGCTTGCATCATAACTTTTCTTGAATAAGAAACAGGAACTCTTCTTTCACCTAATTCAACATAAATAATAGCTCCAACAGTTGCTAGAACAATTACTAAAATTGCAATTACAGTTAAGAAATTCATTTGTCCATTATTAACTAAATCAACAGTTCCACCAATTGCACTTGGAATTGCAGAAACAATACCAGCAAAGATAATTAATGAAATACCATTACCAATACCTTTTTGTGTGATTTGTTCACCAATCCACATAAGAAGCATAGTACCTGTTAACATAGAAATTGACGATACAGCTACAAATGTATTCATATCAATTGAAATCGCACCTTGTCCACTTTGACCAGTTAATGAATTTAGACCCATTGATACACCAACAGATTGAATTAAAGTAATCACAATTGTAGTATATCTGATGATTTGCATGTATTTTTGCATACCATCTCTTTCTTTTTTCATTTTACCAAGACTAGGGAAAGTTGCTGCTAGAAGCTCCATAATAATTGAAGCTGTAATATAAGGCATAATACCTAATGAGATAATTGACAGTCTTTCAACTGCATTACCACTGAACATATTTACAAGACCTAATGCATTGTTTGCATTTGAATCGAAGAATTCTTTAACTACGTCTATATTCACTCCAGGAACTGGCACGTATGCCAGTAACCTATAAAGTAGAATAAAACCTAATGTAATAAGAATCTTATTTATTAGATCTTTACTCATAATTAATTTCCAGTAGTTGTTACGTTTTCGTCTTTAATTTTAGATGCTAAATCTTTTGCAGATGAACCAACTAGTTTAACTTTAGTAACACTCTTTGAAAGTTTGTAAACTGTTTTAATAGATTCAACTGTAATCTCTTCAAGTTCTGCAACCTTTTTTACTTTATCAACATTGATAGAGTATGGTTTTTCAACTCTAGAAAAGAATCCAATTTTAGGAACTCTTTTTTGAAGTGGCATTTGACCACCTTCAAAATGTCTCTTAATTTTGTATCCAGATCTAGATTTTTGACCTTTTTGACCTCTAGCAGAAGTCTTACCAGTTCCAGAACCTTGACCTCTACCTACTCTTTTAACATTTTTCGAACTACCAGCTGCTGGTTGTAAGTTATCTAATGCCATCATCTTATCCTTTAATTCTTGCTAATGCTTCAACTGTAGCTTGTACAAGGTTGTTTGGATTATTAGAACCTAAAGATTTTGCAATAATATCTTTAACTCCTGAAAGCTCAAGAACTGGTCTTGCCGCACCACCTGCGATAAGTCCTGTACCTTCAGATGCTGGTTTTAATAAAATTTTAGAAGAGTTATATTTATGTTCAATATCGTGTGCGATAGTTGTTCCATGAATATTAACTTTTACTAAAGATTTGAATGCATCATCTAAAGCTTTTTTAATTGCATCAGGAACCTCTTTAGCTTTTCCTGTACCAAATCCAACTGTACCGTTTTTATCTCCAACAACAACTAAAGCTGTAAATCTGAATCTTCTACCACCTTTTACAACTTTTGTTACTCTTCCGATTTTAACGATTGCTTCTTGAAAATCTTCTCTATTTACTGCTGCCATCATTAACCCTTATAATTTGATACCATTTTCTCTAAGTCCATCAGCAAAAGCTGCAACTACACCGTGATAAAGGTATCCATTTCTATCAAATACTACTTTTTCAATTCCAGCAGCTTTAAGTTTTTCAGCAAATTCTGCTGCTACTTTTGCTGCATTTTCTCTACTAACGCTTAAGTTTAACGCTTTAGAATTTACCGCTGCTAATGTTACACCAGCAATATCATCAATTGCTTGTGCACTTAAATATCTGTTTGATTTGAAAACAGTTACTCTAGGTGTTTCAGCAGTACCTCTACCGATATCTCCTCTAACTCTTCTTTTTCTTACGATTCTAGAAGAATTCTTTTTTGCTATATCTTTAATTCTACTCATTTTTTCACACCTTACTTAGCAGTTTTACCGGCTTTTCTAACGATATGCTCGTCAGTATACTTAACACCTTTACCTTTATACGGTTCAGGTTTTCTAAAGCCTCTAATAATTGCAGCAGCTTGACCAACTTGTTGTTTATCAGCACCTTTAACATGGATAATATTTTTCTCAACAGAAATATCTAATCCTTCAGGAATATCATAGTTAATTGGGTGAGAGTATCCTAATTGTAATTCTAATACTTTCCCTTTAACTGCAGCTCTATAACCAACACCGTTAATCTCTAAAGATTTTTGAAAACCAGTTGATAAACCAGTTACAGCATTATTAATTAAAGCTCTATATGTACCCCAGAAAGCTGCTGATTCTTTTGTTTCACCAACTTTAGTTAATACAACTTGATTATCTGCAACTTCAACATCAACTCTTCCATGAGTTTCAACAGGAATTACATTGTTCCCTTTTTTTACGTTAACAACAGTTCCATCAACTGTTACTTCTAATCCACTTGGGATTGCGATAGGTTTTTTTCCAATTCTAGACATTACACTCTCCTACCATACAGTACATAGTACTTCACCACCAACGTTTGCAGCATAAGCTTCATCGTTAGCGATAACACCCTTGTTTGTAGAAACAATGATTGTACCATATCCATTTTTGAAAGATTTAATTTCAGAAGCGTTTTTATAAACTCTTCTTCCTGGAGTAGAAACTCTTGTGATTTCATTGATAACTGAGTTTTCACTGTCATCATATTTTAATGTTACTTGAATAGTTTTTTTATTGTTTTCACCATCAACTACTTTGAATCCTTCAATATACTCTTTCTTTTCAAGTACATTTAAAATTCCTACTACTGTGTTAGAATGTAATAATGTTGCAACTTCTAATTTTCTAAGTGCAGCATTTCTAATTCTAGTTAAAGCATCTGCGATAATATCATTCATCATAGCTTTTATTCTCCTACCAACTAGATTTTTTAACGCCAGGAAGTAATCCCTCGTTAGCCATTTTTCTTAAACAAACTCTACAAAGACCGAAATCTCTGTATACAGAGTGTGGTCTTCCACACACAGAACATCTTGTATATGCTCTTGAAGAGAACTTAGGAGTTCTCTTTTGCTTAGCAATCATAGACTTCTTTGCCATTACGCTCTTCCTTTTGTAAATGGAATTCCAACTAACTCTAATAATCTATATGCTTCTGCATCTTCAGTAGCGCTTGTTGAAATTGAAATATTCATACCGTGAGTTTTGATGATATCATCATAAACAACTTCTGGGAACATTAATTGTTCATCAAGACCAAAGTTAAAGTTACCTTGACCATCAAAACCATTTCTGTTTAGACCTCTAAAGTCTTTTACTCTTGGTAATGCAATAGAACATAATTTATCTAAGAATGCATACATTCTTTCACCTCTTAGAGTTACTTTAACTCCTACTGGTGAACCTTCTCTTACTTTAAAACCAGCAACTGATTTTTTAGCAATAACTTGAACTGCTTTTTGACCAGCAATTAAAGAGATAGTATCTTCCATACTTTGCATTAATTTGCTATCTTTCATAGCTTCACCAGCACCAACAGAAATAACAACTTTTTCTACTTTTGCAGTTAAAGTTTTATTTTTTGGGAACTCAGTTTCTAAAGCTGGTTTAATTTCAGTATTATATTTTTCTTGTAATCTGTTTGCCATCTTACTCACCTTCTACTTTTGCTACATTAGAGATATCAATTGGCATCTCTTTGTTTACAAAACCACCTTCAGGGTTTTTCTCTTGATCAGGCTTAACTGTTTTTTTAGCAACTTTACAATCTTTTACGATTACTTTGTTTTTTGCAGGTAATACAGCTAAAACTTCTCCAGTTTTACCTTTATCATCACCAGCGATGATTTTTACAGTATCACCTTTTTTAATTTTTAATTTAGCAGCCATCTTATAATACCTCCGGAGCAAGTGAAACAATTTTCATAAAACCTGAGTATCTAACTTCTCTTGCTACAGGTCCAAAAATTCTAGTTCCAATTGGTTCTTTTTTACCATCAAGAATTACAGCAGCGTTATCATCAAATCTAATTAAAGATCCATTTTCTCTTTGAACTTCTTTGTGAGTTCTTACAACTACTGCTTTAACAACTTGACCTTTTTTAACTTTACCAGTTGGTAAAGCTTTCTTAACTGAAGCAACAATTACATCACCAACAGAAGCATATCTTCTTTTAGATCCACCAAGAACTTTGATACACATAATTTCTTTTGCACCAGTGTTATCAGCTACGTTTAATCTTGTAAAACTTTGAATCATTATTTAACTCCTGTAGCTACAATTGTCTTTAATCTGAAAGATTTAGTTTTTGAAAGTGGTCTACACTCAACAGCGATAACAGTATCACCTTCTTTTAACTCATTTCTTTCATCATGAACTAAGTACTTTTTAAATCTTTTTACAGTCTTGTGATATTTTGGGTGTAAAACATATCTTGTAACTAATACAGATGCTGTTTTATCTCCAGATTTTCTTACCACTACACCTTGAATCTCTCTTTTGTGTGTCATACTATAGATCCTTAGTTAGCTTTTGCTGCAGTAATAGCTGTTTGAATTTGTGCAATCTCTTTTTTGCACGCTTTTAATTCAGAAGTATTAGTTAACTGCATAGTTTTTAGCTTAGCTTTTAATTCAAAAAGAAGCACCTTTTTCTCTTTTAACAATTCGTTCAGCTCTTGTAAGCTTTTATCTTTTAAATCAGTATAGTTCATTTTCACTTTCTCTACTTACAATTTTAGTTTTGAATGGTAATTTATGTTGAGCTAGTGTTAATGCGTTTCTTGACATTTCTTCAGAAACACCACCCATCTCAAAGCAAACTCTACCTGGCTTAATGTTCATAACCCACTTGTCAATAGGACCTTTACCTTTACCCATTCTTACTTCTAATGGTCTTTTAGTTAAAGGTTTATGTGGGAATACCATAATCCATACTTTACCTTGTCTTTTGATTGCTCTAGTCATTGCAATCCTAGCAGCTTCGATTTGTCTTGAGTCGATTCTACCATGCTCAACAGCTTTGATTCCAAATTCACCATATGCTAATGAGTTAGCTCTAGCAGATTTACCTCTGTTTCGACCCTTCATTTGCTTTCTGTATTTTGTTCTTTTAGGCATTAACATGATTATTTACCTCTTCTCTTTTGTGGTCTTCTTTTTGGTTTAGAAGCTGTATCTTTTTCTGCTGGAATACCTTTAGCTAGTACTTCACCTTTGAAGATCCAAACTTTAATACCAATACAACCATAAGTTGTATGAGCTTCTGCAAATCCATAATCAATTCTAGCTCTTAAAGTATGTAAAGGAACTCTACCTTCTAAGTACCACTCAGTTCTAGCCATTTCAGCTCCACCAAGTCTACCTGAACAAGAAACTTTAATACCTTTTGCACCAGATTTAAGAGCGTTTTGCATAACTCTTTTCATAGCTCTTCTGAATGCAACTCTTCTTTCTAATTGTTGTGCAACATTTTCAGCTGCTAATTGTCCAGAAAGTTGTGGTTTTCTCTCTTCTTTAATATTAACTGCAATCTCTTTTCCAACTAATTTAGAAAGATTGTTTTTAAGTTTTTCTACGTCTGCACCTTTTTTACCAATGATAATTCCTGGTCTTGCAGCTACGATAGTAACTCTAACTTTTTTAGCAGTTCTCTCTACGATAGTTTGAGCAACACCTGCATAGTATAACTCTTTTTTAACGTATTTTCTGATTTTGTCGTCTTCAGCAACATTTGCTGGCATATTTTCAAATTTTGGAAACCATCTTGATTCCCAGTTTCTGTTGATACCTAGTCTTAAACCTATTGGATTAACTTTTTGACCCATTACTTATCTCCTTCTGATGCAGCAGCAACTTCAATCATAATGTGTGCAGTTGGCTTATGTTTTGGTGATGCACTTCCTCTAGCTCTAGGAGTAAATCTTTTAAGAACTGGTCCTTTATCTACTCTTGCACTTGTAATTACTGCACCTTCTGGCTCTAAACCAGCATTTGCTACAGCTGAAGCGATAACTTTTGAAATAACACCTGCTGCTTTATTAGGAGTGAACTCTAATGAAGCAATTGCATATTCTGCATTCATACCTTGAACTTCTCTTGCGATAAGTCTTGCTTTAGTAGGTGAAAGTCTAATAAATTTTAATACTGCTTTACCCATCATTATACCTTTCTTTGCACAGAACCTTTGTGCCCTTTGAATGTTCTAGTTGGAGCGAATTCGCCTAATTTATATCCAACATGGTTTTCTGTAATGTTTACAGGTACAAAGTTTCTACCGTTATGCACATTAAAAGTTAAACCAATCATATCAGGTAATACCATTGATCTTCTAGACCAAGTTTTAATTGGTTTTTTATCATTAGCTTCAACAGCTTTGATAACTTTCTTCATTAAGTGTGCGTCTACAAATGGTCCTTTTTTTACTGATCTTGCCATCTTAAACCCTTACTTCTTTCTTCTTGAAATGATTAATTTATCACTAGCTTTTTTCTTTCTAGTTTTATAACCTTTAGTTGGCATACCCCATGGAGTAACTGGATGTCTACCCGAGTTAGTTTTACCTTCACCACCACCGTGTGGGTGATCAATTGGGTTCATTGCAGAACCTCTAGTTTGAGGTCTAATACCAAGGTGTCTAGTTCTACCAGCTTTACCTACAACCATATTTGTGAAATCTTCGTTTCCTACTACACCAATTGTTGCAATACAAACACCAAGAATTTTTCTCATTTCACCAGATGGTAATCTTAAGATAACATATTTACCTTCTCTACCCATGATTTGAGCATAAGCACCAGCAGATCTTGCAAGTTGTCCACCTTTACCAGGTTTTAACTCAATGTTATGAACCATAGTACCAACAGGGATACTTTGAAGTCTCATTGCGTTACCAGTAACGATATCTAATCCAGATTCAGCAGCTTGAACTTTGTCACCTACTTTTAATCCAGATGGTTGTAAGATATATCTTTTATCACCATCAGCATAAGTTACTAAACAAATTCTACAGTTTCTGTATGGGTCGTACTCAATAGTTGATACAGTTCCCTCAACACCGAATTTATTTCTTTTGAAATCAATAATTCTATATAATTTTTTAGCACCTGCTTCTTTGTGTCTAGATGTAATTCTACCGTTATTATTTCTACCAGCTGAAGCTTTTACTCTTACAAGTAAAGATTTAACTGTTGGTTTAGAAGTAATATCAGAAGTATCCATAACAGACATGAATCTTCTTGCAGGAGTTATTGGTCTAAATTTTTTAATTGCCATCTTCTATACTCCTTAAGCTGATAGGTTCGCTATTTCAGCGCCTTCAGGTAATGTAACATAGAATTTTTTGAAGTCTGGTCTTTTTCCAGGTCTTCCTCTAAATCTTTTAACTTTACCGTCTTGTCTTAAAGAGTTAACTTTTGCTGGAGTTACTCCAAAATACTCTTTAAAAACCTCTTTTAAACCGTTTTTAGTCATTCTTGGACTAGTTTCTACAACGATTACACCGTTTTCTTGAAGCTCGATTGTTTTTTCTGTATATAATATTGCTTTAATATCTGTAATATCTGCCATCTTACGCCTCTTTTGTTAATGATTCAAGTACTGATTTTTCAATTAGTACTGAGTGATATGCAGAAATTAAATATGCATTAATTTCTTGTTTTTCAATCATGTAACAGTTTTTAACGTTTCTGAACGCTAAGTATGTTTTTTCATCAATTGAATCAACGATTACTACTGTATCTCTTTGATTTAATCCATTAATGATTGAAACCGCATCTTTAGTTTTACCTGATTCAACTTTAATAGAATCAGCTACAAATAAAGAACCATTTTCAGCATGAGCGTTAATAGCATAATTTAATGCTAAAGCTTTTTGCTTCTTATTGATTTTTTGGTTGTAGTTTCTTTTAGTAGGTCCAAAAACTTGACCCCCACCAACGAATAATGGTGATCTTTTAGAACCCCATCTAGCTCCACCAGAACCTTTTTGAGCTTTAGGTTTTTTACCACCACCGCTTACTTCAGATCTATTCTTAACTCTAGCAGTGTTTGCTCTTTGTGCTGCTAAGTAAGATTTTACATATAAATATAAATTGTGTGAGTTAATATCTTTGAAAGACTCTGGTAACTCGTTTGTCTTTACTGCAACTGCGTTACTCATTTAGCAATCCTTACTTTTCCTAATCCACCATTTGGTCCAGATACTGAACCTTTTACAACTAATATACCAGTTTCTGCATCGAATGAAACAACTTCATTTTTAACAGTTACATTTGTATTTCCGTATTGTCCTGGCATTTTCTTACCTGGTTGAACTCTACCTGGCCATTCAGCATTACCGATAGAACCTACTCTTCTACCCATTCTGTGTCCATGTGATGCTCTACCACCAGCGAAGTTCCATCTTTTAACTCCACCTTGGAAACCTCTACCTTTTGTTTTAAAAGTTGTTTTTAAAACAGCAGCTTCAGATAATCCAGAAACATCTAAGTCACCAGCTTCAGTATTTGCTACATTAATTGTTGCAAATCTATTAAACTCTTTGCTTAAACCATATTTTTTTTGTTGACCTTCAATAGCTTTGTTGAATTTCTTCCCTTTGCTATATGAAACAAGTGCTACACCTTCATTAACGTCACATACTTTAGTATCAAGAACTTTTAAAAGTGTAACTGGTGTTGCAGGAACTGTAACAGTTCTACTCATACCGATTTTTTCTACGATAAATTCCATTTATTACCCTTTCTTTATTATTCTTGACCCATTGATCTAACTTCAACATCAACTTCAGGAGCTAAGTCAAGTTTCATTAATGAATCTACTGTATCAGGAGTTGCTGCAATGATATCAATCATTCTTGAGTGTACTCTGATTTCGAATTGCTCTCTAGAATCCTTATTTACGTGAGGACCTTTAAGAACAGTGTATTTTCTGATCTTCGTTGGAAGAGGTATAGGACCTCTTAACTCAGCACCAGTTCTTTTTACAGCTTCAACAATTGAAGCAACACTTCTGTCTAAAACTCTATGATCATAAGCTTTAAGCTTTAATCTTATTTTTTCCATGTATTTTCCTTTAAAGAACTCGTTAGATGTACCAAAAAAGGCACTCTAATCATTTTTATGGACGCGGATTATAACTTTTTTTTTGTTAAATGTCAAGTATATTGGGGTTTTCATCTTTTTTTAGTATATTTTATTTCCTTTTAAAAAGGATAACTATATATATTTTCACATATAGTTTAAGTAAAGTCAAAGATATGGGCTACAGATTGGTTACAATTATATATTTAAAAACTGCCACTTATACAAACTATATATAGAGACACAAACTCTATGTTAATTTGTTTTATTTCTATATATTTTAAGAATAAGTAATTTTATTAAAGAAAATCTAGTTTTTTATAGCTCAACTTTTTC
>NZ_PDKF01000004.1:159910-312064 GCF_004118855.1 Arcobacter sp. CECT 8983 | reverse complement strand
TAATGATGCATTTGAAGATAACCTTAAACTATATTTTGAATCAAAAAGAAAAGATTTGGATATATTATTAACTTCTACTATTCCAACACAAAAAAACTTAATGAAAACAATTCTTTGGCTTAATTCTTCAATATTAGCATTTACAATTACGTTATTGGGGAAACAAGTAGGAATAATTTTTTTATCAATTCCTTTTATTTTTTCTTTCATTTCAATATTTCATATTCTATTTTCATTAACAGATGGAAGAGCGAAATCTTTTGGAACAATCCCATTAGAAAATATAAAAAAAATTCCTCAAAATAAAAATGAAAGAATTCAAGCATTATATGATATGAATACTTGTATAGATATTGCTTTTAAAAACAATTCATTAATTATAAAAAAAAGAGCTAATAAAATAGGATTAGCCACTAAATATACAATAGTTTCAGTAACTTCTATCTTTTTTGCTATAGTTTTTTATGTAAATATTTATCTTATGAAAGGAGGATAATTATGGCAGATGATGAAAATGAAAGACCTATTATTGCTAGTCCAGGCTCAATACCAGAAACATTAGTAACAAACAATCAAACTGGGAAGGTTAGTATAGAAGATAATAGAATTAGACTTACAGTAGAACATAGCAAATCAACTTTTGATTCAAAAGAAAAAACTCAAAAAGCACCAGAAAAAAAAGGCAAATAGTTATAATTATTTGCCTTTTAATAGTATTATTAAATAAAAAGATTTAGAAAAGAATCCTCTTTTTTATCATCTAACTTATTGTATAATCCAAAAAAACTTTTAAGGAATATTCTTATTATGAAAAAGCAGATTGTTGTTGGTGGATTTTCAAAAGAACAAAGAGAAAAAGAGTTAGAAAAAATCAGAGCTAAATACTCAAAAAAAGGTTATACCTTTATTCACTATATTGATAACGGTGCTTTAAAGTCTGTTGCTATTTTTGAAGTAGATGAAGAAAAGATTAGAAAAGAGAAAGCAACAAACCTAATACTTCTTGGTATATTTTTTATGGCTGTTGCAGCTATTATGTTTTATAAAGCTAGTGTGTAAGTTTAACTTACATACATAGTAGGTATTTTAATTCTTACACAAACCCCTTTTTCATTTTCATTTTCATTTTTATTTTCTATATTTTCTAAACTAATCTCGCCATTTGTTAAAAGTGTTAATGACACTTTAGATAAATAAAGTCCTAAGCCTCTACCATTTAACGATTTATCAGAATGGTATAAATCAAATACATTAGTTAAAATATCCTCATCTATTCCACCTGCATTGTCACATATTTTTATATAAAAAAATTCATCATCTTGAAATGTTGTTATATTTATTTTTCTATTTTCTATCTTATTTTTATCAAACTGTTCATATGAGTTTTTTAATATACTTTCAAATATATTTTTAAACTCTTCATAGTCACTTTTAATAAAAACATTGTTTTGCATATCAATAGATATTTCATCTTTATTTATATCTTCAAGTA
This sequence comes from Arcobacter sp. CECT 8983, assembly GCF_004118855.1. Lineage (NCBI taxonomy): Bacteria > Pseudomonadati > Campylobacterota > Epsilonproteobacteria > Campylobacterales > Arcobacteraceae > Arcobacter > Arcobacter sp. CECT 8983. The sequence goes on along the minus strand of NZ_PDKF01000004.1, from coordinate 310,572 downwards.
ACTCTTTTAATGAAAAACCTCTAATATCTTTTTTTTCTAAAAGCTTATTAAATTTATTTATTGTTGATGAAAGATAGATATTCTCTCTTTCTATTTTTTCTAAGTTTGTAATTAAAATATCTTCAGTAAGTTTTTTCATTTGAGAATAAACTCTTATTTTACTTGTAATAGAACCTATTTTTGATAGAGGTTGTCTCCATTGATGTGAAATCATAGAGACTGTTTTTGCTATAAGTATCTCTTTTGCTTGTTGTTTTATTTTTTCTTCTTTAGCTTCATTTTCTAGTTCTAAGAAGTATGGTTTTAAAACTTTTTCAATATTTTGTTTTAAAGCACCACAATCAATTGGTTTTTTCATAAATAAATCAATACCTAAATTAATAGAATCAAGTAGGTATTTTTCATCACTAATTGCAGTTGTAAAGATAATAGGTGTTTTTGTATTTACTGCTTTTATTTTTTCTACTAGCTCAATACCATTTATTTTTGGCATATCAATATCTGAAATAACTAAATCGATTTTATTATCTACATAATAGTTGTATGCATCTTCTCCATTAAAAAAGTTATATACAGTATATCCAAGCTTTTGTAACAAACTTGTAATGGTATCATTTACTACAACATCATCTTCTACATACATTAAGTTTATATTGTTTCCATTCATCATTACACCTCTTAATAAAAAAAAGTATAATAAAAAATGGTATCGAAAAGGTATTATTAAAATCTAATATTGATAAAATCCTGAAAATAAAAGAATATCATCATTGTGTGCATTTTTTTGATTATGCTCAACTAAATCACCAATAATATTTCCAATAGATGGTGCAAATGTCATACCAAGCCAACCTAAGCCCATAGCATAAATAAGATTTGAATAATTCTCATCTCTTCCAACAAGAGGAATATCATTAGGAGTTAAAGGTCTAAACCCACTCCATGTAACTTCATCTTTCATTTCAAAAGGAATACTATACTCTTTGAAGTTTTTCTTTATACTATCTATTTGTTTTTGAACTACTTCAGGGTCATCACTTCCTAATTCAAGTTTTGAAGTTAGTCTTACATCATTGAATCTTGGAGTCATAACTATAAATAAGTCGTTAAATATAGTTGATGTTTTTGGTTTTAGCTCTTTTGGCATGCTAAAGGTTATACTATAACCTTTTGCAGGTGTTAACATCAACTCTTTATTAGCTTTTTTAGCTAAGTTGGTTTTATAACCAGTTGACATGACAAAAGTTTCTGCTTCATAGAAGTTTTTATTTTCTGAATAAATATATTTTACTTTGTTGTTCTCATATTTTATATCTGTAATCTTTTCATTTAGTATAAATTCAACACCTTGATTTTGCAGATATTTTTTAAGTCCTAACATTAGTTTTTTGGGATCTATATGTGCATTTTTTTTGAATAAAATTGCCCCTTCTATTTTATCATTAGCAAAAGGAAGATACTCTTTTATCTTTGCATCATCAAAGATTTCAAATCTATCTTCTTCATCTATATAGTTATATTTATCAAGTTTTTCTTTGTAAGTATGTTTTTGAGTAAATACAGATAACATTCCGTCATGGTGAAAATCAAAATCAATTCCCTCTTTATAAACTAAGTCTTTATAAATATCAATTGAGATTTGACCATACTTTTCAAATAACATCATTGTCTTTTTTGTACGAACTTCATTTGCACTTTGAACAAATCTATATAACCACTTATAAAGTTTTAAGTCTAAGCTTGGATGAAAGATTGCAGGAGATTGTCCCTTTAGCATAAGTTTTAAAGTGTTGGAAACAACACCTGGATAACTTAAAGGTGTTTTATCAAAAGAAGATAATAAACCTGCATTTCCAAATGATGTTGCATTTTCAATAGTACCTTCATCTATTACTGTAACTTCTCTTCCTCTTTTATGAAGATTGTAAGCACACATAAGTCCAACTATACCACCACCAATAACTATTACATCTTTTTTCATAGAAGTATCCTTTTAAATACATATGATGAAATCATACTAAATAAATGTATATATTTAAAAAAAATTTATATATAATTTATTTTATTAAACCTAGAATAATCTTTTGATTAATAAAGTTTATAAGACTATTTCTTTGCTGCTGTGAAGATTATTTCTACAAGTGTATTATGACTTGCCATATTTGCTTCGACACAAGCTCGTGCTGGTTTTTCATCTGAAACCCAACTATTCCATACTTCATTAAAAGCTTTAAAATCTCTATAAATATCTTTTAGACAAATCTCTGCTCTAAGTAAATGATGCTTATCAGTTCCAGCTTCTTTGAATCTCTCTTCTGCTATTTCTAAAGCTCTTTTAGCTTGAACTTTGATATCTAGTTCTTTATCATCTGATACAATTCCTGCAAAATAAATAGTGCCATTGTGTTCTACTATTCTACTCATTTTTTCGTTTATTATTTTTCTAGTAGTCATTTTATGCCTTGAAATTTTTAATTAAAAGTATATCATCCTAGGATAAAGTTAACCTAAGTATTCTCTATATAAAGATACAATACACAAAATGAAAAAAGGGACAAAATGTCAGAAATAAAAAAAGAATTATATTCACTTGTTCATGATACCTTGATACCAGAAGTTGAAAGTTATGTTGAAGATTTACATAAAGTTATTGAAAACAATGAACAAACAGATGATACACTAGAAGAAGTTAGAGATATGGAGTCATTTTTAGTAGAACTTCAAAATATTCTTTTAGCAATTGATGAAGAAAAAATGGATGAAGAACAAGCAAAAGAGATTTTAGAAAAAATACAAACTATGATTAACGAACATAGCGAACACTAAAGTAGTAAGAGTTAAACTCTTTGCTACTTTATAGTTTTGAAATAAACTTCTTCTGAGATTATATCTTTAGGAGTTTCTACTCTATCTAAATAAACTTTCCCCAATAAATGATCATATTCATGTTGAAATATTCTTGCAACAAAATCTTCAAATACAACTTGTGTTTTTGTACCTTCTAAGGTTGTGTATTCAACTTCTACACTCTTATGTCTAGGAACCAAAGCTCTAATTCCAGGAATACTCAAACACCCTTCCCAATCTTTTTCTATAGTTTCTGACCTGCTTAGGATTTTTGGATTTATTAGTATTTCATCTTCCATAAATGGAGCATTTGGATATCTATCATTTGGGTGAGATGAGATTATAAGTATTTTATAGCTTTCAAAGATTTGAGGAGCAGCAAGACCAACTCCCCTACTTGATTTTACACAATCAAGCATTTTCTTTATAATAGTTAGTATCTCTTTTGAGTTTATATTTTCTACTTCTTTGGCTTTTTGTCTTAAAACTTTTTCACCAAGTTTTGCTATAGGGCATTCTTTCTTTTTGAAAAACATTTAGGTCACTTTATTTTTTGATTGAAGATATTATATCTGTCACAGTTATACTACTTTCATCTTTTATAATCCCATGATTTGTTTGTCTAAAAATACTTTCAATCATAATTCTTTTATCATTTTCTTCTAGAGTATTACCTTCTTTCATAAGTGCTAAATATGTATTAATCATAGTTACCCTCTCTTTTGCATCAATCGATAAATGATAATTACTTAAGGCTATCTTCATTACTATTCTTATAATCCAAACATTAAGAGAAATAAATAAAATAATAAAACCATATTTTATTAAATCTGCACTTTTAATAATTAGACTATGATCAGTTTTTTTATCTTTTTTTGATTCTATATCTTTTTCTACCTTTTCTTGGCTAACTGAATTCATCTCTGAGACAAACTGTTTATCAACATAAAAAATGCCATACAATAAAAAGCTAATTAATACAATAACTATTCCTATATATATCCAATATCTCTTTGTATAAAATGCTATTTGTTGTTCCCAGAATTTTGTTGATTTATGAACTTTTAATTCACTTAGAACCGTCTCCTTTGCATTTTCATATTCATCAACAAGAGAAGAAGATTTTTCATACATTGACTTTACATCTTTAAATAATTCTTCATTTTCATTTAATTTGTCTTCTAACTGTTTTATCTCACCATATAACTTATCTTTATCTTCTTCTAGTTTATTTATACGTTGATTTTTTTCATCCATATTTGTTAGTTGATCTACAAAAACATTTGAAGCCCCTTCTATTTCATCAAATATAGAATTATCAAATATTTTTTCAATTATTATTGTTGTATATGCTTTTAAATTATTCTCTTTCTCACCATAAGCAATTTTGATTAAATTTTCTTTACTTGAAGTAAGATTATTATTATCACTTTCAGGCCTTATAACAATAGAAGTATTTTTTCTAAATATTCTAAACTTTTTATTTTCTTTTGTATACAATGATAAATTTGACTTATTTACATCTCTATTCATCATTGAAATCAACTTATCATACCTATTTGAAAATTCCTCTTTAGAAATAGATATTTTTTCATTTTCTTCAAGTAAATTAATAAAATAGTTCATTATATCAATTAGTTCTATTTTGTAATTATTTATCAGTGCTTTACTACTTGTATATCTTAAAAAATCTTCTAATTTATCATTAATAAAAACTTTTGTCTCATCTGCTTGAGTATTTATTCTCAATTTCAAGTACAATATAGACTTTCTAAAGTTCTCAATATAGTAATCTTCTTTAGAAAAGTTTTTTATTTCTTCAACTATAATTGAATTTAATGACTTTGCAAATACTTCATTAACTAACTTAGTTATATCCATTTTTTACCTTTATAATTTTTTATATTATATCAAAAGATGCTAAAAGTCATATTTTATTTAAGGTTAAGACAGAGATTAAAATTTATGAAGGAGTTTACTATTGTAAATGACTGACTAAATTTTAAGATTTAACGTAGAGATTGAATAAAAGATGGCTTTTCCCCTCCTTTTATTCAAAGTATTTTAAAGCATTAGCTTTAAGCTTCTCAAATATTTCATCAAACTGGGCAGGATAAACTCTTGCACCTGCTACAGTTGAGATAAAGTTTGTATCACCTAACCATCTAGGAAGTACATGATAGTGTACGTGTTGTTCTATACCTGCACCAGCAGCTTTACCAAGATTCATACCAATATTAACACCTTCACAAGGCATAACTTCTTTTAATAGCTTCACTGCTTGTCTAGCTCTTTTAGAAACTCTTAGCCAAGTTTCTTCTTCTAACTCTTCTATTTTGTCTGTATGAAAATATGGAATTACCATCATATGTCCAGGAGAATATGGAAACTTATTCATAACTACATAGCAAAGTTCATCATGAAAAAGAACTTGATATTTTTCATCATCTACATTTTTTGCTATATGACAGAATACACATCCTTCTATTTTCTCTTCACTAACATAAGAGTATCGCCAAGGTGCGTATAGGTGTTCCATTATATTTTTCCTTGAAAAATAAATGAATAGCTTGCAGTTAATGTGATATGGTAATTATTCATTGTTCACTATTCCTTATTCATTTAATTTTATATAAGCAGCTGCTTATATAAAATTAGGTGCATCATTTGCAAAAAGAATTAAATCACCCTCTTTTGTAACTGATGCTAAAGTATCTTCTAGTTTTGATTTATCTTTTAATACAAATACTTTATCTTCATCAATATTAGAACTAAGTAAATGTGAGTTTAATTCTCCCGTAACTATTGCTAAATCAAACTTCTCATTTATCTCTTTTGCAAGTAAAATATTTGCTTCAGAAGTTGATTCAACTAATCCTGGAGTAATAATAACTTTTCTTCCTTCATGTTTTGAACAAATATTTATAGCTTCAAGCATACCTTCTAAGTTTCCATTAAAACTATCATCAATGATAATCTTTCCACCTGCTTCTATTTTTTGAAGTCTATGCTCTACTTGTGGTAAATCTTTTATTGCAAGTTTGATTTCATCAATAGTCATCCCAAGTTCATAAGCTACTAAAATAACTGCCGTAAGATTTATAGCATTAAAGCTTCCAAGAACTGGAGCATGGAAATGTTGTTGTTCCCCATCAATTAAAATATCAAACCATATACCATCAAGGTTTGACATAGTAACATTTAGATTATCAGGAAATTTTGTAATCTCTGCATAATCTTGTTTTAAAGGAACTGATTCATGTACAAAACCTCTTACCATCTTTGGTGATTTTAGTATCTCCATTTTTGTATGGATAATATTTTCTATAGTTTTAAAGTATTCTATATGTTGCTCACCAACACTTCCTAAAATACAATATTGAGGTTCCAAATACATAGTGATTTCTTCTATATCACCCTCTTGTCTAGCACCAGCTTCTGCAATATATATTTGTGTATCAAGTGGTAAATCTCTATTTACATCTAGAACTATTCCAGCAATTGTATTTACTGACCTTGGAGTTTTATATACTTTATATTTTCTTTTTAAAACATGGTATAAATAGTTTTTAATAGAAGTTTTCCCATATGATGCAGTAATAGCTATAGTTCTTAGTTGTGGAATAGCTTGTAATCTTTGTTTACCTTTATTTTTAAATGTAATAAAAAACATTTTTTCCATTAAATATGTAACTGCAAGAGTTAAAATAATAGGAACAAAAATAGCCGTTGCATGGCAAGATTCACTTAAAATACAAAGTAAATGAAGTGCAAAAGTTATAAACAATAGTACCGCTAAAAATCTTTTTACTCTAGAAGTTAAAACTAAAGATCTATCTAGTTTTTTATTCCAAAGAACAAAACTTGTCATATAAATTAAATAAAAATAAATAGAAAAATATAGATCTGGTAATAGATGAAACAGTACAATAGGAGAGACAAAGTATGTAATGTGCCATTGCCACTTGTGATGTTTTAAAACTACTCTTTCTAGCTTATAGTTGTACCATTGTAAGTTTGTAATTAAATACCAACCTAAAGACATGATTAGTAAAACATGTGTAAATATATAAAAGTATTCTAGTATTTCCATTATTTTAATCCGTTTTCAATTTTTTCACAAATATCTTTTGCATGCTTTAAAAAGAAGTAGTGATCACCTTCATAGGCTGTAAAACTACTATTTTTGATAAGTTTGTGAATTTTTTCCCCTGAAGGAAGAGTTGTAGCAGTATCTGCTTTCCCCCAAAAAATCATAGCATTTTTTTCAAAAGAAGAAAAGATATAGCAGAAGTCTTCATCTACTACATTTTTAAAAGTCTCATACATTTCATGGCTCATCTGTTTTACATCATCACTTCTAAATGATTTAGTAAGCTTTCTAAGACCTAGTTTATTAAAGGTTTTTGCAAAAAAGATTTTTGTTTTAACTGAAGCACTCTTTTTTTCTAAAATTCCAGCAGTACTTAGTAAGATTAGATTATCTGGATTTATAAGTGTTGCAACTTTTCCACCAAATGAGTGTCCAGCTATTGCTATGACATTTGTATTTAAAGCTTCTAAAAACTTTTTTATAATAAGTGAATAATCTTTTGTAGTAAGAACATAATCATTTGAACTTTTTCCAAAACCAGGCATATCAATATATATATGCCTAAAGTCTTGTAAAAGATTACCAAATGCTTGTTTCATAATCTCTTTATTTGAACCCCAACCATGAAGTATAACTATATCTTTTTTTTGACTAGGATTAACTATCTCATATGAGATATTAAATTTTCTGTCTTGTACTTCAATGCTTTTTAAAGCCAACTTTATTTACCTTTTGATGCTTGTATTTTATTTACATATTCATATGTTATTTTAATATCTTTTTGTTTTGGTAAAGATTTAGCTAGTGTTGTTAATACATTATTAAAGTCTTTAAATAAGTAATTTGCCATAGAACCAGGAATAGGATTTATTTCATTTAAATATACTTCATCTTCTTGAACAAAAAAGTCACATCTAATAAGTGAACCATCAAAAGTATTGTTGTATATAGCTTTAAAAGACTCTTTGATTCTGTCTTTAAGTTCTTCAGAAATATCAGCTTCCAATGCAGCAGAAGTTCTTGCAAAATCTAAATACTTTTTATCAAAATCTAAAAACTCAGCTTTTTGAGGTTCTTCAATCATAGAGAATATAAATTCACCATTTATTTTTGCACCCGCTAAATTATACTCTTTGATTCCTGCTACAAATGGTTCTACAATAACTGCTTCATCAAACTCAAAAGCTACATCAAGAGCATAATCTAACTCTTCTTTTGATTTTACAATTGATACTCCAATAGAACTTCCTAAACTAACTGGTTTGATAATAACAGGGAAAGAGTGAACTTCTACTTTTTCATTTTTTGTGTAATATTTATAATCAATAACTTTCACACCTACGCCTTGAGCATAACCTTTTGTTAAAAACTTATTAAAACTTACACTACAAGCACCTTTTCTAGGACCTATATAAGAAATATTTGCATACTCAAATAAAGAAGCTAAAAGTCCATCTTCACCATCTGCACCATGAGTAATATTTAAAACAACATCAACCTCAAAAGGTTTTGAACTAAACATTGCTTTTTTTGTGAAACCATCTTTTGAAAAGTTTAAAACGTCACACTTTTTATATTCACCACTACTAAATAGTTTTGATTTTATTTTATCTGTTGGAATATGATAAAATTCTCTATTTGAATCACAAAAAATATAAACTAACTCTTCTTTTAAAACATCTTTCATAGCAATAGCAGAAACAATAGATATTTCATGCTCATATGATTTACCACCAAAAACTATTCCTAACTTCAATCTATCTCCTTTTAAATGTCCCATTTAAAAGGGACCCATTTCATAATAACTACTTTTTAACAGGATTTATAAAAAATCCTTAAAAGTATCAAAACTCTAAAGAAAGCAACGAGTTGCTTTTACTATTATATTTTATTTTTGTAATTGCTTAAGTGCTTGTTTTACTAAATCACTTGTATTTGTACCTGTGCAAGCTTTAAGTGCTTTTGATACAACATCTTTTTTAAAGCCTAAAGACTCTAAAGCAAGGGCAGCTTCAAGTGTTGCATTTGAACCACCAGTTGAACCTTCATCTTCATCATCCACAATAAACCCAGATAACTCAACTAAAATTCTACTTGCACCTTTTGGACCAATCCCTGGAACTCTTTTTAACATAGATACATCATTTTCACTAACAATTTGTGCAAATGAACTTGGCGTAAAAGTAGAACAAATTGCAAGTGCTACTTTTGGACCTACTCCATTTATTTTAATAACTGTATCAAATAATTTTTTTTCATTGGGGTCTAAAAAGCCATAAAGTGCTTGAGAATCTTCTCTGATAATATGAGTTGTATGAAGCTTAACACGCTTGTCTGTTACTTTTGAGCTACAATTTATTGAGACAAAAACCTCATAAATTAGACCATTTACATTAAGATGTAAGTGGGTAGGTTCCTTTTTTTCAATGCTTCCTTCAATGCCTACAATCATCTTTTTCTTTCAAATTTTAAAATTTTCTATTACTTTTTATATACAATAAATAATTTTCATTATATAATATCGAAGCTTAATATCAAGGTTATTTTGATGATTGAATTAATTACAAAAAAAATAAGTAACAAAATAATAGTTTCTCTATTTATTTTGATGTCTCTCTCGAGTTTAATTGTAACATACATGACTACAGAACAAGTAAGAGAAGATTCTATTGCTAATACAAAAAAGAATCTAGATATGCTAAATACAGCAATGTTCCAAAGTCTAAGAAATGCAATGAATACAGGGGATCCTGCACAAATCAAAAAAGCAGAAGATGAAGCTAGAACTATTCATGGTGTAAAAGAACTTGTAATTGCAAAAAGTCAACCTTTGATTGATATGTATGACCCAGGTGCAAAATTCACAACTGACCCTGATATTTTAAAATCATTTAAAACAAAAGAAAATCAACTTTTAGAAACTAATAACGATAAAGATGGTCATGCTTTAAGAATGATCAAACCTATGATTGCATCACAAGAATGTTTAATGTGTCACGCAAATCAAAAAGAAGGAGATGTAATTGGTATTATGGACCTTACTTTCTCTCTTTCAGAAGCTGACGAAGAGATTGGTCAATTAGTTATTGAAATTCTTACAGTTTCAACTGTATTTGGTTGGATTACTATTGGTCTAATTTTTATTATTGTAAAAAGAGCAACAAAACCTATTGGAACACTTAAAAGTGGTTTTGAAAATTTATTAAAATCAAATGACCCTAGTATTAAACTTGACGTTGAATCAAAAGATGAAATAGGTGAAGTAGCACAACTATTTAATTCTTATATGGATAAAGTACGAGCGGGTCTAAAACAAGATGAAAAAGTTATTGAAGAAGCAAATGATATTTTAGAAAAAACAGGAAATGGTTTCTTTGTATATCAAGTAAATTCTACTGCGTCTAATCCATATGTAGAAGATTTAAAAAATAAACTAAATGCAATGATTAACCATACAAAAGAGACTCTTAATAAAATCAATGACACACTAAAAAATTATTCAGAATCTAAATTTGATTATAAAATTGATGATAAGGGGATTTATGGGGATTTAGGTTCACTTGCAGCTGGAATTAAACTTGTAGGAAATAATACATCAGAGATCTTAGCAATGATTATGAATACAGGTGATTCACTAAAAGAGAGTACTCGTACTTTATCAACTGCATCAAATAAACTTTCTACATCATCAAATCAACAAGCAGCTTCTTTAGAAGAAACAGCAGCTGCACTAGAAGAGATTACTGCTAATATTAAAGGTAATACAGAAGCTTCAAATGAGATGACTTCATTAGCAGGATATGTAACAAAATCAGCTCAAAATGGTCACAATCTTGCAAATGAAACTGCCGTTGCTATGGATGATATTAATTCACAAGTTAGTTCTATTAATGAAGCTATTGAAGTTATTGATCAAATTGCTTTTCAAACAAATATTTTATCACTTAATGCAGCAGTTGAAGCAGCAACAGCTGGTGAAGCAGGTAAAGGTTTTGCAGTTGTTGCAGGGGAAGTAAGAAATTTAGCAAGTAGATCAGCTGAAGCAGCAAAAGAGATTAAAGAACTTGTTGAAAAAGCAACTGAGAAAACTAATACTGGAAAACAAATCTCTGATAATATGATTTCTGGTTATGAAGAGTTAAATCAAAATATTAATTTAACTATTGAAAAAATTGAACAAGTTGCAAATGCTTCTAAAGAGCAAGAAAGAGGAATAATACAAATTAATGATGCCGTTAACTTATTAGATAGAGCAACACAAGAAAATGCACAAGTTGCAGAGCAAATTTCTAAAATGTCAAATGATATTGCAAATATGTCGAACTCTTTAGTAACAGCAGCTTCAAGAGCTAGTTTCTTACAAGAAGCTAGAGAAGAAGTTTGTAATGTTGACTTAGTTTATGATACTGCTAATCTTAAAGTAAATGTATTAGGTCTAAAAGATGATGTTTACTCAAAACTTGGAACATATGAAAAATGGACTACTTCTAGTTGTTATGCAGTTTCTGATTGGATTAAAGAGTACTTAGAGATTAATCCAAGTTGTGATTACGCAGCTATTGAAGATCTTGAAAAATTAAACGTAAGCTTAAAAGGTAAACTTCAAGAGTTGGTAGATGCAAATGCAGCTAAAGCAGAAAATGAAGTTTTAAATGAAAAAGCTAAGGCTGTGGAAGTAGAATCTTTAAGAATATTTGGAACACTGAATAGTCTGAAAAAAGAGGCATGTAAGAATAAATAAAAAGGTTTAAAAACCTTTTTATTTTAATTAGCTGTTTGCATACTTTTAATTAATGCTTCTAGCTCATCATCAGAAACTGTATCTGATGTTTCATCTCCTGATATATGTTTAGCAGAAGAAGCAATATTATACTCGCTTGAGTCAATATTGTTTGTTTCACAAACGTGATTTACAACTCTTTCTATTTTTTGTCTATGTAAGTCTTGGTGTTGTAATAAACCAAAAGAATTAGAAATCAGTTTTTGAAGTTTTTTAGTTTTATGTACTGGAAGATCAAGATCAGAAATAATACTGTCAACATTTTCTAAATTTTCATAAATAGAAACAGCATTATTCTCTGACTCTTTAATCACATCACATAAGTCTTTAATAAGATCCTCGTATGTCATAATATAACCCTTTATCAAAAGTAAGAAAAGTGTATCTTATTTTACCTTAATAATATTATGACTGATTAATTATTTATAATTATAAAAAAGATATTTTAATGAATTACCTCAGCAATAAATTCAGTTGCATAAGAACCTTTAGGAAGTGAAAATTGTAACTCCATCCAATTTTTCTCTTCTTTGAAGTTTGTTTCAATCTCTTCAGGAAAAATCCAAGCAAATCTTCTAGCTCCATCTTCTTTGATTTCAACATCAAAATCTTTTTCAATATTTAGTGCTAAACCATCTGCTTTTTTAACTCTTTTTCCACAAAGAAGACCAGTAGCAACTCTATCTCTTGCAAAGAACTTTTCAGCCTCTTCACTTAAGTTTTCCACATGGAAAATTTTTCCATAAGGATAATGACTCATTAAGTCACCAGGAATAAGCTTGAAAGGATGTTCTTGTTTTTTCATCTCTTTAACTACATCTAATGGTAATTCAAGTTTTTCATAAATCTCTTCAGGTTTAAATAAATCAACAAGTTTTGAAACTTCTATTCTTTTTGAAAGCCAATTATTGAAAAGATAACTTTGATAAGAGTTTATAAACATCTGTTTTAGTTTTCTATTTTTTTCTCTTAATTCACCTTTTACTATTGCTTCACCTTTTTTATAGTTATCACCTTCTATTCCAAATCTTTGAAATCCAAAATAGTTTGGCATACCAAAAGTTGCAATACTTTGAACTGCTTGTTCTATCTTTTTAGCATCAACTAGATTTACTCTTTTTAATCTAATAAAGAATTTATTTCCCTTTAAGTGCCCTACTCTTATTTTATTATTATGTTTTGTTACTTCTAATACTTTTATCTGTTCATGGTTAAAATCATTTAACTTCTCTTCATACTGCTTTGGTATAGAAATATGTTGTACTGTCATTGCATTTTTATCTTTTAATCCTGCATAACCTATATCTCTTCCTTTACATCCTAAATGCTCTGAAAATATTCTAACTGCATCCCATGTTGTTAAATCTTTTTTTCTAAACTTTATAATTAAGTGTTCACCTTCTCCACTAAATTCATAAAGAGGTATTTCTGTTACTACAAAATCATCTTTGTTTTGTTTAAATACAACATCTATTTTTGAATGGTTTAAATACCTTTGTAACTCTTGCAATAATTATCCTTTTATATGTTCAATATTATTTTAATCTTCAAAATGATGATTTGCACACTCACATTTATATTTACCCTTAACTGCTTTGGCAAATATATTTAATGGCACATCATATTTTTTTGCTAATTTCTCTATTTTTTCTTTATATTTTTTATCAAAAGAGAAAAGTAATTCATACTCTTCCCCTGAACAACCTATATCTTTATCAATTTTTTCAAAAAACTCAAATCCTACACAACTAAGTTTCGACATTCTTTCAAGTTCAAAAAATAATCCATCAGAAATATCCATAGAGGCATTTATATATTTTGCAACTTTATAAAAAAACTCTGCATTAAGTCTTGGTTTTATAAATTTTGATTTCTTTGATACTTTTTTGCCATTTAATAGCTTTTCTAAATCTCTTTTAGATGAGCCTAATGTACCTGTATAACAAAGTAAATCATCTTTTTTTATTCCACTTCTTAAAATTGGTTTTTTTGTTTTAGAAATAATTGTTATTGAAATATCTAGCTTAGTATTTGAGATTGTATCTCCACCAATAATTTCTATATCAAACTCTTTTGCAACTTTTTTAAAGCCTTTTGCTAATTCTTTTAAATCTTTTGTATTGTATTCTTTGGGAATTGCTACAGTTAACAGTGCATATTTTGGTTTAGCATTCATTGCAATTGCATCTGAGATATTTACTAACATTGCTTTTTGAGCAATTTGTTCTAAACTCATCCACTCTTTTTTAAAGTGAACATTCTCAAAAAATGCATCATTGCTATAAACCCATTTACCTATTACTGCACCATCATCACCAATAAGTTTTGTATTATTAACAAATTGTTTTATAAAAAAATCTTCTTTATTCATAAGCGTGATAATAGCATAATTGTACTTGTTTTCTATTTGAAGGTATTTCTAAAATCAATTTTAGTAATTTTTGTATAAATTAATCAAAATTTCTCATATTAACCAACCATTAACTTTTTATTTGACTTTAGTTAATACTCATCTATTATAATTTTCATATGGATTAAGAAGAAACGCGAAGCTTCTTAACTTAAATTGCGAATTTTTTTTAAGTTTTCTAAAAAACTTATTTCCTTGTGTGTAAAAAAGCTCCTTTCCTTAGGAGCTTTTTTTTTGCCCTTAAAAATAAGAATCATTATGCTAATATTCGCCAAATGAAAATACTACTAAAGAATATTAAATAAATGCCTCTATCAAATTTAAATAAAGAACAACTCGAAGCTGCAACTTGTGAAAAAGGTTTTAACCTTATCATTGCTAGTGCAGGAACAGGGAAAACATCAACTATTGTTGGAAGAATTGCAAATCTTATTAACAATGGTGTACAACCTGAAGAAATTTTACTATTAACTTTTACAAATAAAGCTGCTGCTGAAATGGTAGCTAGGGTTGCCAAATTTTTTGGAAAAGATATGGCTGCAAAAATCATGGCAGGAACCTTTCACTCTGTTTCATATAAACTTTTAAAAAAACTAAATAAAAATATTACCCTAAAACAACCAAATGAGCTAAAAACACTTTTTAGGTCTTTATATGAAAAAAGAGTTTTTTATGAAAGAGAAGATGGAGTAAACCCATATGATGGTGGATATCTTTATGATATGTATTCACTATATCTTAACTCAAATGAGGGAGAAGGGTTTGAAGAATGGATAAAAAATAAAAATCCTGATCATGAGATTTATACTCCTATTTATGATGATGTTGTACTAGAATTCAATGAGCTAAAAACAAAATATGGTTATGCAAATTTTGATGACCTACTTACTATTATGCTTGACACTTTAAAAGAAGAAGAGTTTGATTTTAAAGAGATTTTAGTTGATGAATATCAAGATACAAATCCTTTACAAGGAAGACTTCTTGATGCTTTTAAACCTAAATCACTATTTTGTGTAGGTGATTATGACCAAAGTATTTATGCTTTTAATGGTTCAGATATAGGAATTATCTCAACTTTTGATACAAGATACAAAGGTTCAAATGTTTATACACTAAGAAAAAATTATCGTTCAAGCAGACCTATTTTAGACCTTGCTACAAAGGTTATTGAACATAATGAAAGAATCTATGAGAAGCAGCTTCAAGTTATGAGAACTGATATTTCTATTCCCCCAAAGCTGTTAGAATTTACTGAACTATTTTCTCAATATCATCACATATCTGAAAAGATTTCTCAAAGTTCGACACCTCACAGTGATATAGCCATTATCTTTAGAAACAACTCAAGTGCAGATGGAATTGAAGCAAACTTAAGGGAGTATGGAATTCCAGCAAAAAGAAAAGGTGGAATGTCATTTTTTGACTCTGTTGAGATAAAATTTGTTCTTGATATTTTAGTTATGCAACTGTCTCACAATGATATGATGGCATTTATTCACGTACTTGAACATGGAAAAGGTATTGGAAAAGCTATTGCTAAAGATATTTTTGATGCCTTAGTAAAACTAGGTAATGGAGATGTGTTTAAAGGTTTATTTACACCTGATTCAAGCATAAAAAATCCATATCAATCAAATAGAGTTAAAAATATACAATTAGGTCTATTTGATGATTTTATTGAATTAGGAAGTGTTTCTAAATTTAAAGATTGTGGCTTTGAAGAAGCCTTTTTATCTAATGCTATTTTAAAACACCCTAAACTATCAGTTGATGGAGCAAAATATCTTTATGATTTTTATTTACTTGTAAAAATGATTAGAAGAACTAAAGTTCCAGAATCACTTGTTTCTTCTGTGACTTCATCTATGATGTACTCAAGATTAAAAGAGA
The DNA here is from genome assembly GCF_004118855.1 of Arcobacter sp. CECT 8983. NCBI lineage: Bacteria > Pseudomonadati > Campylobacterota > Epsilonproteobacteria > Campylobacterales > Arcobacteraceae > Arcobacter > Arcobacter sp. CECT 8983. The sequence goes on along the minus strand of NZ_PDKF01000004.1, from coordinate 294,549 downwards.
CATTAGCTACAAAAAGAGCTACACAAAAAGATGGTACTGTTAATATGGTACAAAAAACAAAAGCCCATGCTAAAATCAATAGAAAAGTAATGCTTCTAAAAAATCTAGCTAGAAACTTTCAAGACCTTTCAAAGTTTGTAAACTCAATGATTCTAGGTGGTGGAGAGATGAGTGAAGGAGAAGGAGTAAATCTTCTTTCTGTTCACGCAAGTAAAGGCTTAGAGTTTAAAGAAGTTTTTGTGATTGACCTTATGGATGGAAGATTCCCAAATAGAAAACTTATGAGTAAAGGTGGAAGTTTAGAAGAAGAAAGAAGACTTTTCTATGTTGCTGTAACAAGAGCAAAAGATGTACTTTATCTTAGTTTTGCTAAATATGATAAAATCAAAAAATTAGATTTTGTGCACTCTCCTTTTTTAAAAGAAGCTGGATTAATAAAAAAAGAGTCACCGGAAGATTGATAGTTACCTTAAACGCGTGACACAGATGTGACTTTTTTTAGTTATCATATAAGCCATTGAAATTTTAAGGTATATATGATGCTAAAAAACTCTCCTAACTCAAATAACTATATTAAAAAAATAGAAAAAGTTTTAAAAGAAGAAAAAGTAAGAGAACAACTAACAATAAATGAACTTACTAACTCAAAAGATGGTGATAAAACACATATTAAAAGTCTTAAAAACTATCTTCACGGAATTAAAACAAATATTTTAAAATTAAACTACTTACTTGATAATCTAAATATGGAAGAAAACATTTCAAGTTTAAGTGTAACAAAGCTTGCACAACAAGATAACAAAATAAAAAGCTACTTTTAGTATTACCTTAAATAAAATCTTTTTTAGATATAATCGCGGATATTTTTATTAAACAAAATCATAATAATCAAATAGGAACATAAATGAGCGGAAAATACGAACCATCAAAAGTAGAAGATAACTATTACAAAATCTGTGAAGATAGAGGTTATTTTGAAATTGACGGAAACAAAGATATCCAAAAAGAGGGAAAAAACTTTTCAATTATGATGCCTCCTCCAAATGTAACTGGTAGCTTACATATTGGACATGCCCTTACATTTACACTGCAAGATATTATTACTAGATATAAAAGAATGGATGGGTATAAAACTTTATGGCAACCTGGAACAGACCACGCTGGTATCGCAACACAAAATGTTGTTGAAAAACAACTTTTAGCTGAAGGTACAACAAAAGAAGAAATTGGTAGAGAAAAGTTTCTTGAAAGAGCTTGGCAACAAAAAGAAAATTCAGGTGGAAATATTGTTCACCAAATGAGAAAACTTGGTGTTACTCCTGCATGGTCAAGGGAAAGATTCACTATGGATGAAGGGCTAAAAGAAGCAGTTAAAGAAGCTTTTGTAAGTCTTTACAATGATGGATTTATCACTCAAAACAACTACATGGTAAACTGGTGTACGCATGATGGTGCATTATCAGATATTGAAGTTGAACATGAAGAAGTAAATGGTAAGTTTTATCATATGATTTATAAGTTTGCTGATGGAAGTGGTGAAGTACAAGTTGCAACTACTAGACCTGAAACTTATTTTGGGGATACTGCTATTATGGTTCACCCTGATGATGAAAGATATACTAATATTGTAGGGAAAGAAGTACTACTTCCTTTAACTGACAGAAAAATCAAAGTTATTACTGATTCTCATGTTGATATGGAATTTGGAACAGGTGTTGTAAAAGTAACTCCTGCACATGATCAAAATGACTACGAAGTTGGTAAAAAACATGATTTAGAGTTTATTAAAGTATTTGATGAAAAAGGTATTTTAAACGAGTACTGTGGAGAATTTGCAGGACTTGAAAGACTAGAAGCTAGAGAACCTATTGTTAAAAAACTTCAAGATGAAGGTTATATCGTAAAAATAGATGAACATACTCACCAAGTAGGTCACTGTTATAGATGTAAAAATATTGTGGAACCATTTATTTCTCAACAATGGTTCCTAAGTGAAAAAGTAGCAAAATCTTCAATTGAAAAAACTAAAGCACATAATAACTTCCACCCTGCTCACTGGATTAACTCATATACAGCATGGATGGATGAATTAAGACCTTGGTGTATTTCAAGACAACTTTGGTGGGGACATAGAATTCCAGTATTTACTTGCGAATCTTGTAATCACCAATGGGCAGATAAGCTAGATGAGCCTGAAGCTTGTCCAAAATGTGGAAATAAACACTATACTCAAGACCCAGATGTATTAGATACTTGGTTCTCTTCTGCATTATGGGCTATGTCACCATTAGGTTGGGGAAATAATGGAAAACTTCCTGAGCTTTATAATTTAGAGCAAGATATGAAAGACTTCTATCCAAACTCTTTATTAATCACAGGTTTTGATATTATGTTCTTCTGGGTTGCTAGAATGATGATGATGGGTGATCACTTCCAAGGAGAATTACCATTTAAAGATATCTATATGCATGCACTTGTAAGAGATGAACATGGTGCAAAAATGTCTAAATCAAAAGGAAATGTAATCGACCCACTTGATATGGTTGAAGAACATTCTGCTGATATTATTAGATTTACACTTGCATATCTAGCAATTCAAGGAAGAGATATTAAACTTGGAGCTAAAAACTTAGAACAGTTTAGAAACTTTACAAATAAACTTTATAATGCAGCTAATTTCTTAACTTTAAATGTAGATACATTTGAAGATTTAAAAGATATTGAGATTAAAACAGCACTAGGTAAATATATGCAATCAAGACTTTCTCATGCAGTTGAAGATGTAAGAGAAGCACTTGAAGCATTTAAATTCAATGAAGCAGCATCTATTTTATATAAATTTGTATGGACAGAATTCTGTGATTGGGGTATTGAGTACTCTAAAGCTAGTAAAGAGTCTATTTCTGAGCTTGGCGCTATTTTCAAAGAGACACTTAAATTAGTATCTCCATTTATGCCATTTATTTCTGATTACTTATATCACAAATTATCAGGAACATCTTTAGAAGATGGTGCGTCTTCATTAATGATTACTTCATTCCCTAAAGAGATTGCACAAGATAAAGAGACTGAAGCAATGTTTGCAATTATTGAAGAAGCGATTACAGCACTTAGACGTGCAAAAGTTATTATTGATATGGGTAACTCAAAAATTGCTAAGGCATATATCAAATTAGATACTAAAATTGATACACAATTAGCAAAACCATTTATTGAAAAACTTGCAAAAGTTGAAGATATTGAGTTTGTTGAAGCAAAAGTTGAAAACTCTATTACAGATGTATCTGATAATTTAGAAGTTTACTTACCAACTAGCGAAATTGATATGAGTCCAATCATTGATAAACTAACTAAACAAAAAGAGAAAGTAGAAAAAGAAGTTGCAAAACTGAATGGAATGCTTTCAAATGAAAGATTTGTAGCAAATGCACCAGAAGCAGTTGTTGCTGAAAATAAACAAGCATTAGAAGATGCCAAAACAAAACTAGAGAAAATTGAAAATGAATTAAAGGCTATTTCATAATAGCCTTTTAAAGGAGATAAATGAGTTTTAAAAGTTTTTTATTAGTTGTATTTTTAGGGTTTTTGTTTACAGGTTGTATGCCTAAACAAGATGATGTAAAAAATGTATTTCAATCTGACTCTGCAAATATAATTAAAAGAGACTATAAAAAGAATCAAAAACTTTTAATCTCATTTAAAAAGAAACTTGATTTAAGAAATCCTAGAGGATTTGATAAATCTTTAGAAAAAAAGATTTATGATCTAATTGAGTCATCGGAAAAAACACTCCTTCTAAAATATAATAATCAAACACTTGATAACTACAAAGACTACTTACAATTAGCCTTTAGTAAAGATACTATAAAGTATAGGAATGATTACTTGATTTTAGGTTTATATTACTCTTTATATGATGCTTACGACATTGAAGGTGGACATAAAATCGTTGCTTTAGCATACGAAAAAGAGAAACTTCATAAACTACATAAAAATCTTCAAATATTAAAATGGAAACTAAAAGTTGATAAAGATTTAAACAATGACTATTTATTTCTAACGTGGCAAAATAATTGGCAAATAGAATTAGAAAGGAAACTTAATAATGATGAAGAAATCACTTATGAGGATATTAAAAATCTTAGTTATATAAAAACAGGGAAAGAGTCTTTATTAAGCCGTTCTAACTTTACTTTTGAAGTATTATTAACACAGATGATTTATAATGTTGAGAATACACTCTTTGCACTAGGTGAAGAGCCTAAAAAACTTGCAATTGATGCAATGTTTTTCTTATTTATATAACAAAAACTATTTTTAGCAATATCTGGATTGTTATAAATTTTCCTTTTTGATATACTTTTTAAAAATTTTTAAAAGGTAATACTATGAGCTACATAACAGAAGCAAGATTAGAACAAGCAGATAAAGAGATTTTTGATATAGTAGAAGCAGAATTAGAAAGACAAACAACACACTTAGAGATGATTGCAAGTGAAAACTTTACATCACCAGCAGTAATGGAAACAATGGGTTCTGTATTTACAAACAAATATGCAGAGGGTTATCCATATAAAAGATATTATGGTGGATGTGAGTTTGCTGACAAAGCTGAGCAATTAGCTATTGACAGAGCTTGTGAAATCTTTGGATGTTCTTATGCAAATGTTCAACCACATTCAGGGAGCCAAGCTAATGGTGCTGTATATGCAGCATTATTAAAAGCTGGTGATAAAATCTTAGGTATGGATTTATCTCATGGTGGACATTTAACTCATGGTTCAAAGCCTAGTTTCTCTGGAAAGAACTATCAAGCATTTTATTATGGTGTAGAATTAGATGGAAGAATCAACTATGATAGAGTTTTAGATATTGCTAAAATTGTTCAACCAAAAATCATTGTATGTGGTGCTTCAGCTTATGCAAGAGAGATTGACTTCAAAAGATTTAGAGAAATAGCTGATGAAGTAGGAGCTTATCTTTTTGCTGATATTGCACATATTGCAGGTTTAGTTGCTGCAGGTGAGCATATGAGTCCATTCCCTTATGCAGATGTAGTTACATCAACTACTCATAAGACTTTAAGAGGACCAAGAGGTGGTATCATTTTATCAAATGATGAAGATATTGCTAAGAAAATTAATTCTGCTATTTTCCCAGGTTTACAAGGTGGACCGTTAGTTCATGTAATAGCTGCAAAAGCAGTTGCATTTAAAGAGATTTTAGATCCTTCTTGGAAAGATTATGCAAAACAAGTAAAAGCAAATGCTAAAAAACTTGGTGAAGTATTAGTAGCAAGAGGATATGATATTGTTTCTGGTGGAACAGATAATCACTTAGTATTAGTATCATTTTTAAATAAAGATTTTTCTGGTAAAGATGCAGATGCAGCTTTACAAAATGCAGGTATAACTGTAAATAAAAATACAGTACCAGGAGAAACAAGAAGCCCATTTGTTACAAGTGGTGTAAGAATTGGATCACCAGCACTTACTGCAAGAGGAATGAAAGAGAAAGAGTTTGAATTCATTGCTAATAAAATTGCTGATATTTTAGATGATATTAACAATACAGATTTACAAGAACAAATTAAAGGTGAGCTTAAAGAGTTAGCTTCTAATTTTGTTATTTACAATCAATCAACTTATTAATATTTTGAGTGTTAAAGTGGTATAATGCCACTTTAACATATCACATCAAGGTATTTTATGGAAGATAAACTTTTAGAGAAAAATGAAAATTATAAAAAAATCGAAGAAGTAATAAAATATATTGATGAGAACTTCAAAGACCAACCCTCAATAGACACAATCGCAAAATATATTGGTATGAGTAAATATCATCTTATTAGAGTATTTAAAGAGTATGTTGGTGTAACTCCTATACAATTTTTGCAATCTGTAACATTAAACTATGCAAAAGAGCATTTAAAAGAATCAAAATCTATTTTAGATAGTGCTTTAGATATTGGATTATCCAGTTCTAGTAGGCTTCATGATTTATTTGTAAATATTATTGGAGTAACTCCAAAAGAGTACAAAAGTCTAGGTGAAAATGTACAAATAACTTATGGATATGGAAATACTCCCTTTGGAAATGCATTAGTTGCAATTACTAAAAGAGGAATTTGCTATTTAGGTTTTTATGATGAAGCTTCAAAAGAATCTGTTTACAAAAGATTTAAAGAAGTATGGGCAAAAGCAGATTTAAAAGAAGATAATAAAAAAGCAGATGAAGTTTTAAATAGTATTTTTATCAAAAAAGATAAAAAATTCAACCTTTATGTAAAAGGTACAAACTTCCAAATCAATGTTTGGAAAGCTTTAATCAATATTCCTGATGGTTCTATTGCTACATATTCTGATGTTGCAAAATATCTTAATAAACCAAAATCAGTAAGAGCAGTTGCTAGTGCTATTGGTTCAAACCCTATTGGTTTTTTAATTCCTTGTCATAGAGTTTTAGGTAAAAGTGGTGCTATGACTGGATATAGATGGGGAATAGAAAGAAAGAAAATTCTTGTAGCCTATGAAGCTTTAAAAAATAAAAATGATTAAAAAACTGCTATCTTAATCACATTTGCTAAAAGCATAAAAATAAGTACAGTTATTAGTACTTTTTTAATAAACTCTTCTCCACCTTTAATTGCATAGTGACTTCCAACATAAGAACCAGCAACATTTGCTAATCCCATAGGAATAGCTACTAACCAAAGAATCTTACCTGCAAAGAAAAAAGCAAATACAGAACCCACATTTGTAGCAAAATTTAAAGGTTTTGTAGAAGCAGTAGAAACTAAATAATCAAGATGTAAAAACTTTTTCATAGAGATAGTAAGATAAGTTCCTGTTCCAGGTCCAAGTAATCCATCATAAAAACCTATTGGAGCAGTAGCAAGTATTATATTTCTATTATTTACTTGTGTTTTCTCTTCTTTTATTGTTTTGCTCTTTTTTAACATAAAAAAAAGTGCTACAGGAATTGCTAATAAAATAGCCCATTGAATAATAGTATCAGGAACATACATAACTAATGAACTTCCAATATATGAAGCTATAAGACAAGGAATAATTGCAACTGCTACAACTTTCCATGATATTTTTTTACTAAGTGCGTATTTAATAGTAGCTGTACTAACACCTAATACAGAAGCTACTTTATTACAAGCAAGTACATAAATAGGAGGAATACCACTTAATAGTAAAACTGGAACTTGAATCATTCCACCACCACCTGCAATTGCATCAATATATCCTGCTATAAAACCTGTTAAAATAAAAATTATAATCCACGTGGTAGTTATATCATCTAAAAATTCCATAGTGCTATTTCCTTAAAAAGAAAAATTATAGCACTATTTAAATTAATCGATATTACATTTATGAAAGTTTTGCTTTTACTGCTTGAGTACTTGTAGTTGTTTGTGCTTGATAAGAGTTTTTTAAGTCTTTTTGTTCTTCATAATGCTTCTCAAATAATTCTTTAAATTTTGAGAAAACTGATTTTAACTCAGAAGAAGTATATGACATTGGTTCTGGATTTATTATTCTATCAAACATTTCAAGAATAGCATCATAATCTTTTATTGTATTATCATATACAGGAGATATTTCCCCATTATCATTAATAGCAACTTTATTAGGTAAACTTATTAAAAACATTGCTTGAAATCTTTCACTTTCATCCATCTCATTTAAAGAGGCAACTAGAGCTTTCTTTTCAGCATCAGGCATATTTACAGGAATCATACTACTTGTTTTACCTATACCAACATCTATCATACCATTTTGATCGAAATCAAACCTTTCATAATGATGTACTAATAAATTATAAGCACCTTCATTTGATAAGTTCCCAGTCTTTATTGGATCAGCTAATCCAGCATAGTGTTGAATAGTAGATAATTCATCTTCACTTAATGAATTTAAAAACTCTTTTGCATTTGAAAGATTTACTTTTTCTTCTTTTGCTTCATTATAAATTTTTTCAAAATCATCTTTATATTCTGCTCTACTATTAGTAAAGTCACTATGCATTTTGAGTTCTTTTACTATTTCAACATGTTTTTCATAAGATGATGATAGTTGCATTTTTTTTCCTTTAAGAGAATAAAAGTATTTTAGTTTATTATATTTGTATTCTCTTAAATCTTGTCTTAATTATCTTTTCTTAATTTATGCGAAATTGAATAAATTACAGGAAGATAGATAAGATTTAATACAGTTCCCCATAAAAGACCAAATCCAAGACCAATAGCAATTGGCTGGAAAATAACAGCTTGTCCTGTTGGGAAGAAAATTAAAGAACTCATTCCTATTAAAGTTGTTATGGTTGTAAGAATAATAGGTCTAAATCTTTTTGTAGCCCTAATAAATACTTCATGTAAGGTTTTTGCTTTTTTTAAATAAGTCATCATAATAATTCCATCATTTATAACAACTCCAGCAAGCCCTAACATACCAATAACAGATGGCATAGAAAGGTTAAGTCCCATTACTTTATGACCTATTAAAACCCCTAAAATAGAAAAAGGAATAACTGACATTAAAATAAAGGTTTCCCTAAAAGAGTTAAAAAGATATAGCATTGCAAGCATAATTAAAACAATAGCCAAACCACTTGCTAAAATCATGTCATTTTTTAAATCTTTTTTCTTCTCTTCTTCACCTTTAAATACAAGTTTAATACCACTTTTTTCTATTTCATCTAAGACTGGTTTTATTTTTTCTATTGCCTCACCTGCAGTTAATATATCAGGATCAACTTGTCCATAAACATAAAAGTTTTTTAAAGCATTATCTTTTATAAGTTGCTCAAATCCTTTAATTACTCTAAACTCAGCCACTTGATTTAAAGCTACAAAAGTTCCATCAGAAAGAGGTATTTGTGTCGTTTTAAATACTTCATAATCATCTTTATTTACACTTTGGATTTTTATATCAAGCATTGTATTCTCATCAAAGGTAACACCTTTTTTCTTTAGTAAATACATATTTGAAAGATAAGAACCTATATATGCCTCATCAAGTCCTAATTGCTGACCATAATTATTTACTTTTAATTTTATTTCGTCAATACCAAACTTCAATGAGTTTGCTACAGATTTCACGCCATTTAACTCTTTTAGTGCTTTTTCTAACTTCTCAATTGAAGATACAATCTTTTGATTATCATTTGATACAAGCCCTATTTGTATATCAGCTTTTACAGGACCTACTTTTCTTTCTGCAACTGCTATTTCCTCTAAGTTAAATTTTTCTTTATACTTAGCATCGATTATATGCTTCTTTAACTTCTTAGCAATTTCCCTTGAGCTTAATGTTCTAGTTCGCCCTTCATCATCATAATAAAAACTCAAATATGGAGTTACATACTTATCTAAAAAATTAGCTTCTTTTCTTTTTTGAAGTTCTAAAGTCATATACATAACATAAGGAAATCTTTCTGTATTTCCAGCTGTGTCTCTTCTAAAACCTGCAACAGAATCTATACTTCTAATAAAAAGCTCATCGTCTTTTGAGATTAAATCCTCTTCTATTTTTTGAACAATAGCAAAAGCATCTTCTAATTTTGTATTTTCATTTGCTTTTATAGTAATCTTCACATCACTTGCATCAAACTTTGGAAAGATTTGAAACTTTGAAGTAGAGATAGCTAAAACAGTAAGGATAGGAACTAATATTACAAATATTGTTAAAAAGCTTTTTTTATAATCCATAAAAAAGTGTAAAATAGAGTTATAGATATTATTTGCTTTTTCCCATGATGTAACTTTTGAACCATTTTTTAGTATATGAGCTGCATGAATAGGTAAAAAAATAAATGACTCAATAAGAGAAGCTACAACTAAGGCTGATAAAGCAATAGGAATAAGCTTGATAACTTCACCCATAGTTCCACTAATCATCAAAATTGGTAAAAAAGAAAACAGTGTTGTAATAGATGCAACAGTTACAGGTTTCACCATCTCTTTTGCACCCATTACAGCAGCTTCTTTTGGTGAATATCCTTCTTCTATATGTTGTTGAATATTTTCACTTACAACAATAGCATCATCAACTACAATACCAATTGCAATTAAAACCCCAACTAAAGAAATCATATTTATGGTATAACCTGAAAGATACATATAAACAGCTGCTATTACAAAAGATGTTGGAATACCAACTGCAATAATAAATGACATTCTAAAGTTGATTAAAAGCATTACTAAAATAGTAATAAGAATAATTCCAAGTAAAATATTTGATACTACAATATTAAGCCTATCTCGGATTCGCTCACTATTATCATCGGCAATTATAATATCAACATTGGGGTTTTGTTCATTTAATGTGGGTAACATTGCTTTAATATTTTCTGTTAACCTAAGAGCATCTGCCGTATCATTTTGTTCAACTTTTAATGATAGTGCATTTTTACCATTGAAAGAGTATAAAGTAGAAGCATCCTCATACTTTTTAGAGATAGTAGCAACATCTGATAAATAAAGATTTGTATTTCCTATTTTAATAAGAGTTTTTCCAAAGTTTTTAGCATTTTTTTCGCCATTATATGTTGAAATATAATAGTGTTTTCTACTATCTTCTATCTTTCCAACTGGGAAAATATATGAGATTGTAGAGATTGCATTAAATAGTTCACTTTTATTTATTCCTAATGCTTCAACTTTTTTATCATCAATTAAAACCTCATAATACTCATCAGAATCACCATAGATTGTTACATCATTTATTCCTGTTATTGTTAGAAGATCACTTTTTAAATCACTAGCAAGGGGCTTAAGTTCGTCAAGTTTTAATTGTTTTGAAGTAAGTGAGATATCTAGAAGTGTTCTTGTTCTATCTAAAACATTAACTGAAGGTTCATCCATATCAGATGGCAAGTCAGATTTTACTAAAGTTATAATATCTTTTATCTTGTTAGCTTCATTATATTTGTTTTTGCCTTTTTTTAACTCAACAATAATTGTAAAGCCTCCAGGACTAATAACTGTTGTCATAACATCAATGCTATCAAGATTTTTTAAATTATCTTCTATCTCTGTTACTGCCATTTTATCTAATATATCAACAGAAGCACCAGCATATGAACCTTGTATAGAAACCATTTCCAGCTCAAAACTTGGGAAAATCTCTTTTGCAGTATTATTATAAGACCAAATTCCAACTAAAAAAACTAATACAAATAGTGTGTAATTCATTCTAGCATTGTTAACAAAAAATCTTAAAAAACTTTCAAACATCTATTACCTTTATTAAAAAAAAGTATTATAATTTACAATTATTAATACAGTATTAATATTCTATCTATTTTTAATACATTGTTCCATTTTAAATTACAAAAACTACAATAAAATAATAAATTATTTATTTTTATATAGTTATTTTTGTAGTAATTCGTAACATTAGAAATTTTTTTAAGTAATATTACAAAATTATTTTTTTTAATTGAAATAATCCATAATCTCAAAACATATTACTTTTTTCGACTCCATAAATTATTTTTTATATATATACAAATTATAGATTAATAGATAATATTATTATTGTAATTAAAAATGATACTATAATAAAAAAAAGGGACTAACAGTCATGAAAAACTTAACTGGATTAAATGAAATAGAGTTAATAAAATTAGCAAAAACAGCCACTGATGAAAATACACTTCATACTCTTGCAGACAATGCTTTTATCACTGTAAGAAGATGTGTAGCAAAAAATATTCATGCAACTACACCAATTGCAAATAAACTTGCTATTGATTCAGCATGTAATGTATCTTATTGGGCTACAAGACACTCAAATCATACTACAAAGAAAAAAGTAGAGTCACAAGATCCTTGTGTTATATGTCCAGTTGATGAACTTCAATATCACAGCACTTGTAATTCTTGTGATATGGCATAATTAAAGCAAGTAGAAACTATCTACTTGCCCCATTTAGTTTTAATTTTTTAATACATTTATAATCTTCATCATTTTGAACATTTTCACAATATACTTTTACATTTAGTAAAGTTGCTAACTCTTGAATAGATTCAACAAAGCTTTGTTTTGAACTATCTAAATTAATATTTGTTGTATATTCTCTTGCTAATCTAATATAGTCTAAATTAAAATCTTTTAAGTTATCAAGTGGAATAAATTTACTTTCAAATCTTTTTACAATAATCTTAGAACCTGTATCATGAATCTTTTTACAAAATCTATGGAAATTTTCAACATCTTTTGCAACTGCATAAGCAGTTACAGAAAATACTAATTTTGAAGAAATTTCTTTGTTTTTTTCTATTAGTTCAAGTAACCATGATAAGAAGTTATTATCTGAAAGTGACTTAAGAGATAAGTTAATCATTATGTCATTTTTTACATTATTTAAAGAGATATAATGTATAACTTTTTGAATTACTGCTTTATCAAAATCTACAATTTTTTCATACTTTTCTGCAATAGAAACAAAAGTACCAATAGGAATATTTTTCCCATCTTTATCTTTTGCACTTGTAAATGCTTCTTGCATTAAAAGAGTATTATTTTCTTCACTTAAAGAGTAAGTATCATTTATATAATCAACATCAAATGTTTTATTATCAACAATATCAAAGACTAAATTTCTCCACTCTTTCATATCTCTTGTTAAATCACTATTGTCCCTTAAAAAGAACTCATTAGGTCCAATAAGTTTTGCTTTTTCATAAGCTTCTGAAGTTGCTTCTAACATCTCAGGAGTAGTCCCATATTTATTAAAAGGAGTTCCACCTATATAAGCTAACTCTTCCAAATCATATTTCTCTTTTAAAACTTCAAATTTTCCTTTATATACTTTACAAACCTCAACAGCACCTTCATATTTACAATCTCGAAGAATCACCATAAACTCTGAACCAAAAAATCTATAAGCTGTAGATTTAATATATTTATCACTTACTGACTCAACACTTTTTAGTGTTTTTGCAAAATCCTTAATAAGATTATTGATTTCACTATTTGTATGAGTTTTTGCATAAGAAGCTAAAGAGTTTATTTTTACTTTTAATATATAACCTTCTCTTTTTTGAATAAACATCTCTTTCATATCTGTTTCAAAAGTTGTTTTTAAAGGTAAGCCTGTTAACTCATCTTTTGATAACTTTTTTGAAAGTGTTTCAAGGTTTTTATTCAATTTGCTAATTATAGATTTGATTTTTAAAGACATATCATTCATAGCAATAGATACATGCTTTATTTCTGTTGTCCAAGGTAGTTTATCTATTGTTTCAAATTTACCTTTTGCAATTGATTTAGCTAAAGACTCTATTGTTTTAAGAGGTTTTAAAAGATACTGTACAAATATGAATAAAATCAACATAGAGATTAAAAAAGCAATAACAGCATATGTAATAGAACTTTTAGCTTGTTCATAAAGTTTGGCATACGCTTCACCTGGATTAGGACTTACGTAAATTATAGCTGACTTTTTCCAGCCATCAGATATCTCACTTGACTTCTCTTCTAAATTAAAAGAAATCATATTTACAAACCAAGAAGGAACATAATCAAATTTTACATCTCTTTTTTCTCTTACAAGAACTTTGCCAATATCTAAAGTAACTTTTTTGAATAAAACTTTTGCATTTTGTTGAATTTGAATTTTAAAATCTATTTTGCCACCATTTAAAAAGGCTTCTTTAGGAATAAATCTATACTTATTTTTACTTGTTTCTTCAACAAAGCCTAAATCTAAATCTTCATTTTCAAGACGCATTAACTTGTTATTAATATCACTATCTAACTCTACTTTTTCTATTTTCCCGTATCTTGGAAGTACAGATACTTTTTTTATCTTCCAATTTTTAGGATAGTCTTTTTTAATTGCGTTTAATAGTCTTTCATCTGTAATTACAAAATCACTATCTTCTAACCTAATCTCTTTATAAAAACCTCTATTTGAAATAGCTTTAATTATTGTTTCTATTTCAGGATCATTCTTATCTTTAATTAAAGGTCTTAAACTCATTCCTAAAGAAGTAGCAGTATCTTGCGCTTTTGTTTGGGATTCAAGTTCTAGGTACTCTTTTGTATTTTTAACACTAATAATAAAGTTACCTGTAAATATTATAAAAAATATAAATATTATAATTAAATACAACTGTTTTGATAAAGACATTAATTCTCCTTTAGATTCTACTCATCATAGATTTCCAGTTTTTTAAGTTGTTTTCACCAACTTTTACTGAACTTCTACCTTTATTTTTTGCTTGCCATAAACCACTTGCATTAAAACTATATACAGGTCTTAAATCAGGTCTTTTAGTAGCTAGTTTTAATTTTTTATTTACATTATCTAATACAATTGGTGTTGATGTTGGTTTGTGATAATAAGTTAAAACCATATGAGCTTGCTCATATTTAGTTCCTCTTTGCTTTAATTTAACATAAGTAATTCTTAGTTTATCATCAGGAACACCAAGTTGTCGCAAAGTAAAATATTTAGCAATAGCATAATCTTCACAATCCCCTGCTCCTGTTCCTAAAAATTCAAAAGGAGAAGCCCAATAGTCATTTTCATTCCAATGGCTACTATCCCTTTCATATCTAATTTTATTAAAAAAATCATTAACATATTTTAGTTTATAAAGAATATCTTCACTCTTTGCTTTTTCTATAAGCTTATCCCAAAGTTCAACACGCTTTGCAGCTTTTGTTCCATATTTTTTTGTTATTGCTTCAAGTTTTTTTGGGGAAATATTAAATAAGTTTGTTGCTGTTATAGCAGAAAGAAAGAAGAAAAGAGCAAAAATAATTAATAAATATTTACTTTTCACTCTCTCCCCTTTTGAAGTATTAAACTATTTTATTTGGTTTAAAATTGTATCTTCATCTATTTTTTCATTATCATATTTTACAATTAATACATTTTCAGTATCATTAATGTACCACTCATCAATATCTGATATTGTATCTAATTTATGTGTATTATTTCTGTAATCATTATTTATTTCAATATACATTACCTTCTTTTTTGCAGGGTTTGGCATAGTTAAAATTAAAATAATCCATAACACGCAAATAATTGCAATTGTATAAACAATAGTTTCTAAACCAACATCTTCAAAGAAAATACCACCTAATACACCACCTAAAAAAGTTCCTAAATAACCAAAAGAGTTAAAAATACCAAGAACTAAACCTCTTTGATGAACTTTAGCAAACTTTGTTGCAAGTGATTGCATAATAGGTTCATGCATGTTAAATCCTACAAAGAATATAACTACACCAATGATAAAAAATAGTGTTCCAGAACTTAATCCTATTAATAGATATGAAACTGCAAAGAAAACAATTCCTATTGCAAGTATTTCTTTAAATTTACCCTTTTTCTCAGCTAATATAGCAGCCGGAGCCATAGCTAAAAATCCAAAAATCATAGCTGGTAAATATACTTTCCATAAATCACTCATCTGCCACTCATAATTATTTATTAAAACCATCGGAATAATCATAAATGCAAAGGTCATTAAACCTTTTTGTAAAAAATTTGTAATATTCATTTTGATTAGATTTTGATTTAATAAAACATCAGTAACAATTGCTTTTTTCTCATAAGTATGAGTTATCTTTGGAGGATTTGGAACCATTTTTACTAAGATAACAATTGAACCTAGAGCAATTACAGCTGTAAGATAAAATAGTGTTGGAACACCTGCAAATGAAGAGATTGTAGGTCCAAGAAGCATTGAAGCTGCAAAACTCATACCAATAAACATACCCATTGTAGCCATTGCTTTTGGTCTTTGTTCTTCTTTTACTAAGTCACTTATCATAGCTGTTACAACTGCACCAATTGCACCAGCACCTTGTAAGAATCTTCCTACCATTAACATTAAAATATCATTTGCAATTGCACAAAAGATTGAACCAATTGCAAATAATAAAAGTCCTGTAATAATAGTACCTTTTCTTCCTAACTTATCACTCATAACTCCAAAAGGAACTTGAAATAACATTTGAGTTAAAGCATACCCACCAATAACAATTCCAACTAAAGTTGTTGTAGCTCCATAAAGATTTATTGCGTAAACTGATAAAACTGGTAAAACGATAAAAAGCCCGAAAAACCTTAGTGCAATAATTAGACTAAGAGGTAAAATAGATTTAATCATATATAATCCCATATGTATTTAAAATAAACAAAGATTATATATCAATAAAATTAATAAGACGTTAAAAGGAAAAAGTGTGAGAATTATTTTAGCTACGGGAAATAAAGGCAAAATAAAAGAGTTTAAAGAACTTTTACCAAAGGAAGAAGTAATTACTTTTAAAGAATTAATAGGTGACTATGAAGTTGTTGAGGATAAAGATTCTTTTCAAGGTAATGCTTTAAAAAAAGCTCAAGAAATCTATGAAAAAGTTGGAGATGAAGAAGCAATTGTAATTTCTGATGATAGTGGAATAACAGTTCCTGCTATAAACAATGAACCAGGTATTTATTCTGCTAGATATGCTGGAGAGAATGCAAGTGATAAAGAGAATAATGCAAAGTTAATTTCAAAACTAAATGAAAAAAACTTAGAAAGAACACCTGCTTATTATACAGCTTGTATAGCAATTATTTATAAAGGTCATCCATATACAGTTCATGGCTGGATGCATGGAGAGGTTATAAATAAAGAGCTAGGTGATGGTGGTTTTGGATATGATCCAATGTTTGTTCCAAATGGTTTTGATAAAACTTTAGGGGAACTTTCAAAGGAAATAAAAAAAGAGTTTTCACATAGAAGTAAGGCTTTAAATTTAGCAAAAAAAGTTTTAGATGTTATCTTATAAAAGTAGGCATTAACCTACTTTTATATTAGAAAATATATACAGCTGCAATCCATCCAAAAATGATTAGAGGAATATTGTAGTGTAAGAAAGTTGGAACAACAGAATCCCAGATATGATCATGTTGACCATCAACATTTAGTCCAGAAGTTGGTCCTAATGTACTATCAGAAGCTGGACTCCCTGCATCACCAAGGGCAGCAGCCGTTCCAATAATAGTAATTGTTGCCATAACAGAAAAATCTAACTGTAAACATAATGGTGCATAAATTGTTGCAATAATTGGAATAGTTGAAAATGAAGAACCAATACCCATTGTAATAAATAATCCAACAATTAACATCAATAAAGCTGCTAAAGATTTATTATCTCCAATAATATCAACTACAGAAGCTACTAAAGTTTCAACTCCACCTGTTGCATTAACAACACTAGCAAAACCATTTGCCGCAATCATAATAAAACCAATCATTCCCATCATTTTAAGACCTTTTGAAAAGAAGTCTTGTGTTTGATCAGCTTTAATAACACCTGCTACTATAAAGATAATAAAACCAGCTAAAGAACCTAAAATAATTGAGTTAGTATAAAGTTGAAGTCCTAAAGCTGTAAAAACAGAAACTAAAGCAATTAAAACATGAAAATAGTTTATCTCTTTTGATTCAGACTCAATCTCTAAAATTTTACTAATATTATATTTTCTTTTCTTTTTATATGTGAAGAATATTGCAACAAGAAGACCTAAAAACATACCAAATACTGGAACTGCCATAGCAATTGGCAATTGTCCTGAAATAGCTTCAACTCCATTATCAACAAGGTTTTTTAATAAAATCTCATTTAAGAAAATTCCTCCAAATCCAATAGGCAAAAACATATAAGTTGCAACTAAACCAAAAGTAATTACACAAGCAACAACTCTTCTATCTAACTCTAATTTTGCCATTGAATGTAATAGTGGTGGAATTAAAATAGGAATAAATGCAATATGAACTGGTACAATATTTTGAGATGAAATTGCAGCTAATAAAATAAGTGCAAGCATTAAATACTTAATATAAAGAAATTGAAAAGAAGTATCTCCTTTTCCCACTCTTCTTATAATCATATTAGATAATAAATCAGTGATTCCTGATCTAGAAATAGCTACTGCAAATGTTCCAAGCATTGCATAACTTAATGCAATAGTTGCACCATTTCCTAAGCCACTATTAAAAGCTTTAATTGTTTCATTTATGTCTAATCCAGCACTTAGACCACCAACTATTGCTCCAACAATTAAAGCAATAACAATATTTACTCTTACTAAAGATAGTAAAACCATTAAACTAACTGCAATTATTACAGAGTTCATACCTCGTCCTTCATTTTAAGTTTTATAAAAATTACTTGATTTTTATAAGAAAGTTTTAATTTTAAGGAAGAAGTTTACTTAAAAGCTTTTAAAAAAGTACTAAAGCGTTTCTATTTTTGTATTATTATTACTTTTTGAAGCCTAATATTATATTCATTGGCTTTTACTACCAACTCTATCTTGTAAGAGTTTATTTCTTCTATTACATATGCATTTATAGAATAGTTTTCATCTTCAATAGTTACTTTTTTAAAAGAGTTATAATCACTTAAACTTTTTATATACTCTTCTAAAAATAATAAATGATTTTTTGCTTGAATATATTTATATTTATTTACAATATTTATTGAACTTATACTTTTTGTTTCATATATTTTCACTGCTAAAATAGAAAAGATAAAGAGCAAAATAAGTACAGAAAATAGTGTAAATGCTTTTTTCATAATTTAAAAACCCAGCGCTGTTTTATTTTTTCTTCTACTTCAACTTCTATTTCTAAAATATTTGAAGAGAGTTTTTTTATTGAGTAATAATTTACATTCTTTAACAGAGTATTATTTTTAAAATATAAAGTATTATCTCTATATTTTAACTCTTTTATAGAAGAAGGAAGATTTTTTTCTACTATTATTTTTGCAGAATCTAAATCTAATTTTATAATTGCTAGTTTTTGATTTAATGTTTGAGCTTCATAATACTCTTTTGAATAAATAGTTGAATAAACAATAACAATGGAACCTACAAAAACTACAAAGATAAGTTCTAAAAGAGAAAAAGCTTTTTTATAATTCATATTTTATAAGCCTTATTTTTTCATCTTTATACTCTATTTTTTTAACATTAATATTTTTAGTTTCAATGTCATCTAAAGTTATTGTTAGTTGTATGTTTTTTGTAGTAAAAGAAGAGTCATAAGAAGAGATATTAAACATATTTTCTAACTTGTTTAAAATCATATATTCTTTATCAAGATTATCATAGAAAGAACTTTTTGAAAAGCCTACTATGATAATTGATAAAAGAAAAACACTAATTAGTGTTTCTAGTAAAGTAAAACTATTTTTTCCCGATTTCACAAGCTTTTTCATAAGCTGCTTCAATAGCTTTAATCATTGAGTCCCTAACAGCACCCTCTTCTAATTTAGCCATTCCAGCTGATGTTGTTCCCCCTGGACTCATCACAGAATCTTTTATAAGTGCTGGATGAGAAGTTTCCAATAGCTTTGCATATCCTAATAGTAAACCTTGAACTAATTCATTACTAATTTGTCTTTCAAGACCTGCTTTTACTGCTCCATCACTTAAACTTTCTGCTATTAAACTTAAAAATGCTGGTCCACTTCCTGCTAATGCAGTAGCTATGTCAAGTTGGTTTTCAGTATTTACCCATACTGCTTTTCCAATATGATTAAATAGTTCTAATGCTAAATTCTTTGCTTCTTTATCACCTGTAATAGTTGTAGTTGAACCTAAAACTGAAGCAGCTACATTTGGCATACTTCTAATGTAAAATTTTGATTTTATCTGTTTTTTTAAACTATCAATTGTAGTCCCTGCTAAAATAGAGAAAAGAATATTTGCTTGACCTTCTAGTCTTGCTGCAACACTTTGTAAAGCATAAGGTTTTACACAAAAGATTATATTTTTATCATTGATGTTTTCCGCATCACTCATAACCTTTACTTCAATATTTGGAATTTTAGTTTTAATATCATTTAATTTTTTTTCATCTCTTCCAATAATTTCTACTTCGAAATTGTTTACAAGTCCTCTTGCTAAAGCTTGCGCCATAAAGCCATTTCCAATTAATGTTAATTTCATATTAGCTACCTTTAAAAATTATTTAATTCATTATAACGAATTAATTATAATATTAGAAAAATAAAATAATAAAAAGTAAGAGAATAGCAAGGATACATAAGATAAAATACTTACTTTATGAAAAAGGATAACTCAAATGATTAACAATTTAAAGTTCAAAAATTTTGTATTAATTATTGGTTTAGGTTTTGTATTAACAGCTTGTTCTCAAAAATCTGATAGAGTACAAGAGTATGATAAGCCAGCACTTTACTGGTACAACGATATGCTTAAACAAATCTCTACAGGATATTTAGAAGAAGCTGATGATGTATATACTTCATTGGAGAGTGAACATAGAAATTCACCATTAATACCAACTGCACTTTTAATTTTAGCAAATGCACATATTGACAATGAAGAGTATCAACTTGCAAATTTTTATTTAGATGAATATATTAAAAGGTTTGCATTAAGTAAAAATGTTGACTATGTTAGATACTTAAAAATCAAAGCTAACTTCTTAGGTTTCTCAAATGAATTAAGAGATCAACAACTTATTGAAGATACAATTAAAGAGATTGAAGAGTATAGAAATTTATTCTCAAACTCTAAATATATGCCTTTAGTAAATACTATGAGTGCAAGACTATATATGGCAAAAGCTTCTTTAGATAAAGAGATTGCAGATTTATATAGAAGAATAGATAAGCCAAAAGCGGCTGAATACTATAACAAAAAAGTAAAAGAGTCTTGGGTTGATGAAAAAGAAATTGAACCAGTAGAGACACCTTTTTACAAATATCCATTTGAAAAAAACATATTTTAAAAAATATTAATAGATTTTAGGAGTTAATATATATGGAATTAGAGAATTATGATTCTTTTCCTCAAGAAATACCTTTAATAGTTGAAGATGAAGTATTTTTATACCCATTTATGATTGCTCCATTGTTTTTAGGAAGCGAAGAGAACTTAAAAGCAGTAGAGCATTCTATTGAGCATAATAAATTAGTAATCGTAGCTGTTAGTAAACCAGGTCACGAAGGGAAAAGAGATAAAGATAGCTTTTATGATGTAGGAGTTATCGGTAATATTATGAGAAAAGTATCTTTACCAGATGGAAAAATTAAAGTTCTTTTCCAAGGTTTAGCAAAAGGAAAAATCACTAGCTTTAACGAAGAAAGTTCAGAATTTGCTTTTGTTGATAAATTAGAAGATCAAGAATATTCACAAGAAAGTATTGATTCTATTATTGATGTTTTAAGAGAGCAAGTTAAAAAGCTTTCAGCTGTTAACTCTAAATTTCCAGCAGACTTAATTAAAACAATCGAAGAAAATAATGATCCTACAAGAATTGCTGATTTAATCTCTTCTGTTTTAAAAGTAAAAAAAGATGAAGCTTATAAACTATTTGCTGAAACAAATTTGGAGCAAAGACTTTTAAATATTATTGAAACTATCAAAAAAGAGATTGAGAGTTTAAAAATTCAAAAAGAGATTACTCAAAAAGTAAACTCTAAAATTGAAAAAACACATAAAGACTATTTCTTAAAAGAACAAATCAAAGCTATTCAAAAAGAGCTTGGGGCAGATAATCAAAAAGATTCAGAGATTAGAGCTTATAAGAAAAAACTTAAAAAACTTAAAGCTCACATGCCAAAAGATGGTTATAAAGAGACTAAAAAACAAATTGATAAATTAAGTAGAATGCACCAAGATTCACCAGATAGTGCCCTACTTCAAACTTATATAGAAAATGTTTTAGAAATTCCTTTTGGAACCTATGCACACAATGATATCTCTGTAAAAAGTGTAGAAGAGCAGTTAGATAATGACCACTACTCTTTAGACAAACCAAAAGAAAGAATCTCTGAATACTTTGCAGTAAAAGAGATGCTTGAGAGAAGAAATATTGAAAATCTTAAGTCAAAAGGTACTGTTCTTTGTTTTGTAGGACCTCCTGGTGTTGGTAAAACTTCACTTGCAAACTCTATTTCACAAGCACTTCAAAGACCACTTGTAAGAGTAGCTTTAGGTGGAATGGAAGATGTAAATGAATTAAGAGGTCATAGAAGAACTTATGTTGGAGCAATGCCAGGAAGAATAGTAAAAGGTCTATGTGATGCTAAAACTATGAATCCAGTTGTTGTTTTAGATGAGATTGATAAGCTTGGAGCAAACCATAGAGGTGATCCAACAGCTGTTATGCTTGAAGTTTTAGACCCAGAACAAAACAATGAGTTTAGAGACCTTTATTTAAATTTTGCAATTGATTTATCACAATGTATCTTTGTAGCAACTGCAAATGATGCAAGAAGAATTCCTCCTGCTTTAAGAGATAGAATGGAGTTTATTGAGATTTCTTCATATACACCAAATGAAAAATATCATATTGCAAAAGACTATTTAATTCCTCAAGAATTAGAAAAACATGGTCTTAAAAAAAGTGAAATATCTTTATCAAAAACAACTATAGAAACTATTATTTCTAAATATACTAGAGAAGCTGGTGTTAGAAATCTTAGACGTGTATTTGCAAAACTATTTAGAAAAGTAGTTAAAATATTACTTAAAGATGAAAAAACAAAAAAAGTTTCTATTACAACTAAAAACTTAGCTGAGTTTTTAGAAAACCCTATTTTTGAAATTGACCCAGCTGAGAAGAAAAACTCAGTAGGAGTTACAAATGGTTTAGCTTGGACTGCTGTTGGTGGAGATGTTTTAAAAACTGAGGCTGTAAAACTTAAAGGAAAAGGTATTTTAAGTGTTACTGGAAATATGGGTGATGTAATGAAAGAGTCATCTAGAATTTCTTTCTCAGTTGTAAAACTTTTAATTGATAATAAAAGATTAAAAATAGACCAAGAGCTTATTCCAAAAACAGCTAAAGAAATAGAAGATAAAATAAAATTAGACCCAAGTGAAATTTACAAAAGATTTGATATTCACTTACATATTCCAGAAGGTGCTACTCCAAAAGATGGACCAAGTGCTGGTATTACAATGGCTACAACTATTGCTTCTATTTTAAGTAATAAAGAAGTTAAATCAGATCTTGCTATGACAGGGGAGCTAACTTTAACTGGAAAAGTTTTACCAATTGGTGGTTTAAAAGAGAAGCTAATTGCAGCACATAAAGCAAAGATGAAACTTGCATTAATTCCTAGAAAAAACTTCCAAAGGGACTTAGATGATATTCCTTTAGAAGTAAAAGAGAATATGGAAATTAAAGCAGTAGATACTATAGAAGATGTTTTAAAAGAAGCATTAATCTAACAAAAAAATGAAGGTAAAAAGAACTAGACCTAATGATAGTATTATCGTAAACAATCTTTTTACCTTCGCAACAATTGTTATGGTTTCAATAACAATTGTTTTATATACTAATTTTATAGTAAAGCCTCAAAAAAAAGAAGACTCCCTTTCTAAAATTGAAAAAATACCTTGTCAAAAAGAGAATAATACAAAAGTAACTGTAAAAAATCATGAATTAGTGAAAAAGTCTTTTAATGCCATTGAAAAAGGTTATTACAAAATTGAAGGTTCATTATTAAAATTAGAAGAAAATTCTCAAATTGAAAAAGTTCTTACTACTAAAGAGATAGACAATTACATTAAAAGCTTACTTAAGATTAAACCAAAAGAAAATTTACAAAAGTATTTAAAGATAAAATATGAAATAATAGAGAGTTCCAAAGACAAATTAAACGCAGGAACAGTAATAACATCATTTAGAATTAACTCAAAAGAGATATTTTTTATGCAAAGTGATTTTAAATTTATGTATAAAAACGCTATTATGCAAAGAGTTGATTGCTCATTAAAGGTATATAAAAACTATGTTCAGAACTAGATCTAATTTTACACTAACAAATATCACTATTGGAATAACTATCTTAATGTACCTTGTACAAACAAATATAAGTTATGGAGGTCTATATTTAGGTCTTAATATGTACTTTATAGAAAGTGGTTTTTATTGGCAACCACTAACAACTATGTTTGCCCATGGTGGATTAGGTCACTTAGCTATGAATATGTTTGTTTTATATCAATTTGGGAATGCCATTGAGATGTATAGAGGGAAAAAAGAGTTTGTACTTGCATACTTTATAGCTGGACTCGCAACTTCAATTCTTAGTTTTTTATATATTTACTACTTAGATAATTTTGTAAATTTAGTTGGGGCTTCTGGTGCTATTTGTGCACTAATGGGATATATTGCTTATGTTGATAGATTTCAAAGGAAAGCCATTGTTACTTGGGTTTTAATAATTTCAGTTGCACCTATTCTTATTGGACTTCCAATTGCTTGGTATTCACACTTTATTGGTTTAGGTATTGGATTTTTATTAGCAGCTATTAGAAAATAAATAATACTTCCCTTTTATAGAGTATAAAGGCATAAATATTACAAAAAGATATATATTAAATTTATTCAATAAAAAAATTTTATTTATGTAAAAAATTCATATAAAATAATATAATTTGCTGTGTTAAGGAACTAAAGCTTTATTATTCTCTTTTAAAGAAAATGATATTATAAGTGATTATTTTTAATATAATGGATTAAAATGAAGTTTTTAGATAAAGCAAATATATCATCAGTTATTGAGCAAGTTCTTGATTTAAGTATAAATACAATTGATAAATTAGATTTTTTTGAAAATGACGATTTATATTCTTCAATTCCTTTTGGGAAACTTGCAAAATATATATATGAGAAAAAAAAAGATATTGAAGATATTGAAGAAGCACATAATAAAGTTTTATTATTAGCTTACTTTTTTACTTTGATAAGAGCTATAAAAAGATATTCTCCTAAAATTGAGTTAAAAAAAGATGATTATCTAAAAAATAATACAGTTAAGTTTCAAACAAAAGATTTTAGTTTAGATAATTTTTATTCAAATATTTCAAGTTTTGCTGAAAACCATATAAATAGTTTAATAATTAATAATACTAAAATTAAGAATAATATAATTAATTATCTAAAAAGTAATATTGAAAAAGAGTATTATATTTTATTAGATAGTGAACCTATTCTATTTAAATCATATAGTAAATACTTAAATTCAAAAATGTTTTCTATTGAAAATAAAGAAAACAGAATTACAAAACTATTAAGTGAATATGCCAATTTATATAATAAAGTAGTGTTAAATGATGAAGAAGGAATAACCTTAAATGATATCTATATTTTGCCTGAATATTTAATTCATACATCAAGTATAAATACAGAAAAAATTATTATTGATGATTCAACTAAAAACTTTATAAATATAAATAAAATCTTGGAAGAAAAACAAGAGTTTAATTTACACACTTTTCTTGATAAAATAATTTTCAAAGAGTATGACTATGATTATTTATCAAGTAATAACAGAGCCATATTTTTATTTGGATTCCCTGGACAAGGTAAAAGTTCATTTACGAAAAGATTAGCATATGAGATAGTCAATAAAGATTGTAATTCAAATTTTTTCTTTTTAACTTTTAGAAATATAAAAAATATCTCTGATTTAGTAGCAGACCCTATTGGAACACTTACAAAGTTTATTAAGACTACTTACAATATTGAAGTAACCGAACTTGAACTTAGAAACTCTTTTTTAGTGTTAGATGGGCTAGATGAATTATATATGAAAGATAATCTAAAACTAACAGATATCGAAGATTTATGTAATAATTTTATTGATGAAGTTTCAGAAAATCAAAATTTTTCATTTATAATTACTTCACGATTAAATTATGTAAATATAGACAAATTAAAGAGAAAAAATCCTTTATTAATTCAGCTTGAAGAGTTTAACACTGAACAACAAATTGAATGGTTAACAAAATATAAAAGTTTTTATGATGATTGTTCTTTATCAATATCAGATATTAAGATAATAAATAAAGAAAGATATAAATATAAGCATATAAAAGAATTAATTACTCAACCTATAATATTATATTTGATTGTAAAAAGTAATAATAACTTATTATCATCTACAAGTAGAACGGATATTTATGAAAAATTGTTTGATTCCTTAATTAAAAGAAATTGGGAAAAAACAGGTCAAATTAAGAACCTTCAAGATATGAATGAAAAAAAGTTAAGAAAATTTATAAAAAATTTAGCTTTTGAGATTTATTTAACAGGAAATGGTTATATTAATAAAGGAAAACTGCTAAAATCCCCAATATTAAAAGATTTTTATGATTCATTAAATAGAGAAAATATTTTTGACTCTTTAAAAACAGTTATGATTGCTTTTTATTTGGATGAAGTAAAAAAGAATAATCAAGATGTAGATGATGAAGATATGAATGATTATGCTATTGAGTTTTTACATAAATCATTACAAGAGTATATGACAGCAGAAAAAATGTATTCTGATATTATATCAATTACAGATTATAATAAAGAAGAGGAAGAATTTTATAAAAAGGAAGAAGATGTATTAAATATTTTCTATGCTCTTTTTTCTGAAAATACATTGTCTAATGAATTAATTGAATATTTAGATGAAATTTTTAATAAAAAAGAAGATAACCGAAATGAATTTTTAAAAAATAGATTATTAAATTTATTTGATGGATTCCTGGAAACAGATTTCCTTATTAATATAACAGGAATTAAAAATCCTTTAGAAAAAAGTGCAAATACATTCTTAGGTTTTTGGTCAATTTTAAAAATATTAGAAAATGAAGAAAATTTTATTACAAACGATTTTAGAAAAAATAAAGTATTAACATATATGAAAATACTTAGCAGTGATAAAATATTTTTAGACTTTTCATATCAAGATTTTTCAGATACTGATTTTGAAAATATAATTTTACAAAATGTATCTTTACATGGTGTAAATTTAAAAGATGCAAACTTGTTAAATGTTTATATGGGTGATGTGGATATAGATGAATTTATCGACAGCCGAATTCAAAATGCTCTTTCTTTTTATCAAAAAGAAGATATGGGTTACGGAATATTTTATAATTCATATATGAGAGATTCAAATTTTGAATATGCAGATTTAAATTATTCTAATTTTCAAAACACTTATATGAACAATGTAGATTTTAGAAATTCAAAATTTAAGAATTCAGATTTTACTGGTGCAGATTTAACAGATGCTAAATTCGATGAAACATTTGTCGATTACATTATAAAAAAACATCCTAAATAATTCACACTTTATTGGTTTAGGTATTGGATTTTTATTAGCAGCTATTAGAAAATAGTTCCTAAAACTATTATTCTTTATTAATTTATATTAATAAAAATAGTTACAAGATACATTACAACAGTAACTGCTACAATTCCTATTATTATCTCTTTTATTTTAACTGTTGGATTTAGCGTTCCACAATATGGGCATTGTCTTTTTTTTGTTTCAATTTCTCTTTTGCAGTGTCTACAAGGTTCTAGCTTAATAATAGTTCCTTTATTTTTTGTAATTTTATCATTTAAAACCTATAAGTTCTATATGAAGGCAAAAGTAAGATTAAATAATAAAGTTGGATATATATTAGATTTCATTATAGTTTTATCTCTAAAATGACCTAATATTCAAGAATTTCATAAGTTAAATGAAAGAAAAAAGTGATAAAATTTAGTTTTACATAAATAAGGAGATTAAATGAAAAAGATTGTTTTAGGAACAATGATTGCTGCTGCTTCATTAATGGCTGCTAACTGGGCACCATGTGCTGGATGTCATGGGGCTACTGCAGAGAAATCTGCATTAGGAAAATCTAAAGTAATTAAAGGTTGGCCAGTTGAAAAAACTGTTGCTGCACTTAAAGGTTACAAAGATGGTTCTTATGGTGGAGCTATGAAAGGTGTTATGAAAGGTCAAGTTGCAAGACTTTCTGATGCTGATATTGAAGATTTAGCTAAGCAAATCGCTGCATTCTAATTAATTTTTCATATAATAAAAAAGTGAGTCACTTCTTTTGTGATTCACTTTTTTTATTCTCTTTTGCTTTTTTTATCTTTTCATCTTTTTTAATAGCATCATTCAAATCATCAGTTCCATCAAATAATAAACCATCCATCATTTTTCTACTGTCATCAAATTGACCACTTTTTGCACCCCAAATAAATACACCTAAAATTGCGAAGGATACAACAAGCCCTACAATTAACATCATTAATAAAGTGTCATTTATCATTCTTTTTTCCTATTAATATTTTTGTTTTATTCTCATAGAGTTTGCAACTACTAGAAGTGAACTTAAACTCATAGATAAAGCTGCCACTAAAGGTATTACAAAACCTGCCATTGCTAAAGGAATAGTTATAGCATTATACACCAAAGAAAGTGTTAAATTTTGTTTTATAAACTTATATGTTCTTCTAGATATTTTAAAAGCTTTTAATAAACTTTCTAAAGAGTTATTTAATAAAACAACATCTGATACAGAAATAGTCACATCAGAAGAATTACCCATTGCAATAGCCACATCTGATTTTGCTAAAGCAATAGAATCATTTATACCATCTCCAGCCATGATAACTGTTTTTCCTGCTTCTTTTAATTGTTTTATATATTCTGCTTTTTGTATTGGATTAATTCCAGCTACAAAAGTTTTAATACCTACTTTTGATGCCACTTTTGAGGCTACTTTTTCATTATCCCCTGTGAGCATAATAATATCTAAGCCATTTGAATAAGCATCATTAATAAGCTCTTTTGCACCCTCTTTTATCTCATCTACTAATTCAAAAGTTGCAATAACTTTTCTATTTATTGCGAACAGATATACAGTATTGTTTGAATCAAATTTATAATTAATTCCACTGTCTTTTAGAAGTTCAATGTTTCCACCCATAAGATGAAACAGTTTTCCATCTACATTTTTATATTTTGCTTTTATTCCCTTTGCTTCAACTTGTTTTACATCAAAAATCTCTTTTGTTTCTAAAGATAACTCTTTTTCAAGATGTTTCTTAACAGAGATAGAAACAGGATGAGTTGAAGCTTCTAATACAGAATATAAAAGATTTAGTTTGTGAATATTGTCATCTAAAAGTCTCATTTTTTTTACTTTTAATTCACCCTTTGTAATAGTTCCAGTTTTATCCATAACTAAAGTATCTGCTTTTGCCATTGATTCTATATATTTTGCTTCTTTAAAAAGTAAACCTTTTTTAGCAAGTTCAGAGATACCAACTAAACTAGCAATTGGAGTAGCAAGGGCTAAGGCACAAGGACAAGCAATAACAATAACAGAAATAGCGACAATAAAAGATTTTTCAAAATGATTTGTTCCATCATAATTAAAACCTAAATCTATTCCTAAAAAATACCAAACTAAGAAAGTAAGTACAGATAAAGAAAGAATTGTAATTGTAAAACCTTTTGATACTTCATTAGCCTTATGTTCAATTTTTGGTTTTGAACTAAGAGAATCTTCCAATAAAGTTACAATAGAGTTTAAAGTAGAATCTTTATATGTTTTACTAGCTTCATATCTAATAACACTGTCACTATTTATTGTTCCACTAAATACTTTTTCACCTTGTCTTTTATAAATAGGTAAAGACTCTCCTGTTAAACTAGATTCATCAAAGTTTCCTTCTCCACTAATAATAAAACCATCAATACAAACTTTTTCACCTGATCTTAATTCAATAATATCCCCTACTTTGATACTATTTAAAGGAATTGATTTTTTAATTCCATTTTCTACAATTGTAGCTTCTAAAGGAAGTGTTCCTTTAATTTTGTCTAAAGTATCAACAGCACTTTTTTTACCAATGACTTCTAGATATTTTCCAACTAATACAAAGGTAATAATCATAGCAACAGAGTCAAAATAGCTTTCGCCTTTTGCTCCAAAAAGAATAAACAGTGAATAAATATAAGTTAATGTAGCACCAGAACTTACTAAGAAGTCCATATTTAAAATGCGGTTTTTTAATCCATAATAAGCACCACGAAAGAAAATCCAGCCAGAATAAAACAATACAGGAGTAGCTAGAATAAATTCACCTAAATGAACATAACTTCTTACTTCTTCATCCATTCCTGTAAAAAAGCCTGTATATTTTGCAACAGAAAGCATCATAATATTCATACTTGCAAACACTGCAACCATCATACGAATAAAGTAATCTCTCTTTGACTTTATAGCTTGTTCATCTGCAACACTTGCATCATATGCATATGCGTTATAGCCTATACTTCTTATTTTTTTGATTATATCTGATAGTTTAACAGTTGACTCATCCCAAATTATTTTAGCTTTGTTATTTGTAAAGTTAATATCTGCACCAATAATCCCATCTGTATCATAAAGAACTTTTTCATTTAACCAAACACATGCAGCACAATGAATTCCTTCAATAATCAAATCGATTTGTTTAAAGCCGTCTTCAGTTGTATGAATAAACATCTCTTCAAAACTTTTTGTATCAAATCTGTTAATATCATCATCAACTTCAATAGGAGGATTTATAGTTTTATTTCCAAGTTTGTCATAAAAAGAGTCTAATCCATCATCTTTTAAAAGATGATAAACACCTTGACAACCTTTACAACAAAAATTTAAATCTTTTTCTTTTATCATTACACTGTCATCAAACTCTAAATGGCAGTGGTTACACTTTGTTTTAGACACTAAAATTCCTAAAATAATATTATTTATTGGTTACATATAATATTCATCTAATATATAGTATTATATTATATCGTAATATATATGGAGTAAGTCTTAATGATAGAAAATGTCTCAATCTTAAAAAATATCACAATTCTTTATGCTGAAGATGAAGCAGCACTTAGAGAAATAACACTCAATATCTTAAAAGGCTTTACTAAAAAACAACTTGTTGCAGAAAACGGAGCGCAAGGGTTAGAACTCTTTAAAGAACATGAATCAGAAATAGATATTATTATCACTGATGTTAATATGCCTATTATGAATGGCCTTGAAATGATTAGAGAAATCAAAAAAATAAATCCAAATATTCCAATTATTGTAGCAACAGCTTTTTCAAACACTGAATATTTACTTGAAGCAATTGATATAGGAGTTGACAAATATGTTTTAAAACCTATTGATATGAAAAAACTCTTACAGCTTATGAGTCAATCTCTACTTTATCATGAACTAAAAGATTTATATGTTGATAACTTAACTCATCTTCCAAATAGAAATAGACTAAAAAAAGATCTTGAAACATCAGAACAAGGTCTTATGGCAATGGTAAATATTGATAAGTTTTCAACTATCAATGATTTATTTGGAGAAACAAACGGAGATAAAATTCTTATTGAGTTTGCTGACTCATTAAAGCAATTTTTCAAAAAAGAAGACTTTAGAATATATAGAATTGAAGCAGATAAGTTTTTAATTGTTTCAAATGATTTTAATAGAGATATTCAAGAATTATATAAACTTTGTAAAGAGTTTGAAACCTATATTGAAGAAGACCCTGTTTATATTGATGAACATGAGATTGATTTAAATATCACAATTGGTATTGCAAAAAGTGAAAATTCAAATGCTTATAAATATGCGCAAAGAGTTGTTTCTTATGCTAGAAGAAAGTTTGAACCAATATTAATTTATGATGATTCATTTAATATTCAAGAATCTTTTGAAGAAAATATAAAATGGATTAAAAAAATTAAAAATGGTGTTAAAAATGACAACTTTAAAGGGTATTTTCAACCAATTGTAAATACTCAAACAAAAGAAGTTTACAAATATGAAGCATTAGTAAGATACATAGAAGAAGATGGAACAGTTGTATCTCCATTTAAATTTTTAGATATTGCAAAAAAAGCTAAACTTTATCCAAATATCATCAAAATCATGATTAATGAAGCCTTTAATTTAATTATAAAAAAAGGTAAAAGAGTTGCTGTTAATATTTCATTTGAAGATATTGCTAGTGAAAATACTATGTCTTATATTTACTCTACTATTGAAGAGAATAAAGAGTATGCAAATCTTTTAGAATTTGAGATTTTAGAGTCTGAAGAAATTTCAGATTTCTCTGAAGTATTTAAATTTATTGAGAGAGTAAAATCTTATGGATGTAATGTGGGAGTAGATGACTTTGGAGCAGGATATTCAAACTTTAATATGCTAGTTAATCTAAAAATTTCTTATGTAAAGATAGATGGAAGTTTAATTAAAAATATTGATTCATCTGAAAATCAAAAAATCATTGTAAAAACAATTACAGAATTTGCCAAGAGATTTGGTTTTGCAACAGTTGCAGAGTTTGTTTCTAGTGAAGAGATTTATAAACAAATAAAAGAGATTGGTGTAGATTATTGCCAAGGGTACTACTTTGATGCACCACTTAGCTTTGATGAGATTAATTAAGACTTAGTAACCTAACCAGTTCTTAATTAATTCTTCTTTTTCAAAAAGTTTTGATTTAATTCTTGCTATTTTAGCAATAGAAATTAATTCAGAGCTTGCTTTTTCTAAATTATCATTTTCAATAAAATAATCATACTTTTGAAATGATTTTATTTCATGTTTTGCATTCTCTATTCTTCTTGCAATAACAGTGCTAGAATCTGTATTTCTATTTTTAAGTCTTGCTTCTAACTCATCTAAAGAAGGTGTTGTAATAAATACTGAAGTTACTACGTTATCAAGCTTTTTTCTTACTATTTCATGTCCTTGGACATCAATATCAAAGATAACAAGTTTACCCTCAACTAAAGCTTTTTTAATAGGTTTTAATGATGTACCATAATAATTTCCATGAACTTCTGCCCACTCTAAAAATTGACCATTTTTAATATCTTCTTCAAACTCTTCTTTTTTTACAAAGAAATAATCAACTCCATTTTTTTCACCCTCTCTTGGGTCTCTTGTAGTTGTTGAAATTGAAAAATAGTAATCATCTATTTGTTCATATACTTTTTTTAAAAGAGTTGATTTTCCACATCCACTAGGTCCTGAAAGTATTAAAATAGCACCTTTTTTATCCATATTAATTATCTACCTTTAAACTTAATCTAACATCTATATCTTCGCCATTTGATAATCTATCAATTACGTTTTGATTGAACTTTTGTAAAAATGGTTTTAACTCTTCTATTGAGTAGTTATTCAATAATACTTTTATTGGAGTATTTGAATCTTTTCCATCATTTTCACCTAAATCAAACTCATATTCATTTACTTCACTTAAAGCATCATCAATGATTTCATTGATATCTTTCCAGTCATTTTCTGTAACTAAAACTTCTCGTTCTATCTCTTCATCATGCAAAATTTCAGTAATTTTAGTTAATTCACTATTATCTAATATTCCACCATCTCTTAAAGAAGCAATACTTACAATTGATTCATCATTTTCTTCTTCTATATTATAAGCTACATCATCGGCTAAAGATTCAACATAATTTGAAACTATTTCCTCTTCATTTGCAGCATTCCTAATATCTTCTTTTGTAGTATCATCTTCTTTTATGTATTCTACTTGCTCTTTAAGTAGCTCTTCTAATACTGTTGGTAAGAATGGTCTAGTTATTATAAAGTCTCTTGATTTTTCAAAAGGAAGTTCTTCACTTGTAATAGCAGCTAATTTTTTAGTATTTCTCTTTAAACTATTGAAATCATCATTAATATACTCTTCATCAACAATAATTAAATCTACAATTTCTTCTTTTTCAAAGGATAAGTTTTGTTTAACATTTATTGTTAAATTTAACTTCTTACATACTAATCTAAATATCTTTTCAATTATAGGAGTTTTTGTAATTAGTACCAAATTCATTTTTATTTCAACTCCTTTAATTGAAGATTTTCTAGTTTATATACTTTATCACACTGCTTAGCTAAATCATTTTCATGTGTTACTAAAACTAAGGCAGCATTATTTTCTTTAATATACTCAAAAAGCGTGTCCATAACTATTTGAGCTGTATCTTTATCTAAGTTACCAGTTGGTTCATCTGCAAATATAATTTTAGGTTTTTTAGTTAAAACCCTTGCAATTGAGAGTCTTTGTTGTTGTCCCCCACTTAACTCTCCTACACTTTGTTTTAATACAAACTCAATATTTAGCTTTTTTAAAAGCTCTTGGTCTACATCATTTCCACTTAGTAGTGTAGCTATTTTTAAATTATCACTTGCAGAAAAACCACGAAACAAATAATGCGCTTGAAATATTATACCAAAATCTTCTCTTCTTATATTTAAAAGTTCTTTTTTCTTTAAATCATATAGATTTTTATTATTGTAAATAATTTCACCTGATTTAGGGGTTAATAAAGAGGATAAAATATTAAGTAAAGTTGATTTTCCACTTCCACTCATACCAATAATAGAGATTGATTCTTTTGGCTGTATTGAGAAAGTTATATTTTCAAAAAGTTTATAATCAAATTCGTGGGAAATATTTTTTGCGTCAAGCAAGTTAGGTTTTTGTTCAGCAATGGGTGAATTGTTTTCTACTTTTTCACCCATTACTTCATCTTTATTATCATTTAGTGAGATACTAATTAGTTACCCATTTGAGCAGCTACTTCAGCAGCGAAATCTTCTTCTTTCTTTTCGATACCTTCACCAAGCTCGAATCTTACATACTCAACGATTTCAATTGATGCGTCAACAGCTTTAATAGCTTCTTCAACAGTCATTGAATCATCCATAACATAAGTTTGAGATAATAATGCATGTGTTTTATCTAATTGAGAGTTATCTTCAATCCATCTGTTAATTTTACCAGCAACAATGTTGTCAATAATTTTTTCAGGTTTACCTTGAGCGATTAACTCTTCTTTCATTTCATTTCTTGCAGCTTCAACTGCATCTTCAGTTAATTGTTGTTTAGAAACAAACTGAGGAATGTTTTTAAGAGGTTTACCAAGTCTAACTAACTCTTCATTCTCTTTTTCAATATCAGCAATAATTGCTTTATTTTCAGATTCGATGAATGCTGGGTCTAAATCTGTATAAGAAATTACTGTTGGCTTCATAGAAGCTGCGTGCATTGCAACTTTTTTAAGTAATTCAGCAGTTTTTTCTTTTGCAGCATCATCACATTTTGCAGCTAAAATAACACCAACTTTACCCATGTGAACATAACCATTAACAACTGGTCCTTCAACATTGATAACTTTTCTTGCAACTAAGTTTTCACCGATAACTGCAATTTTTTCATTTAAGAATGTAGTAAACTCTTGACCATCAATTGAAGATCCTGCTAAAGCTTCTGCATCATTTAAGTTATTTACTTGTGCGTGAGTTGTAATTTGCTTAGTTAACGCAATAAACTGATCATTTTTAGCAACGAAGTCAGTTTGTGAGTTAAGTTCAGTCATTGTAGCTTTAGTATTATCTTCATTAACTAAGATAGATACTAAACCTTCAGCAGCAACATTACCTGATTTTTTAGCAGCTTTTGCAAGACCTTGTTCTCTTAACCAAGTTTGTGCTTCTTCAATGTTTCCATCACACTCATTTAATGCTTTTTTACAATCAAGCATACCTGCACCAGATTTTTCTCTTAATTCTTTAATTAGTTTTGGAGTTGCTCCTGCCATAATTATGCTTCCTTAGTTTCTTCAGTTTCAACTGCTTCAGTTTCACCCTCAGCAACAGCTTCTGCAACAACCTCTGCAGCTTCTTCAGAAGATACAGGTGCTTCTTCTTCACCAGCTTCGTCAGCTAATGCAGCTTTACCTTCATTAATTGCTTCTGCCATTTCGTTGCAGAATAATTGAATTGATCTAATTGCATCATCGTTTCCTGGAATTGGGAAATCAACTAAATCAGGGTCACAGTTAGTATCTAATGGAGCTACAACTTTAATTCCAAGTCTTCTAGCTTCTTTAATAGCAATTTTTTCTTTTACTGCATCAAGTACAAACATTAAATCAGGAAGTTTGTTCATTTCTTTGATACCACCAAGGTATAATTCTAACTTCTCTTCTTTTCTTGTAAGCATTAATGCTTCTTTTTTAGTTAGAAGGTCTAATTGTCCTTCTTCTCTCATCTTTTTAATAACTTCTAATTTTCTAATAGATTTTTTAATTGTTCCGTAGTTTGTTAACATACCACCTAACCATCTGTGGTTAACATATGGCATACCACAATTTTCTGCAGCTCTTTTAACAGCTTCACTAGCTTGTTTTTTAGTACCAACGAAAATCATTGTTTGACCTTCTGCTGCTGCATCTCTAACTACATTGTATGTATATCTGAAATATCTTAACGTTTTTTGTAAGTCAATAATATAAATATTCTTTCTAACACCGAAAATGAATTTTTTCATTTTTGGATTCCATCTTCTTGTTTGGTGTCCGAAGTGTACACCACACTCTAATAGGTCTTTCATAGTAACCATGTTTTGTTCCTTGTTTTAATTTTTTTAGGGTTTAGCCTCTGTGCCCCTTAATGGCAAGTACAATTAACTTGTCACAACCCATACCAGGATTGACACATGTGAGGTTTCTATTTTAAAAATAGAGTCGTGATTTTATCTAAGGTTAGATTAATTTAAGTTTAATTAGCTTTTTGTTTATTTATTTTTCTATGAAAAAATAAAAGCAAGTAAAAACTTGCCTTTACTAAAATTTATAAGAAAGTTTAACTTTAAAGTTTCTTCCTACTTCATAAGAACCACTATCAGGTTCTCCCCAATATGCTCCAAAAGCTGTATGTCTAGTATATTTTTTATCAAAGATATTATCAATTCCTAAACTTAACTTTGCACCTTTTAAAGTTTTCAGAGAATATGTTGTTGCTATGTTATGTACTCCATATCCTGATCTTTTTTCTTTTTTTGTTTGAAAAGAGTTTTTTATTTTATTTCCAGGAACAAACTCTGCATTATAGTTTAAATATAGTTGTTCATTTACTTCATAATCTGCATCAACTTTAAAAGTATGGATATTGCTTGTGAAGTGATCATACTTTTCACCTGTTGCTAGGTCTTCTGCTTCACCATCAGTATAAGTATGACTTAAACTTAAAGATAAATCATCTTTTGTATATCTAAATACAGACTCGATACCCCAGATTTTTATGTCATTTTGATTTGTTAATTTTAAGTTTTTAGTTGGATGCATATAATTATCAACATTATACTTATATGCTGTAAAGCCAAAACTTGAGTTATCTGCTCCTAAAATATTTGATAAGTCATAATCAAATCCAAGTTCAAAGTTATTACCAGTTTGTGCTTGGGCATGATGAGTATTTTTTGAAACACCATATACAAGAAGCATAGTTTCTCCCAAAGAAGGACCTTTAAAAATTCTTCCATAACCAGTTCTTAATTTTAAATTATCTGTTACTTGATATTCACCTTTAAATTTAGGAGATACTTGAGAGTTTCTCCCTGAATAAACACCACTTAATTTATGAACATCATATCTGGCACCAAAAGTTAAAAGAAATTTATCTAATTGTATTTCATCCTCTAAATATAAGGCATACTCTTTTGTTTCTCCTCCTGAAACTGATAGGTCAACTGTTTGTCCAGCTTTTGGTCCTGTAACATATCTTGCTAAACCATCTGCAATTGCTTCTTGTTCATCATTATCATAACTTGCACCATATGTAATTTTATGATTAGATAAAAATGTAGTATTTCTTAAATCAATTCCTTTTGATCTATTTTCAAAATTCATTGTTGGTTCATCTGTTATTTGATTTACACCTTTTTCCCATAACCAATATGCACCATCGATATTATTATCACCTTCTATTTCTAAAGATTGAGTTGTTTTATAAACTTTTGCTTCAAGATTTACTAAATCACTTTTAGGATTATAATTATAATTTAAAGAGTATGAATCCCTTGAAATTTCATTATGTGGATCAACAGTAGGTGAATTACTACCCACTTTCTCCCCTGCTAATTGTCTATCTCCACCATCTTCATATTTATTATAAGATAGTTTAAAAATATTTTCATTATTTGGTTTAAAAATTAATTTTACTAAACCACTTTTTAAAGTGCTCTCTTTTGATTCAATATCTTCCACCCCTGGAATTTCAAGTTTATTATCATCGGAAATATTACCTATTC
Source organism: Arcobacter sp. CECT 8983 (assembly GCF_004118855.1). Lineage (NCBI taxonomy): Bacteria > Pseudomonadati > Campylobacterota > Epsilonproteobacteria > Campylobacterales > Arcobacteraceae > Arcobacter > Arcobacter sp. CECT 8983. The sequence continues at coordinate 256,577 of NZ_PDKF01000004.1, read as the reverse complement.
CAACAAATTCTAATTTATCATTAACCTTAGAAAAAACTGCTACATCAAAACCTTTTCTTCCATAAGCACTTTGATATGAAGCTCCAACTTGTCCACCAAAAGTTTCATCCTCTTGTAAATAATCACTTGGGTCTTTAGTTTCATAAACAAAAGACCCATTTATAACCCCTGGTCCACTTAAAGCAGAGTTTGGTCCAAGTTCTATTGAACCTATTTTTAACATTTGCGCATCAATAGTTTGATCCCCTGAATGATGAAAAAGTTGTCCTGAGATTCTTGCACCATCAATTGTAATATTTGAAGATTTATCCTCTAAACCTCTTACATAAACTTTTTGAGAATATCTAGCATTTCCATCTACTACAACACTTGGCATAGATTTTAAAATATCTTTAATATCACTTGCTTGAAGATTTTCTAGCTTTTTAGAAGTAATACTTTTTACATGTGAATCAATTGTTGTTTCAATAATTGAAACTTCTCCTAAGCTATTTGTATCTTTTTCATTTGCAACTGCATTTGTTAAAGCCAAGCATGTTGCCAATGATAACGAAGAAAAATATCTAGTATAATTTTTCATTTACTTCCTTTTAATCTTAATATTGAGAATCATACTCATATATAATCACAAAATAATCACATTATTGAATTTTTTGAGATAAATTAAAGATTTATTAAATTGATAATTAGTATCATTCTTATATTAATGGAGTAGCGATGGGAAATTTACCTAATATAAAATTAAATATAAATGAAATTGATATAATGATTGTAGAAGATGAAATCGTTTTAGCAATGGCTATAGAACAAAGTCTTTTAAATATGGGATTTAATGTTACAGGAATAGAAAAAGATCCAAATAAAGCTATAACTCATGTTCAAAATAGATTTCCTGACTTAGTTTTAATGGATATAAATCTAAAATCAAAACAAACAGGAATTGATGTTGCAAATATGATTTGGAAAAGATTTAAAATTCCAATTATTTTTTTAACATCTTATTCAAATGATAAGACTATTAAAGAAGCCCTTTGTTGTGAGCCATATGGATATTTAATAAAACCTTGTAAAGATGCAGAATTAAAAGCAGCTATTAATATGGCAATACACAAACATAAATATTTTTTTACAAATAGAAAATATCTTCAAAAAGAAGAGAAAAATTTTCTATTTTTAGAGGATGATTTAAAATATGATTATGCAAATAGTGAACTTTATAAAAACAATGAAAAAATAAAATTAACAAAAAATGAAAAAAAACTTTTTTACATACTTAGTCAAAGCCCTGGTGAAATCATAAGTTTTCAAATTATCTCTTCATATATTTGGAGAGAGGACATTTATGATTTAGGAAAACTAAGAACTTTGATTTATAGACTAAAAATAAAACTTGGAACAAATCTTTTTGAAAATATGTATGAACATGGATATAAACTTAAGGTTAAAAGTTAGATGACAAAAGTTTTAACTTTTAAACATTTATCTTTTAATGCAAAAATTTCAGCTTCTCTTTTTTTACTTGCATTGATTCTAATTTCCATACTCTTGGCTCTTATTATTCCAAAAATGCAAAAAGAAGCTTATGAAAAAACTATTAATGAAATAGAAAAAGTTTTATCAATAACCCAAGAACAAATTAAACTTGCAGGAGAAGCAATTGTTATTCAAAGTGAACTTGAAACAGAACTTATAAAAAAAGATATTGAAAATGAAATTGAAAAATTAAAAAATAAGATTATAAACTCAAACTTAGATTTTAATGAAATAAAAATGACTCTTAAAAAAAATAAAAAGCTGAATAATTACTATTTTTCAATAAAATATAAAAAAGATGTTTTTACAAACCAAAATTCATTTATCTACAAAGAACATAAAATCAAAAGCTTTGATACTTGGCAAAAATATAATACAAAATATTTAGATAGAACATATAGTAGTCATATAAAATATTATTCATATTCAAGCAAAATCAAAAATTATATTTTTAGTGTTTTTTGTACAGAAGAAGACTTAAATCCAAATCATGAAGATTTTGAAAAGAAAATCAAAAAATATGTGCAGAAAACTTTTGATACAACTGCAAACTTACACAAAGGTAAAACATATTTATTTTGGCTTAATTCAAAATATTTAGAAGATGATTCTGAGCCACTATTTCAAAAAAAGAAAAGTAAAAAAGAAAAAAAATACACAATAAGCAATATTTCTAATGTTTCAAATATTTTCACAGGAAATTTAACTGCAAAACAAATAATGCAAGCTAGTAAAAAAAACTTTGTAGAACACAAACATAAAAATAAAGCTGCTATTTCATGGGTAAGAGATTTATATGGAGATAAATATAAAAACTACACTCTTTTATTAATCAAAACTGTATATAAAGAAGATTTATTAAAAAATGTTGATTCCACATTAAAGAAAATTCTTCCTGCTACTTTTATCGCACTAATATTAGCTTTATTATTAGCTTTTTTTCTTTTTAAAAGATTATTTAAAACAATAAACACTCTGACATATACAGCAAAAGAAGTAAATAAAGGTAATAAAAAGATTCGCTCTTTAGTAAGTGGTAATGATGATATTGGGAACCTTGGTCGTGCCTTTGATAGTATGCTAAACTCATTTGAAGAAAATATAAAAATTTTAGATACAAAAGTAGAAGAAAAAACTAAAGAACTTCAGAACTCTTTACTTGAAAAAGAGATATTATTAAAAGAGATTCATCATAGAGTAAAAAATAATCTTGCATTAACAATAAGCTTAATAAAACTTCAAGAAAATAAAATAAAAGATAAAAATACTCAAACAATTTTAAATGATATCCAAGAAAGAATTTATACAATGGAACTACTTCATAGAAAACTTTACGAATCTTCAAATTTAAACTCTATTTGCTTTAAAGAGTATGTAGAAAACTTACTTGAGGATATATCTTATACCTATGATATTGAAAAAAAAGTAGAATATAAAATAGATATTGAAAAGATAGTTTTAAATATAGAAATAGCTATGCCTTGTGCTTTGATTTTAAATGAACTTATTACAAACTCTTTTAAATATGCTTTTAAAGATAATCCTAAACCTAAATTAGAAATTTCCATGAAAAAAACAGAAAAAGGCACTCTTCTTTTAATACATAAAGATAATGGTAAAGGATTAAGCAAACAAATAGATTTAGAAACTTCTGAAACATTAGGTTTAAAACTTATAAACTCTATCTCAAAATTTCAATTAGATGGACAAATAACATATTCATATGAAAAAGGAGCTGTTTTTAAGATTGAGTTTTAAATTCATCTGTTAAAATTGCACTATCAAATTGAAGGAAAATATAATTGAGTTTACAAAATAAAGTATTAAGTGTAAAAGAAGAACTTTCAAAAGTTATTGTAGGTCAAAGTGAAATGATTGATGCCTTATTAATAGGTCTTTTTACAAATGGTCATATTCTTTTAGAAGGTGTTCCAGGTCTTGCTAAAACAACTACTGTTAAAACTTTAGCAGATATTATTAGCTTAAACTTTAAAAGAGTTCAATTTACTCCTGACTTACTTCCAAGTGATATCATTGGTGCACAAATTTATGATATGAAAACAAGTGAATTTAAAATAAAAAAAGGTCCTGTTTTTACAAACCTTTTACTTGCTGATGAGATAAATAGAGCTCCTGCAAAAGTTCAATCAGCATTACTTGAGGTGATGCAAGAAAGACAAGTAACAATTGCAGAAGATAGTTTTAAAATTGATTCTCCTTTTTTAGTTCTTGCAACTCAAAACCCAATTGAGCAAGAAGGTGCTTATACACTTCCAGAAGCTCAACTAGATAGATTTATGTTTAAAATTGTAGTTGGGTATAACACAAAGCAAGAAGAGTTTGAAATAGCGAAAAAAGTAACTTCAGGTGAAAATATTGAACTAAATAAGATATTAGATAAAGAAACTCTTGAAGAGATTAAAAAAGAGGTTTCAAATATTCATATTGATGAGGAATTAGAAAAATATATAGTAGATATTGTTTGTGCAACAAGAGAACCTAAAGAGTATGATTTAGAAGATATAGCTGATTATATTCAATTTGGAGCAAGTCCAAGGGCAACTATTGATATGTTTAAAGCAGTAAAAGCAATGGCATTTATTAGAGGAAATGATTTTGTAAGCCCTGTTGATATTGCTCTTGTAGTAAAAAATATTTTAAGACACAGAATTATTTTATCCTATGAGGCAGAAGCAATGCAAATCTCAACAGATGAGTTAATTCAAAAAATAATGGAAAAAATACAAATCCCATAAATGAATCACTCTTTAAAAAAAATATTAATCAAAACAAGAAGACAAATCTTTTCAGAAAATATAGGAAATAACTCAAGCTTACTAAAAGGTGAAGGTTATGACTTTTTAGAATTAAAAGAGTATGAATATGGAGAAGATATCAAAAATATAGACTGGGTAATTAGTGCCAAGTTTAAAAAGCCTTATGTAAAAGTATTTCATGCTCAAAGGGAATTAAATATTTCAATAGTTCCTATTTTATCTGGTTCTGTTCATTTTGGAACAAAAAAGTTTAAACAAGAACTTATTACTGAAATATCTACAATATTAGCTTACTCTTGTATTAAGCAAAGTGACCCTTTTACTTCTTATATTGCAAATGAAAAAGTGAACCTTTGTACTAAAAAATCAAAAAGACATTTTGCTGTAAATAAAATGGCTGAAGAGATTTTTAACTACAATAGTATGGGAAAACATCAAAACTTTAAAAATATAATAGATGAACTTTTATTAAAAATTAAAAAAAAATCAACCATTTTTTTAATAGGAGACTTTTTTGATATTAAAAATTTAGATTTAAAAGTTCTTAGTAGAAAACATGAAGTTGTTGTAATAATAGTAAGGGATAAATTTGAAGAATCTCCTGAAGTCTTAGGAAATGTAAATCTTATAGATCCAACAACAAACTATAATTTTAATGGTAATATTAATAATTCACTCATAGAAAAATATAAACAAGAAGTAAAACAAAATGATCACTTATTTTTTGAGCATCTTCAAAAATGTGCTATAAAGTCTATCAAAATATACACTCATGAAGAACCTTTAGCAAAACTATTAAGGCTAATGCAATGATGGAAAATATTAAAATTCATGATATTAAATCTTTAGTTGATATACCTGATTTTTCTATTTATATTTATATTTTACTTATAAGTGTTGCTGTTTTTCTAGTGTTTTTACTGCTTTTTTTAATATACAAGATAATCAGAAATAGAAAAAAAGATTTTAGAAAAGATTACTATAAGATTTTAGAAGAAATAGATTTTGAAGATTCTAAAAAAACTGCATATACAATAACAAAATATTCAAGACTATTAGCAGTTTCTCAAAGAGAAAAAAAATTAGCAGAAGAGTTAATTGATGAACTTGAAAAATATAAATATAAAAAAGATGTAAAACAAATAGATGAAGATATTAAAATACTATTTTCTAGATTTATGGACAGTGTAGATGTTTGATTATTTACTTTCAATAAAATTTGAATATCCATATCTTTTATTATTGATTTTACTTTTTGTTTTTTGCTCACTTTTTTGTAAAGCAAAAACTCCAACATATATTGTTCCACACTTAAATATTTTTGTTAAAAATCAAATAAGTACAAATATTTTTCAGGCTGTATTAAAATATTTATCTATTGTTGGATTAGTAGTTGCACTTGCATCACCCTATACAGAACTAAAAACCCAACTTATTAAAAATGATGGTATTGATATAGTTCTAAGTTTAGATACAAGTGGTTCTATGAAAGAGCTTGGTTTTAATCCATTAAATCCAATGGAGAGTAGATTTACTGTTGTAAAAGATATTGTAAAAGAGTTTATTCCTAAAAGAGTAAATGACAATATTTCAATTGTAGTTTTTGGAACATCTGTTATGATGGCAACTCCTCTTAGTTTTGATAAAAATGCCCAATTAGAAATAATTGATTATTTAGATGTAGGTGTAGTAGGAGATAAAACTGCACTTATAGATTCTCTTGTTTCCTCAACAAATATTTTGAAATCCTCTAAAGCAAAATCAAAAGTAATAATTTTATTAAGTGATGGAGCAGACAACTCTAGTACTATTCCTTTAGAAGTTGCATTAAAACTTTTAAATAAATATGCAATTAAGGTTTATACTATTAGTATTGCAAATTCAAATAAAATTATTTTAAATCAAATAGCTACACAAACAAATGGAAAATCATTTAATGCAAACTCAAAAGAAAAATTAAATGAAATCTATGAAGAAATTAATAAGCTTGAAAAAAGTAAAATAGAAAATAATAAGATAATATTAAAAAACTATTTATTTTTCTATCCATTATTTTTAGCTATCATATCTTTAATTATGCTAATTTATATGAAAAATAGAGAGTAAAGGGACTTTTTGGAAAAAAACAATACAGAAAAATTAAAAGAAGTATTAAGTCAAACTATATCACAAGAGGGTATTGAAAAGAAACTAAAAGAGAACTCTAATGAAAAACCTAATGAAACTAATAAAACAAAACCAAAAAGTAGTTCTAGTTCTAAAAAAGCCAAAAGTATAAACCCTGAACTTTCAATTCCAAAAGTTACACCGCAGGCAAAGCCAAAAATAAAAAACACAAATGACATGAGGTTTATAAACTATCTTATTTATTCTTTATGTCTAATCATAATTATTACCCTATCAACAATAATTTATTTACTACTTGAAAAAGACAAACAAGTAGTCCCACCTGTAGAACCAAAGATAAAAAAAGAAGTGATTATAAAAAAAGTTATAGAACCTAAAGAAGTTGAAGTAATAAAAGAGAAAGTTGTAACAAAAGTTGAGACTAAAATTGTTGACTTAGATAATAAAAACTTTAGAAAGTTCTACTATACACAAAAAGCAAAAGTTGTTAAGTGTTATGATTTTAAAGCTAATAGCTCTTTATTAACACCTACTTGTCAACAAAAAATCACTGATTTTGTAAAAAATACAAAAAATTTAACAAGGCTTGAAATTATTGCAGTAGTTGCAAATGCAGATAATGTTGTATTTAATAAAATAAAAGATGATATTAATAAGCAACCTAAAGCTGTTCAAAATAGAGTTAAAGAGTATTTAATTAGAGGTTTCTCAAGGCAAAGAGTAATTGAGACTGCTTCGTTTATTAGAGAAAATTTAAATGATTATGCAGTAGTAACTCCTACAAATTATTATGTAAAATCTTCAAAAGACAATAAAGGTATTATAATAAAAGGTTTTTATACTACTGAAGGTAAATAATGAAGTCTTTTAAAAAAGTCAACTATCTTGACTTAATGGAAGATATTAAAAAGGTTAAAAAACCTTTTTCAAGAGAAAACTTTACTTCCAATCTTAAACCTGAATTTGGAATTGGAACTTTTGCTTGGTATGACTCAGGAAGTGGTATAGCTACCTCAACAACAAATTTAAAATTCACAAAAGATACTATAGCTACTTTAAAATCCAATGTTGCTGGTGCTATTTTAATTTTTAATTTAGAAAATGAAACAACACACTTTTATAAAGATGGAAAAAGTTATACAGTAAAAAAAGATGAATATTATCTAGGTTTTTCATCTGATGATTTTACTGTTGACATAGAATATAAAAAAGACAAACACTATTGTACTTTAAATATAGGAATAAAAGAAGCTCTGTTTTTAGAACTAACCCATGACTTGGTAAACTTAAATGAAAAGATGAAAGAAGCCAATAAAAAGGGTTACTCAATTTTAACTGGAGGAAAAATAGACCCAGAACAAAATGAGATACTTAAGTTTTTTAAAGATAAAGATTTAAATGAGTTTCTATTAACAGATTTACATCTTGAATCAAAAACAATAAATCTTATAGAATATACTATAAAGAAAATTGTTTCAAATATAAATGCAACATATAATATAGATAAAACTATTATAAACTCACTTGAAAAAGCAAAAGAACTTATAAATAATTACTATTATGAAAGCCTTACTATAAAAGAGATTGCTTATAAATCTGCTATTAACGAGTGTTATTTAAAAAAAGACTTTAAACAATATTTTGGAATGACTGTTTATGAAATGCTTCAAAAAAGAAGACTAGCTGTAGCAAAAAAATTATTGCAAGAAGAACATAGTGTAAAAGAAGTTTGTTCAAGAGTTGGATATAAACATGTAGGAAATTTTAGTAAAAATTTTCAAGAACATTTCAATATCACTCCTAGTAAATATAAAAAACAATTCAATTAATTTTCCCCTTTATAGATAAATTTTTCCCTTTTTTGACTTTAATATATTGATAATCATAATCATTAATAGTAATATTCGGCTACTTATTACAAGGAGCAAATTAATGGGATTTTATTTTTCAAAAAAAAATCTATCAATCTACCTTTCTAGCTTACTACTTGCTAGTACGTCATTATTCGCGGACACAAAAAAAGAAGAAATAAAAAAATTAGACACAGTTACTGTTGTTGGTTCAGAAGCTTCAAACTATGTAAGCTTTGATAAACCTTCTATAAATAGAACAAATATTGATCTAGAAGATAGTGCTAAATCAATCCAAGTTTTTAATGAAGATTTTCTTGAAGATTATCAACCTCAAAGTTTAGAAGATATTATTAAAATGTCTTCGAATACAACTTATGAAGGCAATAGTCATGGAAGAAGTATTCAAATTGGAATGAGAGGATTTTCTAATGTTCCAATTTTAATTGATAGTATGAAAATTACAAATAGTACTATAAATCAAGAAATTTATAATTTACAATCACTTGAAGTATTAAAAGGTCCAAGCTCTTTACAATATGGACAATCAAGCCCTGGAGGAATTGTTAATCTTGTAAAAAAGAAGCCACAAAAACAAGACCATGCAGAAGTTCAATTTAAAGTTGACGAACATACAGCTTATACTACTAATGCAGATTTTGGTGGAGGTATAAATAGTGATGCTTCACTTAGATATAGAGTTGTTACAAGTATTAAACATGGAGAAGATTATACTAACTCAAATACAGATATAAATAGATTTTTTATTGCACCAACTCTTGCATATGATTTAAATGATAACCATACCTTTTCTATTATGGCTGAATATTTAAGAGAAAAAACACCCTCTTCTTTTGGTACTTTTATAAATAGCAAAGGAGACCTTATAGCACCAGTTGAAAATCTTAGTTCACATCCCGATGAGGAATTTAAAAAGACTCAAAAAATAGTAGGCTTTGATTTAAATAGCAATTTTGATACATGGAATTCAAATTTTAAGTATAGATATATTGATTATGTTGGAACAAATGGTGATGTTCACATGCCACAATCATATGATGAAACTACTAATAGAGTAAAAAGAGTTTATGCTTATCAAAAACAAGAGTTTTCAGAACATGCTTTACAATATACTCTAAACAAAGAGCTAAATATATTTAATGTAAAGAACAATATTTCTTTAGGTGCTGATTATAACAAAGCATATAGCCAAACATTTATGCATTATGATCCTGCAAATCCATATTTTATTGATTTAAGCCATCCTGATTATGAAGATTTAACTTCTTTATCTGATCATCCAGGAGCTAGAGATATGACAGGAGATAAAACATATACCAAGTCTTGGGGTATTTTTTTACAAGATAGTATTCATTTAACTGAAAATCTAATTTTTAATGCCGGATTAAGATATAGTGAATCAAAACCAAAAGATGGACAGAAAAGTGATGCCACTACTCCTTCATTAGGTTTAGTATATAAACTTACTGATAATACCTCAATTTATACCAACTACTCAGAATCTTTTACCCCAAGTACAAACATGGATGAAAAAGACAATATTCTTGACCCAGAAGAAGGAAAAGGATATGAATTAGGTATTAAACAAAAATTCTTAGATGACAAGTTGAATCTAACTGCTGCAATCTTTAAAATTGAAAAAGAGAATGTTCCTTTAGTTCAAGGACTTGCTCCAAATACTTATTATAAAGCTAGTGGTAAACAACAATCACAAGGTATTGAATTTGATTTAGCAGGTCAAATAACACCTAATTTAGCAATTGTAGCTTCATATGGATATACAAAAACAAAAGATTTAGACAATGACAATAATAGACTAAAAAATATTCCAACACATACTGCAAATATTTTTACAACTTATCATTTAAGTTCGTTTAATTTACCAAATACATATATTGGTGGGGGAGCTAGATTTTTAGGAAGTAGATATACAACGAATTCAAATGATTTAAAACTTGATTCTGAAATTATTTATAATGCAACAGTAGGATATAAAAAAGGTAACTGGAAAGCAAGTTTAACTGCACAAAATCTAACTGATGAAGAGTATGTTGAAGGAGCTATTAGTTCTCCAAGAGTATATGCAGGTACTCCACGAACTATTATGGCAACAATTAGCTACAAATTTTAATTATTTTTCCAAAGAGTTTTCTCTTTGGGAAATAAAGGTAAACAATGTTTAAAAAAATATACAACTATTTAATAATCCCTGAAAAAGATGGTAAAAGAATAGGTCTTTTTAGAATATTTTGTTCTATATTTGGAGGATTTATTGTTGCTTACTTAGGAATGACTACCTTTGCACTAGTAGCTCCAATGGAAGTAAAAGAAGCAGCAATTATATCTATTATGATTAATACTTTTACCTGGGCATTAGCTACAACATGGATTGCCCTTTCAATTTCAAGGTTTCAAGCTTTATATAGATTTATTGTACCTACAACTATTTTCTCAATAACACTAATTATTTTATATTAAGGTATCAAAATGGAAGAATCAAAATCAAAACTATTTAAACAAAGACTATTTAGAATACATATTGCAGCAGGGATGACTTTTTCTATTATAATGTATATCGCAATTTTTTTCGGTGTATTTGCTATTTTATTACCCTATATTAAAACATGGGAAAAGCCATCACGACATATTGAAAAAGTTGATATCACAAAAATTGATTATAATGAGATGATAAACAAAGCTTTAGCAACACCTAATTACCCTAAAAACAATTTATTAATTAAGCTACCAGGAAATATGGGTGACCCAGCTGTTATAATCTCTCATAGATTTGCAAAGCCACTTGTTTTTAATCCTTTAACTAAAGAAATGATAAAGAATGAAACTAAAGAACAAAGTAATTTAGCTGATTTTTTAAATGAACTTCATTATGGACAACCTTTAAAACTAATAGGAAGATTATCTTTTGGTTTTGTTGCTGTTGGAACGATGGTATTAATTATAACTGGACTTATTCTTATAACAATAATGAAATTCAAAAATCAAGGTAAAACCCAACAAGCAGTCTTTTCAAAAATTCATGTACAAGTTTTTACTTGGGCTTTTCTTCCTTTTTTCTTAATTACTCTTAGTGGTGCTGTTATGAATGTTGGTTTAATTAGTTCAGGTCCAATGTCAAAGATTTTATCTAAAGGAGAAGCAAACGCTATAGATGCAGTTGTAGGCACTGTTTTATTTCCTCAAGCAAAACCTATAAAGAAAGCAAATATAGATGAAAAAATGCTTCCAATAAATCAATTACTAAAAAAAGCAAAGGAGATTAACCCTCAATTAGATTTAAAAGAAGTTAAACTAATTAATTGGAAGGATAAAACAGCACAAGTAGAAATTGTTGGATATAACCCTTATAAGCCATTTTTAAATGGTGGAATATTTAATAAACCAAGTTTAACATTTAGTGCAGTTACTGCTGAACTAATAAAAGAAAAAAAAGTACTTGACAATGTCTGGCCAGTATTTTTATCTGAAGGAATTTTCTTTTTACACTTTTTATTTGGTATTGATATCTTTTCAAGAATAGCTGTAGCAATTATTATGTCCTTATGTGCTATTGCAATTGGTTTTGGAACAATGCTTTATTTAGAAAAAAAGGCAAAAAAATATGACGGTAAAATTACATTTTATCATTGGCTTGGGAAATTTTCTTTAGCTTCAATGATAGGAGTAATTCCTGCAACTGCTACTTTATTTGTACTTCAATGGACAATGCCTTTTGATTTGCAAGATAGAGTTTTATGGCAAAAAGGAATTTTCTATAATATCTGGTTATTTACTCTTTTTTGGTCTTTTTATAGAATCAACTCATATAAAGCAGCAAAAGAGTTTTTATACGTAGGAGGTATTTTATTTATCTTATCTAGCATTGTGCATTTTATAAATTCAGGTTTTCATCCTACTACATTAATTTTTAATAATATGGACAATATTTTAGGGGTAGATATAGGATTGATTTTATTTGGAGCTTTATTAATATATATTGCAAAAAAGCTTCCTTTAGAAAGACAAGAAGCAAAACAATTTTGGAAAATGAAAGGAAAAAAATGAATAAAATAGTAAAATTAATACTTATTTTTCTCGTTCCTGCTACTTTATATTCCCACTCATTGCTATTAAATGTATTTGATAATAATGATGGAACAATTACAGTTGAAGGAATGTTTAATACAGGAGAAAGTGCAGCTGGAGCTTTTGTAAAACTGCAAGCTCTAAACTCAGGAGAAATACTTTTTGAAAAAAGACTACCTGACTCAAATGAGTTAACTATAAAAATTCCTAAAATAAAATATCAAGTTTTACTTGATGGAGGACCAGGGCATACTGTTATAAAAGAAGGAATTCCTCCTAAAGAAGGATTTATTAAAGAAGAAAAAAAAGTAAAGAAAAACAATAATTCAAAAAGAATGAATGCAACAATTTCATCAAGTAAAGCAGTTACAATATCAATTGCAATTGCATTTATCCTTCTTTTTGCAACTATTTTTATTAGTATAAGAAATACAAATAAATTAATAAAAGAACTTCAAACTAAAAGTAGATAATTTCTACTTTTAGCCTAAGTGTTTTAAAACCTCTTCTTTATCACTTAAAGGCATTTTTTGATCATAGATGATTTGATAAGGTTCATCACCTTTTCCTAAAATTAAAAGTACAGAATCTTTATCTTTTTTAGCTAATTCTATACCTTTTTTAATAGCTTCTTTTCTATTAACCTCAGCATAAAGATTATTTTTATTTTGAATTCCCTTACAAATATCTTCAATAATTAAATCAGGGTCTTCAAATCTTGGGTTATCGCTAGTAACAATAATAGTTTTAGCAAAGTTTGCTGCCATTTGTCCCATTATTGCTCTTTTATCTTTATCTCTATTTCCACCTGCACCAAATACTGCAATTATGTTTTTATGATTAAAGCTTTCAAAAACCTCTTTCATTCCATCAGGAGTATGGGCAAAATCAACTATAACAAAAGGGTCTGTACTAATTGTTTCCATTCTTCCACTAACCCCTGCAAAGTTTTCAACTACAGCACAAATCTCATCTAAACTTTTTTCTGTAACCATATCAGCTGCTGCAATTGCAGCAGTTAGATTATAGATATTAAATATTCCCATTAAAGAAGATGAATATGAATACATCTCTTCTATTTTTGAGAACATTACATTAGTTCCATTTTTAAAAGAGTATGCATTTACTTTATATGTTGATGGATTTTCTAAAGAGTATGTTAAAGTATTTGTAGGATTAAACTTAACTACTTTATCATCTTTGTTTATTAGCTTTTTACTATCATCATCAAAGAAAGAGTTTTTAATATTGATATACTCTTCTATTGTTTTATGATAATCTAGATGATCTCTTGTAATATTCGTATGAATTTTAAGCTCAAAATCCAAACCTTCAATTCTTTTTTGCTCAATTGCATGGGAACTTACTTCCATAACAAAAAATTCACACTCATTTTCAATTGCTTTTTGAATATGAGCAAAATTTCCAAGTTGTACAGGAGTAGTTAAAGTATATTCTTCAACTCTTTCATCATTTATAAAAAAGCCCCTTGTACCTTGAAGTGCTACTTTATATCCTAAGTCTAAAAGAATAGAATAAATAGCTCCTGCTGTTGTTGTTTTTCCATTTGTTCCTGTAATACCAATTACTTTTATAGAACTCATATCAAAATGTTCTTTAAGTTCAGTTGCTTTAATTACTTTTTCGCAACCATTAGCTTTTGCATCATCTACAAACTTTTCATTTTGTTTTGATTGTACAAAAACCGTTCCAGAAACTGCCTCTTTTGAGTTGTCAGTATATATTTTATTATTTATGATTAGTTGCAAGTTTTTTCTCTTCTAATTTCTTATATAGCTCTTCTATTTTTGAATCATATGAAAAATAGTCATTAAATCCATCTAGGTATGAATAAGCTGTACTATTAAAATCATTTTCTATTAGTTTATCAACAAAATCAAAAAAATCTTCTTTTGATTCAATGGCAACTTTTGTAGAAAACATAATATCTTCAAAAGCTACTTTAAAAGAACCCCTTGAATCAATAAGTCTTTTAAAATCTTCATATTTAATAGCATCTAATGAATCAATAGTTGATGAACTTAATTCTTGTAAAATGTCCATCATTTTATCCATATCACCATCATATGCATTTATTACATCTTCTACATATGCTATTGCTTCTTCTAAGTTTTCATCTTTGGCTACAGAGAAGTAGTCATATAAAGACATTGCTTTTTGTTCATCTTCACTTGCGATATCACAAAAAAGAGCATAGATTTTATACTCTTTATTTGTTGGAAAATTTGATGATAGTTGTGAATATATAAATAAGGCTTTTTCAAACTTTTTATCTAAAAAATATCTATTAGCCTCATTGAATAATCTATTCTCATTTATCATTAAAGCTCCTGTAAATTATTTTCCATACCTTGTGGTACATTTACTATTTGTAGTTCTGGATGTATTGCAGCTTTTAACTCTTTTTCAACAATGAATTTTAGAGTACTAGAACTTGCGCTACATCCAACACAGGCACCTTGTAATTGTACAAATACCCTTCCATCAATAATATCTAATAATTCTATTGCTCCACCATCCCGTGCTAACATTGGCGAAACTTTAGTTTCTATAATATTGCTTACTGGTGGTCTTAAATCCTCATCTGAAAATGGCATCATAATTTATTAACCTTTTTTACTCTTTTTATTAACATAAACAACTCCAATAGCAGTAACTAATAAAACTACTGCTATTGTAGAGAATATAAAGTTCAATGTTACTTCAGATTCAAACATTAATTCAACACACTTTCACATCTAGAACAAAGTGTTTCTTCATCTACAGATGTAAACTTCCAACATCTAGGACATTTTTCTAGTGTTGCTTTTGAAACAGTAAATTTAATATCATCTACTTCAAAACTTGCTAATTCTTCAGTTGATGAAGCTTCACTTGTAACATCACTTACTAAGAACCAGTCACTAGCTTCTGCTTGTCCTAATGATAAAACATCTTCACAAGAAGTAACTATTTGAAGTTCAAGTGTTGACTTAATAGTTTTATCTTTTTTAAGTGTATCAATTGCTTCAGAAAACTTTTCTTTTGCTTTTAATAAAACTTCTTCATTAAGTTTACTTTCAACTGTTGGTAATATTTGTTTTTCAAAATCAAAGATATCATTAGTTTCACCTTTAATTACTTCTGGTGCAAACTCTAATAACTCATCCATTGTATAAGTTAAAATACAAGAAAGAGTTGAAATTAATTTTTTAGCAATAATTGCCATTGCACTTTGAGAACTTCTTCTATGAATATCATTTTTATCATCGCAATATAGTCTATCTTTACAAACATCTAAATAAATACCTGATAAATCAACTACTAAGAAGTTGTTTAATCTATTAAGTCCTCTTGAGAACTCATAAACAGAAAATGCTTCATCTATTTGATCAAATACTTTCTTTGCTTTACTTAAAATCCATGTATCTAAGCTACCCATTTTTTCAACATCAACAATTGCATCTAAATCATCAATATTTGCTAAAAGGAATCTTGCTGTATTTCTAATTTTTCTATAAAGTTCTGCATTTTGCTTTAAAATATTATCTGAAATCTTTTGGTCATTTTGATAATCACTCATTGCAACCCAAAGTCTTAAAATCTCAGAACCATATTGCTTCATAACTTTTGCAGGGTCAACAACATTTCCTTTAGATTTAGACATTTTTTCACCTTTTTCATCCATAGTGAATCCATGTGTTAAAATCGACTTATAAGGTGCAACTTCACTTGAAGCAAGTGTTGTTAAAAGTGAAGATTGGAACCAACCTCTATGTTGGTCACTTCCTTCTAAATACATATCAGCAGGGAATGTTCCAGCATCATAATTTCTAGATCTTAATACAGCATTTTGAGTAGAACCTGAATCAAACCATACATCTAAAATATCCATAGTTTTTTCTAAATCTTCTGGATTTAATCCACTTCCTGGATATAATAATTCTTCAATTGGTAAATCATACCAAGCATCACAACCTTTTTGCTCAAAAATCATTGCTGTAAAGTTAAGAACTTTTTCATCAAAGATTATTTCATCAGTCTTTTTATTTCTAAAGAATGCAATAGGCACACCCCAATCTCTTTGTCTAGAGATACACCAATCAGGTCTTCCATCAAGCATAGATCTTAATCTATTTCTTCCCCACTCTGGATAGAAAGTAAGATTTTCAACTACTTCAAGTGCATTTTCTCTAAGAGTTTTATTTTTTTCTCCATACTCATCATCAATTGAAATAAACCATTGTTTTGTTGCTCTAAAGATAATTGGTTTATGAGTTCTCCAACAATGAGGATAAGAGTGTCTTATATCTGTATGTTTTAATAATGCATCACCTAAATCTTCTAAAATTAACTCATTTGCTTTAAATACATGTACACCTAAATATTTATCTGTATCATGGAATAATTTTTCTCTTACAATTGTCTCATCATATTTACCATATGCATCAACAGGCATAATAACATCAAGTCCATATCTTAAACTAACTTTGTAGTCATCTTCACCATGTCCACCTGCTGTATGAACTGCACCTGTACCAGCATCCATTTCAACGTGTTCACCAAGGATAATTTTAGATTCTCTTCCATTTAATGGATTAATAGCGTGAGAGTTTTCTAAATCTTTTGGATTAATAGAATCTACAATATCACCTTTGATAACTTCTTCTTCAATTAAAGAGTTATATAATTTTTTTGCAACAATAAATTTATCACTTGTTAAAACATACTCTTCTTCACCATTTAAAGAGATACCTGTATTAGCTGGCAATGTCCATGGTGTAGTTGTCCAAATAATTAAACTTGCATCTAATTTTTCATGTTTAAATGCAACATAAATAGAAGCAGATGTTTTATCTTCATACTCAACTTCTGCTTCAGCTAATGCAGTTTGAGCTGCCCATGACCAATAAACTGGCTTAGATCTTTGAACTAATAAACCTTGACTTGCAATTGCGCAAAGTTCTCTATAAATATTTGCTTCAAATTTAAAATCCATAGTTAAATAAGGATTATCCCAATCCCCTATTACACCAAGTTTTTTAAACTCATCTCTTTGAATATCAATAAATCTTGCAGCATGTTCTCTACAAAGTTCTCTTATTTTTGACTTTGGTAGTTCTTTTTTCTTTGTGCTTCCAATTTTTTCTTCAACTTTTTGTTCAATTGGTAGACCATGACAATCCCAACCTGGAACATATCTAACTGATTTTCCATCAAAATAATGGTACTTAACAATAATGTCTTTTAATATTTTATTTAATGCATGTCCTATATGAATATGCCCATTTGCATATGGTGGTCCATCATGTAAAGTAAATGAAGGTGCATCTTTTCTATTTTTCTTCATTTTTTCATAAACTTTAGATTCATCCCAAAGTTTATATTTTTTTGGTTCGTTTTGTGGTAAGTTACCTCTCATAGGAAACTTTGTATTTGGTAAAAGTAAACTCTCTTTATAATCCATCTTTGTAGCCTTTTAACTCAATTTCTATTATCTTTGTATAAATCGCAGATTATATCTAAAGGATATTTAATTTTGACTAAGTTAAAAATTTTACAAAAATCAATAAGATTTATTTTTATAATATAGACTTATAAATATGAAAAGATATTTTTTGTACAAAAAATGTACATATAAAAAATTTATTAAACAAAAAACATATATTTTATATCACTTGTACATATTTTGAGTATAAAATAAATTGAAGAAAAATCAATAAAATGTTACTATTACGCATATTTTCTTTAAGAAAAGTCTCTTTGCTAAAAATTATAATATAAACTGAAGTTAAATGTGTTAAAATTTTTGCAAAAATTAACTATGATAGGAATAAATAAATATGAGTACAAAACATTATCAAGTTGCAATTGTAGGTGGTGGAATTTCTGGTGCTGCACTTTTTTATGAAATCGCTAGATATACAGATGCAAAAAGTGTATGTATGCTAGAAAAGTATGAAGATTTAGCAACATTAAACTCTAAAGGAACTAGTAACTCTCAAACTATCCACGTAGGAGATATTGAAACTAATTATACTTTAGATAAAGCAAAAATCACAAAAAGAACTGCAAAAATGATTGAAAAGTTCTGTTTACAATATGGACTTCAAGATAAAATCATGTTTGCTCATCAAAAGATGGCTTTAGGTGTAGGTGAAAAAGAAGTTGAATTTATAAAAAATAGATATGAAGAATTTAAAGAACTATTCCCTTACTTAGAATTATGGGATAAAGAAGATTTAAGAGAAAAAGAACCTTTATTAGTATATGCAGATAAAGAAAGAACAAAAGATAGACCAGAACCAATTTTAGCAATGGGAACTCAAAGTGAGTACACAACTGTTGATTTTGGAGAAATGACTAAAGAATTAGTTAAAGCAGCACAAGAACAAGAAGGTGTTGAAACTGACGTTTATTTCAACGCTAGAGTAGATGAAATTGAAAAAGTAGGTGATATATATAAAATTACAACAACAAGTGGTTCAGTTTATACTGCTGACTTTGTTGTAGTAAATGCAGGTGCTCACTCATTACACCTTGCACATAAAATGGGATATGGAAAACACATGGGTTCACTTTCTATGGCGGGATCTTTCTATATTACTAATGATAAATACTTAAATGGAAAAGTTTACATGGTACAAAATCCAAAACTTCCATTTGCAGCACTTCATGGAGACCCAGATATTCTTTGTGATGGAAAAACTAGATTTGGACCAACTGCCCTTGCACTTGCAGTACTTGAAAGATATAAAGGTGGTAAATCTTTCTTAGAATGTTTAAAAACAATGAACATTGGTGGAGATACTATTAAAATTTTCTGGGATTTATTAAAAGACTCTGAAATTAGAAATTATGTATTTAGAAACTTCTTATTTGAAGTTCCAGGAATCAATAAAGGTCTTTTTGTTAAAGATGCACAAAAAATTGTTCCTTCTTTAAGTACAGAAGATATTGAGTATGCAAAAGGCTTTGGTGGAGTAAGACCACAAGTACTTGATAAAAAAGAACAAAAACTTATGTTAGGTGAAGCTTCAATTAACCCAGGTGGAGGAATCTTATTTAATATGACTCCAAGTCCTGGTGCTACATCTTGTTTAGGAAATGCAGAAAGAGATATCAAAATTGTTGCAGATTATTTAAATCTAACATTTGATGAAGATAAATTCTTAGACGAATTAACAGAAAGAGAAAACTAATAGGATTTTCCTATTAGTTTTCTTTAATATATACATATATAATAGTATATAAATACAATGTTTACTCAAAAAGATATGCAGGAACTGCAAAACCTGCTTAAACTTCATAAAAAGACTATTACAACAGCTGAAAGTTGCACAGGTGGACTTATAGCTTCAAAAATAACTGAAATAGCAGGTTCCTCAAATATATTCAATGGTGCAATTGTTTCATACTCAAATAAAATAAAATCTCAAGAATTAAATGTAAAAGTAGAAACTTTAGAAAAGTTTGGTGCTGTTAGTGTTCAAGTCGTTGAAGAGATGTTAGAAGGTGTCATTAAAAAGTTTGATGCAGACTATGCCATTGCAGTAAGTGGAGTCGCTGGACCTGATGGCGGAACAAAAAACAAACCAGTTGGTACAGTAGTAATCGGTATTATGGGAATTAATGAAGGTAAAGATATTGAAATTTGTCACTTTTTAGGTTCTAGAAATGAAGTTCAAAATAAAGCAGCAGAGAAAAGTTTAGAAAAAATTTCAAAATTTTTTCTAAAAACCCTTGACAAATAAAAAAAAACCTATTATAATTCCAGTCCATTTTGAGAACAACGATTCAAAAAATGGTAAAATGACCCGTTAGCTCAGCTGGTAGAGCATCTCCCTTTTAAGGAGGTGGCCGAAGGTTCGAATCCTTCACGGGTCACCAGTTATTTAAAATTTTATTGTGTTGGCCCCTTCATCTAGCGGTTAGGATTCATGGTTTTCATCCATGCCACAGGAGTTCGAGTCTCCTAGGGGTCACCATCACTTTGGTCGATTAGCTCAGTTGGTAGAGCGCTACCCTTACAAGGTAGATGTCAGTGGTTCGAGTCCACTATCGACCACCATTTTTAAGTTGTGCGGTTGTAGTTTAGTTGGTTAGAATGCCTGCCTGTCACGCAGGAGGTCGCGAGTTCGAGTCTCGTCAACCGCGCCACTTCTTATTTACACAATTCATACACTATTTTATAAAATATTTATTATTATTTAGCTATCCTTTTTTGTTATTTAAATTGAGGAATATTAAAATTAATGATAAGAGCTAAATCTTTATACCACTTAATTCTTTATAGTATTGTTTTCATTATCTTTTTAACTTCATCTTTTACATTTATTATTATTGACAATGCTTTTGATGATTTTAATGAAAAAATTCAAATTATGAAGAATGATTACTTTTCAAAGCAAAAAGACCTTATTCAATCTGACATAAAAAAAACACTTAAATTTATAGACTATTATCACAACAAATATAAAAATAAAAAAAGTGAGAAAGAAATACAAGATGATATTTTAAATGCTATAGAAATGATGAGAGATAAAAATAGCATTGATGACTATCTTTTTATATATGACTTTAAAGGAACTTCACTTTACTACCCTATTTCAAGTAGTAATATAGGGAAAAACCTTTATGAATTTAAAGACCCAACAGGTAAAAGAGTTATAAAAGAGTTAATTGATATTTCAAAGAAAAAAGATGGTGGCTTTGTAAAATATATCTGGTATAAACCAAAATTAAAAGATGAAGCTCTTAAAATTTCTTATGCTTTATCATATAAACCTTGGAACTGGACAATAGGAAAAGGTATATATTTAGATGAAATTGATGCACTTATTAATGAAAAAAAGAAAGAGCATGATGAAAAAATCTCAAACTACATTCTACAAATACTATCACTAACTATTATGTTAGTTCTTTACTCAATTTTTATTTATAAAAATGCCACAATTTTAATTGTTAATGATGTAAAAGAGATAGGTAAATATTTAAAAGAAACACAAAAGTCAGATACTAGAATAAGTCAAAATAGACTTATATTTGGAGAGTTCAAAGTAATTGCAAACTATGCCTATGATGCAATGCATAATATAAAAGATAAAAATCAAATGCTTGAAGGCTTAAATAAACACTTAGAAGATAAAGTAGATGAACAAACAAAAGCCTTAAGTGATTTAGTTGAATCGCAAAAAAGGTTTTTAAAAAATTCAGTACATGAAGTAAATACACCACTTTCTATTATTAGAACTAATATTGATTTATTAAAAAGAAATACTCCATCAAATAAATATATTGCAAATATAGAAAGTGGAGCAAAAATCATTCAATATATTTATGATGATTTATCATACTTAATCAAAAAAGATAGAGTTGAGTATCCAAAAGAGTATATTAATTTTTCACAATACTTAATTGAAAGACTTAATTTTTTTGATTCAATTGCGCAAGCTAATGATTTATACTTTATTAACAATATTGAAGAAGATATTTATATCAAATTTAACAATACAGAACTACAAAGAATTGTTGATAATAATATTTCTAATTCAATTAAATACTCAAAACCAAAATCACCTATTTATATAAGACTATCTTACTTTAATGATGATATTGTTGAATTCTCAGTAAAAACAAATTCAGAAAAAATTGAAAATAAAGATAAGATTTTTAGTGATTTTTATAGGGAGAATAGTTCTCGTGGTGGCTTTGGTTTGGGGCTTAGGATTGTAAAAGAGATATGTGATAAAAATTTAGTTATAATTAATCTTGATTCAAACGATAAAGATACAAAATTTACGTATAGGTTTAGAATAAATGAAAATACTACTTCTTGAAGATGAAATAATGTTAAACAATGCAATATCTGAATATTTAAAAGATATTGGACACATGGTTGAAAGTTTCACAAATGGTGAAGATGTTATTGAAAATGTTGATTCTAGTTATGATTTACTTATCTTAGATATCAATGTTCCAAAAAAAGATGGTTTTGAGATATTACAAGAACTCAATAATAAAAAGATGTATATACCTACCATATATATATCAGCCTTATTAGATATTGAGGATATTTCTAGAGCGTATGATTTAGGTTGTAGAGAATATATTAAAAAACCTTTCCATCTAGAAGAACTTGGAATTAAAATAAACCAAATACTTAAAAAAGATCAAAGTTCTACATCTCATATGAGATTTTCAGAAAACTACTCATATTCAAAAAATGAAAAAACTCTTTATTTTAATGGAGAACCTCAAACATTAACAAAAAAACAACTAGAGATTATCCATATTTTGGCTCTTAATATCAACATGATTGTAGATTTCGAAAGATTTAGAGTTGATATCTGGGGCGGGGAAAATATTGATAATCCTACTATTAGAGCAGAGATTTCAAGACTAAAAAAAGCACTAAAAGAGGATTTTATTAAAAATATCCGAGGTTTAGGCTATAAAATTGACAGATATTATTCTGTTTA
Source organism: Arcobacter sp. CECT 8983 (assembly GCF_004118855.1). Taxonomy (NCBI): domain Bacteria; kingdom Pseudomonadati; phylum Campylobacterota; class Epsilonproteobacteria; order Campylobacterales; family Arcobacteraceae; genus Arcobacter; species Arcobacter sp. CECT 8983. Next base: position 233,705 of record NZ_PDKF01000004.1, on the reverse strand, counting down.
ACAAACCCCTTTAATAGGCTCTTAAAGAGCCTAAATGCTACGTTAATCCTACGAAATATAAATTTTTTTATGATTTTTTTTTAATTGCTACCCTTTTGCTACAAACTGTTATTATACTTACAATGTTGAATTACTGAAAAGGATTTACTTTTTAGTAAAACTTATAAAGGAGTACTTATGAGTCCAGAAAAAGCTCAAGCTTATTGGAAAGAGAACATTTCTACTATTCTTAAGTTATTAGTAGTTTGGTTTGTTGTTTCTTTCGGTTGTGGAATTTTATTCATAAATGAACTTAATACTATTGAAATCAGTGGTGTTAAATTAGGTTTCTGGTTTGCCCAACAAGGGTCTATCTATGTTTTCGTAATCCTTATTTTTGTATATGTTGCAAAAATGACAGCGATTGATGAAAAATATGGCGTACACGAATAGGAGATTTATAAGATGGAATTACAATCATTAATTTACCTATTTGTAGGTATTTCATTTGCAGTATATATTGGTATTGCACTTTGGGCAAAAGCAGGATCTACTAAAGATTTCTATGTAGCTGGTGGAGGTGTTCACCCAGTAGCAAATGGTATGGCAACTGCTGCAGACTGGATGTCAGCTGCTTCATTTATTTCATTAGCTGGTATCATCGCATTTAAAGGTTCTGATGGTGGTGCTTACTTAATGGGTTGGACAGGTGGATATGTTCTACTTGCTATGTTATTAGCTCCTTATTTAAGAAAGTTTGGTAAATTTACAGTACCTGATTTCGTTGGTGATAGATACTACTCAAATGTAGCTAGAACTGTTGCGGTAATCTCAGTTATCTTCGTTTCGTTCACATATGTTGCTGGACAAATGAGAGGTGTTGGTATTGTATTCTCTAGATTCTTACAAGTTGATGTAAATACAGGTGTTATCATTGGTATGGCAATTGTATTCTTCTACTCAGTACTTGGAGGGATGAAAGGTATTACTTATACACAAGTTGCTCAATATGTTGTAATGATTTTTGCATATATGATTCCTGCAATTTTCTTATCATTACAAGTTACTGATACATTCTTACCTCAATTAGGTATTTTTAGTACAACTGTATTTGAATTCAATGATGGTGTAAAAACTATTCCTGAAGGAACCTATCTATTACATGCACTTGATTCTGCTATAACAGACTTAGGATTTAAAGCATATACTGAACCAGGTAACTTATGGAACATGTTTATGTTAACTACAGCATTAATGCTTGGTACTGCTGGTCTTCCACACGTTATTGTTAGATTCTTTACAGTTCCAACTGTTAAAGATGCTAGAATTTCTGCTGGTTGGGCATTAGTATTCATTGCAATTATGTATACAACTATTTCTTCTGTAGCAGCATTCTCAAGATTAAACTTAATCAAAAACGTTCAAAATGTTGAATACTCAGCATTTATTAACGGAGAATTAAAACATGCAGATGGAACTCCAAATAATGGTAACTGGTTTAAAACTTGGGAAAATGGTGGATTAATTGCTTGGACTGATAGAAATGGTGATGGAAAAATCCAATATGCACCAGGTGCAGCATTTGATGGACCAAAAGGTAAACCAGCATTCGATGGTGAAAAAGTTGGTGAACATGGTCAAAGAGTTACAACTAATGGTAAACCAGCAGCTAACTCTGGAAAAATTGAAAATGAGCTTTATGTAGATAGAGATATCATGGTACTTGCTAACCCTGAAATTGCTAACTTACCTAACTGGGTAATTGCATTCATTGCAGCTGGTGGTCTTGCAGCAGCATTATCTACAGCAGCAGGTCTATTACTTGTAATTGCATCAGCAATTTCACATGACTTAATGGGTCAAGTAATCTTTAGAGATCCTGACACAGGAAAATCTAAATTAACTGAGAAATCAGAATTAATGTGGGCTAGAATTTCAGCTATCGTTGCAATTTGTATTGCAGGATACTTAGGAATTAACCCTCCAGGTTTCGTTGCACAGGTTGTTGCATTTGCATTCGGTCTAGCTGCAGCAGCATTCTTCCCAACAATTATCTTAGGGATATTTGATAAGAGAATGAACAAAGAAGGTGCGATTGCTGGTATTTTAACTGGTTTAATCTTCACATTCGGATACATTATTTACTTTGTATTCTTAGGTGGAAAACCAGAAGATTATTTCTTAGGAATTCACCCAACAGGTATTGGTACAATTGGTACAATTTTACACTTAATTGTTGCTCTTGTAGTATCTAGAATGACTCCTGAGCCACCACAACATATTCAAGAACTAGTTGAACAAATTAGACTTCCGAATAATGCTGGTGAGGCACACGATCACTAAGCCTTCAAAAGTCAACCTTCGGGTTGACTTTTTTTTTACTCTAAAAATAAAATATTTTTTTACATTACTATAAGAGATAGTGTCATACAATATAATAATGTAAAAAAATATTATAAAGGATTCTCATATGAGTCTTCGAGATCAAAAAGCTTTTCTATCAAATATTCACCCTTTTGAATTATTAACAGAAGAACAAATGGACTATTGTATTAGACATATGGATATTGCATATTATGCAAAAGGTGAGGTTTTAATAACACCAGAAAAGATACCTAATCATTTTTTCGTAATTATTAAAGGAATAGTTCATGAATACAATGAAGATCAAGTTCTTATGGACTTTCATTATCAAGACTCTTTTGATGCTAATTCACTAATTTATAGTAAAACAAAGAACTCTTTTAAAGTATATGAAGACCTAATCTGCTATGAAATTGAAAAAGAAGTATTTCTTGAACTTATTGAAAAAAATGATGGCTTTAAAAACTTCTTTTTAAATAATTTAGTTAATAAGTTTCAAAGCCTTAAAGACAAAGAGTATGCTTCTGAACTTTCATCATTTATGATTGCAAAAGTTGAAGATACAATTTTACATCCTCCTTGTATAGTTGAAAAAGGAACAAAACTTATTGATGCAATAGATGAATCAATGCAAAGAAATACTTCAACTATTATTGTAAGAGGAGAAAATAACCAATATGGAATTATTACTGACTCACTTTTAAAAATCAAAGTATTATTAGAAGGTAGAAATTTAAATATTCCAGTTGAAGAGATAGCTATTTTCCCAATATTAAGTGTACATCTTGATGACTATCTTTTTGAAGCATTAACATTACTTATTAAGAAGAATATTAAAAGAGTTGGTGTAGTAAATTCTAAAGGAGAAATCTTAGGAATTTTAGAACAAATTGATGTATTATCTCATTTTGCAAATCATACCTATGTAGTTGACTCTAAAATTAAAAATGCAAAAACACTAAAAGACTTAAAACAAGCAAGTGAAGAGTTAGTTGATACAGTTAAAACTTTAAATGCTAAAGGTGTAAAAGTAAATCATATTTCAAGTTTAATAGGACAATTAAATACTAAAGTTTATAAAAAAATTTATAAGTTTATAGTTCCCGAAGAGTTGCAAAATAGCGCTTGTCTTATAGTTATGGGAAGTGAAGGAAGAAACGAACAAATTATAAAAACTGACCAAGATAATGCATTAGTTGTAAGAAATGGTGTTGATGTAGAGCAATATAGACAATATATGCAAGAGATAACTGATACATTAATAGATTTTGGTTATCCTCCTTGTGAAGGTAATATTATGGTATCAAATCCATTTTGGTGTAAAACTGTAGAAGAGTATAAAAGAGAAACTGCAAGATGGATTGAAGCACCTGATATGCAAAACTATATGGACTTAGCAATTTTCTTTGACTCATTTGCAGTTGCAGGGGATAAAAAGTTATTAATTAATTTAAAAGATGATTTATTCAATAAATTACATGATAAAGATGTATTTATGGCATATTTTGCAAAAGCTACGTTAACTTTTGATACTCCAAGTACAGTTGCAAACTTGATGACAAAAACTTACAATATAGATGTAAAAAAAACAGGAGTTTTCCCTATTGTTCAAGGAATAAGAAGTTTATGTCTTAGAGAAAGAATTAGAGAAACAACAACAGTAAAAAGAATTAAAATTTTACAAGATATGAAAGTATTAGAAGAGGAAAAAGCAAGTGAACTTTTAGAAGCATTTGAAGTTTTAAATACTTTAAGACTAAAAGCTCACTTACAAAAACTACAAGATGGCAAAGAAATTAACAATGAAATTGATACACATAGTTTAGGAAAAATTGAAAGAGATTTACTAAAAGATAGTTTCAAAATTGTTAATAGCTTTAAAAAGTTTATAACATACACATTTAAAATTGATAAGATTTCATAATGTTTCAAAAATTAATTAATTCATGGAAAAAGAAAAAACTTCTAGATAGGAAGTATGAGTATTTATTTGATGAACCACCAAAAGATGAATATGTATGTCTTGATTGTGAGACTACAGGACTTAATCCAAAAAAAGATGAAATTCTTTCAATTGGAGCAGTACATATCAAAAAGAATAAAATTTTAATGAGAAAAACATTAAATATTTTTGTTAAGCCATCAATGAAAATTACTGAAGAATCAATCAAAATACATCAAATAAGACCTATTGATTTAGAAAATGGTAAGGATCCTAAAGAAGCAATACTTGAACTTCTTGAATTTATTGGTAATCGTCCTATTGTAGGATATTACATAAAATTTGATATTGCTATGATATCAAAATATACAAAAGAACTTATTGGAGTATCACTTCCAAATAGACAAGTTGAAGTTTCATCAATGTATTTTAAAAGAAAAAAAAGAAGCTCAGATTATGAATTTGTTGATTTAAAATTTGACACAATTTTAAAAGAACTTGATATTCCAGAACTTGGAAAACATGATGCTTTAAATGATGCAATAATGACCTCTATGATTTTTCTAAAATTACGAGATTTAGCTCCTGCCAATTCTACATTCTATACAGGATAAATATCAATTACATAGCAATAAAATAGCATGCTATTTTATTGCTACTTTTACATGTAACAAATCGTTACGATGGGCTTTTCTTCACTTAAAATTGACTTAATAGTCAACTAAAATATTGTTCTATTTATAATCTCATGTATAATATTTAAATATTTTTATTAGAAAGGACGACTATGAATGACGAATTAGTGGCTAAAATTAAAGCTAATCCTAATTACCAAAACTTAGTAAAAAAAAGATCTAGTTTCGCATTAAAACTTGCAATTTTTGTACTTGTAATTTTTTATGCATTCATCTTAACTATTGCATTTGAACCAGCTGTTTTAGCAATGAAAACAGGAGAAGGTGTAATGACAATAGCATTTCCTATTGCAGCAGCTATTATTATAGTTAGTTTTTTTACAACATTAATTTATGTAAAAAGAGCAAATGGTGAGTTTGAAGACTTAATTGAGAAAGTAAGAAAAGATGTAAAGGATGAGTTATAATGTTTAAAATATTAGCACTTCTATCAATCTTTGCTGTTTCAGTATTTGCAGCAGGTGATGCTAACTTTGAAGCAACACAAAGAGAACTTAATATTCCAGCAATCATAATGTTCTTTATTTTTGTTGGTGCTACTTTAGGTATCACTTATTGGGCAGCTAAAAAAACAAAATCTGCTAGTGATTTCTATACTGCTGGTGGTGGTATTTCTGGTTTCCAAAATGGTATGGCAATTGCAGGAGACTATATGTCTGCAGCTTCATTCCTTGGTATTTCTGGACTTGTTTATTTAAGTGGTTATGATGGTTTAATCTATGCAGTTGGATTTTTAGTTGGATGGCCTGTAATTTTATTTTTACTTGCTGAAAGATTAAGAAACTTAGGTAAGTTTACATTTACAGATATTGCTGCATTTAGATTAGGTCAAAAAGAGATTAGAACACTTGCTGCATTTGGTTCATTAGCAGTTGTTACTTTATATCTTATTGCACAAATGGTTGGTTCAGGTAAACTTATTCAAGTATTATTTGGATTAGAGTATGAGTATGCAGTATTATTAGTTGGTGTAATGATGATTATTTATGTAACTTTTGGTGGTATGCTTGCAACTACTTGGGTACAAATTATCAAAGCTGTTTTACTACTTTCTGGTGTATCATTTATGGGATTCATGGTATTAAGTCATTTTGGATTCTCTTTTGAAGCATTAGCAACAAAAGCTGTTGAATCACATGAAAAAGGTCAAGCTATTATGGCTCCTGGTGGCTTTATTTCTGACCCAATCTCAGCTATTTCTTTAGGACTTGCATTAATGCTTGGTACTGCTGGTCTTCCACACGTACTTATGAGATTCTTTACAGTTGGTAATGCAAAAGAAGCTAGAAAATCTGTTGTTTATGCAACTGGATTTATTGGTTATTTTTACTTAGTTATTGCTGTTATTGGTCTTGGGGCAATTGTTTTCTTAAATTCAGATGCAGGTGCTCAATACTTTGTTGATGGAAAACTATTTGGTGGAAATAATATGGCTGCAATTCACTTATCACATATTGTTGGTGGTAATATTTTCTTAGGATTTATTTCAGCTGTTGCATTTGCTACAATCTTAGCAGTTGTTGCTGGACTTACACTTGCTGGAGCTTCTGCAATTTCACATGACCTTTATGCATCAGTTATTAATCCAAATGCTACAGAAGAACAAGAAATTAGAGTTTCTAAAATTGCTGTTATTGTAATTGGTATTGTTGGTGTTGTATTAGGTATTGCCTTTGAGCAACAAAATATTGCATTTATGGTAGGACTTGCATTTGCTATTGCAGCATCAGCAAATTTCCCAATTTTATTCTTATCAATTTATTGGAGAAAATTAACTACAAGAGGTGCATTCATTGGTGGAATAGTTGGTTTAGCAACTGCTGTTATTTTAGTTGTTATTGGACCAATTGTATGGGTACAAATTTTAGGAAATGAAGAAGCTTTATTCCCTTATAAACACCCTGCACTATTCTCTGTTACAGCAGCATTTATTGCAATTTGGTTCTTCTCAATTACAGATAAGTCTCAAAGAGCAAAAGATGAAGAAAAAGCTTTTGAAGCTCAAAATATTAGAGCGCAAACTGGTTTTGGAGCTGCAGGAGCAGTTGATCACTAAAAGTACATTTTGTACAATTATAGTACATCAAAGAGGGTTTAAAAGCCTTCTTTGAACAATAAACTTCCATAAAGCCCAAAAAGTGGTCATTTTTAAACATCATATTTTTTCTAATCTTTTATCTTTTCTTACTTTTAATGTACAATTTTTGTTTAAATTAATTTTTTTATATGTATAATTTTAATTGTTTATTATGCTATGTTGATGCTACCCATTACCATAGCTTATTGCTAAACAAATTATAAGTATTAATTTATCTTATTAGTTTTAATAAGAGTAGATTGATAGAAGGGGAAAAGATGAAGGATGAATTAGTTGAAAGGATTGAAAACAATCCTAAATACGATGAATTGGTTTCAAAAAAGAACAGCTTAGGAATCAAACTAGGGATTTTTGTTCTAGTTATGTTTTATGCATATATTTTAACAATTGCATTTAACAAAGAAATACTGGCAACAAAAATAGGAGATGGTGTAACTACAATAGCATTCCCTATTGCATTAGCAATTTTAATCATTAGTTTCTTAACTACACTTGTTTATGTAAAAAAAGCAAATGGTGAGTTTGAAGATTTAATTAATGACATAAAAGATGATGTAAAGGATGTAATGTAATGTTAAGAGTATTAGCACTTATTTCAATTATTGCACTATCTGCATTTGCAGCTGGTGATGCAAGCTTTGAGGCTACAAAAAGAGAGTTAAACATTCCTGCAATTATAATGTTTTTTGCATTTATTGTTTTTACTTTAGGATTAACAGTTTGGGCTGCAAGAAGAACAAAATCTGCTAGTGATTTTTATACAGCAGGTGGAGGAATTACAGGTTTCCAAAATGGTTTAGCAATTGCAGGTGACTATATGTCTGCTGCTGCATTCCTTGGAGTTTCAGGACTTATATACTTAAAAGGGTATGATGGTGTTATTTATGCTGTTTCATTTTTAGTTGGTTGGCCAATTATTCTTTTCTTTATGGCTGAAAAACTAAGAAACCTTGGTAAGTTTACTTTTGCTGATATCGCTGCTTATAGATTATCACAAAAAGAGATTAGAACATTAGCTGCATTCGGGACACTTTCAGTTGTTGTTTTATATCTTATTGCACAAATGGTTGGGGCTGGAAAGCTAATTCAAGTACTTTTTGGGATGGAGTATGAATTTGCTGTAATTTTAGTTGGTGTAATGATGATTATCTATGTAACTTTTGGTGGTATGCTTGCAACTACTTGGGTACAAATTATAAAAGCTTGTTTACTTCTTTCTGGGGTTTCTTTTATGGCTGTTATGGTTTTATATCACTTTAACTTCAACTTTGAAAGCTTAGCTGTAGCTGCAAGTGAAAACCACAAAGATAAAGAGTCAATTCTAAGTCCTGGTGGATTTATTTCTGACCCAATTTCAGCTATTTCTTTAGGTATGGCACTTATGTTTGGTACTGCTGGTTTACCACATGTACTTATGAGATTCTTTACAGTTGGAAATGCTAAAGAAGCTAGAAAATCTGTTGTTTATGCAACTGGTTTTGTTGGTTACTTCTGGATTATTATTACTATCGTTGGATTTGGAGCAATTGCATTTTTAAATACTGATGCAGGTGCACAATACTTTACAGATGGTAAACTATTTGGTGGAAACAATATGGCATCTATTCACTTATCACATATGCTAGGTGGAAATGCATTTTTAGGATTTATTTCAGCAGTTGCATTTGCTACAATCTTAGCAGTTGTATCTGGTCTTACTTTAAGTGGAGCATCAGCTATTTCTCATGACCTTTACTCTAATGTAATTAATCCTAATGCTACAGATGAACAAGTTGTAAAAATCTCTAGAATTACTGTTGTAGTTGTTGGTTTTGTTGGAGTATTACTTGGTATTGCATTTGAACAACAAAATATTGCATATATGGTAGGGCTTGCATTTGGTATTGCAGCATCTGCAAACTTCCCAATTTTATTCTTATCTATTTATTGGAGAGGATTAACAACTAGAGGTGCATTCTTAGGTGGATTAACTGGTCTTATTACTGCTGTTACTCTTGTAATAGTTGGACCAATTGTATGGGTACAAATTTTAGGAAATGAAGAAGCTTTATTCCCTTATAAACACCCTGCACTATTCTCTGTAACAGTTGCATTTATTTCAATCTGGTTCTTCTCTAAGACTGATAGTAGTGAAAGAGGAAAAGCAGAAAAAGAATTATTTAGAGCTCAAAATATTAGAGCAAATACTGGTATTGGTGCAGCTGGAGCAGTTGATCACTAATACTTAAAATCAAAGAGATTTTCTCTTTGATTTTAAAGGTTTTTATTATTAATTTCAAATATAATGAATTAATAAATTAATAATAGAGACTTAAATATGAGCATACAAGAACAAGTAAACTTTTTAAAAGCGATTCATCCCTTTGATAAACTTACAAAATCTCAATTAGAGTACTTCGCAGACAACCTTGATATTGTCTATTTAAAAAAAGATGAAATAATCCAAAACTTTTCACAAGAACCAGAGTTTTTATATTTTATTATAAAAGGTATAGTTCAAGAAAAGAATGAAGAAAAAGAGGTTTTAGCATTTTATTCGAACCAAGAATTTTTTGATTCTGTTTCATTAATTGAAAACTTTTCTAAACATAAATTTGTTACAAAAGAAGAAACTATTTGTTATACCCTACCTAGAGAAGTATTTATTAAAGTTTTACATGAGAATCCTACTTTAGAAAGCTTTTTCTTTCAATCAATTTCTCAAAAATTAAATGGAAATATTCATCACGAAAAAAATAAAGAGTTAGCAAATTTAATGATTGCAAAAGTTAAAGATGCAAGAGTACATGAAGCACTAATTTTACCTTTTGAGACTTCTATTTTTGAAGCTGTTACAAAATTAAAAGAAGCAAAGGTTCCTACACTTTTACTTGAAGATGAAAACAAAGAGATTCATATAGTTACTGATTCAGATTTTAGAGAAAAAGTGATTTTAAATAGAATGAGTTTTGATGATAGTGTTGGAAAAATATCTAATTCTGGATTAAAATATGTAAATGAAAATGACTTTTTATTTAATGCCCAATTACTAATGACAAAACATGGGTTAAAAAGATTAGTTGTTAAAGATAATAATAACGAAATAGTTGGTATTTTAGACCAGATATCATTATCTTCTTTCTTTGCAACTCATACTTTTTCTGTATCAAATGAAATTACAAGAGCAAATACTATTGAAGAACTAAAGATTGCCAGTCAATCGTTATTAAAAATTATAAAATCTTTATACGCAAAAGGTGTGAAGGTTTCATTTATATCTAAATTAATCAACCAATTAAATAGAAAAGTTATGAATAAACTTTTTATTATGACAGCACCAAAAGAGCTAATAGGAAAATCTTCACTTATTGTTATGGGAAGTGAAGGTAGAGGTGAACAAGTTTTAAAAACAGACCAAGATAATGCCTTAATTATTTCAGATGAGTGTAGTATCACAAAAGAAGAATTAGAAAAATTTACATCTTCATATACTGAAACATTAGTTGATTTTGGTTTTCCTAGATGTGAAGGTAATATTATGCTTTCAAACTCTTACTGGTGCAGAACACAACAAGAGTTCAAAGACTTAATTTATGACTGGATCAACAAGCCAGAACCAGATAGTTATATGAATTTAGCAATTTTTTATGATGCAATATGTGCTTCAGGAGATAGAGAACTTTTAGATGAATTAAAACAATTTATGTTCAAAGTTTGTTCTGACTCAAAAAGTTTCTTTATGCATTTTGCAAAAATAGTTATGGACTTTGATGTTCCTTTAGGATTCTTTGATGGCTTTGTTTTTGATTCAAAAAATAAAGAGCATGAACATGAATTAGATATAAAAAGAGGTGGTATTTTTATTGTTGTTCAAGGAATTAGAGCACTTTCATTAGAAAATAAACTTATGCGTGCAAATACTCTTAAAAGAATAAAAGAGTTAACAGATAAAAAAGTATTCACTGAAGATTTTGCAGATGAACTAACAGAAGCATTTAACTACTTATGTTCTTTGAAATTAAAATCAAATATTGAAAAATTAGATTCAGGGCAAGTAATTGATAATTATATTGATCCTGATACTTTAACTATAATGGAAAAAGATTTATTAAAAGATAGTTTCAAAATTGTAAATAAATTAAAGAAAAAATTAGAAAATCATTATAAGTTGAATTATGTTTAAAAAAATACAAAACTATTTTAATAAAAAAAATCTAAACAATGAAAAGTTCTCTTATTTATTTGATAAATCTATAGATGATGAATTTGTTTGTTTTGATTGTGAAACTACAGGATTAAATCCTTTAAAAGACGATATTATATCTATTGGTGCAGTTATTATAAAAAATAATACAATCCTTTCAAGTAAAAAATTTGTAAGATTTGTAAAACCAGAAACCAAACTTCAAGTAGAAGCAATTAAAGTTCACCATATAAGAGAGTGTGATTTACTTGAAGCTGAAGATATTGATACTGTAATAGAAGAGTTTTTAGAATTTATTGGAAATAGAAAACTTGTGGGATATTATTTAGAGTTTGATATTTCCATGATAAATAAATATCTAAAACCAAAACTAGGTATAAAACTGCCAAATAAGGCTTACGAAGTATCTGCTATTTATCATGATTGGAAAATTGAAGCTATTCCACAAAGTAATATAGATTTAAGGTTTGACACAATTTTAAAAGAGTTGAAAATTCCCTCTTTAGGAAAGCATGATGCCTACAATGATGCCATAATGACTGCAATGATGTTTTTAAAATTAAAAAATCAAGCAAAAGTAAAAATAAAGTAACTACATATCATTGACATATTTTTTTGATATAATATAACAAATTCAAAATAAGGTGTGTTAATGTTAATTCTTGTTTTAAATGCAGGAAGCTCTTCGTTAAAATATCAATTAATTGATGTTGAAACAGCTGAAGTAAAAGCTAATGGTTTATGTGAAAGAATTGGAATTGATGGTGTGATGAAACATGAAATTGCAGAAAATAGAAAACTTACTATTGACCATCCAATGCCAACTCATAAAGAAGCAATTGAGTTTATGCTAAATATTTTAACTCAAAATGATACTAAAGTAATAGAAAATATTGATGAGATTTCAGCAATTGGACATAGAGTTGTTCATGGGGGAGAATATTTTAAAGAATCAACAATTATAGATAAGAATGTAATTCAAAAAATTGAAAGACTTATTCCTCTAGCTCCACTACATAACCCTGCGCATCTTTTAGGTATTAAGATTTGTCAAGAATTAATGCCAGAAAAACCAAATGTAGCAGTATTTGATACAGCATTTCATCAAACAATGCCTGAAGAAAACTACTTATATGCAGTTCCACATGAAGATTATACAGAACATAAATTAAGAAAGTATGGATTCCATGGAACAAGTCACTATTATGTATCAAATGAAGCAATCAAAATGTTACAAAAAGAGCAATCAAAAGTTATTGTATGTCATTTAGGGAATGGTTCTTCTATTTGTGCAGTAAAAGATGGAAAATCAATTGATACAACTATGGGATTAACTCCGCTTGAAGGTCTTATGATGGGAACAAGATCTGGAGATATTGATGCAGGTGTAATTCCATACTTATTAGAAAAAAAAGATATGGATGCAAATCAAATTATTGATTACTTAAACAAAAAATCAGGAATCCTAGGTGTTTCTGGAATTTCTTCAGATTTAAGAGAAGTTATTAAAGCGGCAAAGGATGGAGACCAAAGAGCAAATATTTGTATTGAGATGATGTGTAATAGAATCAGAAAATATATTTGTTCTTATGCTGGTGTTTTAGGTGGAGTTGATGCTATTTGTTTTACTGCAGGGATTGGTGAAAATGCAGATATCATTAGAGAAAAAGTTTGTTCTGGTCTTGAATTTATTGGAGTTGAGATAGATAAAAATAAAAATAAAATAAGAGAAAAAACTAATAGAGAAATCAATAAAACAGATTCAAAAACAAAAATATTTGTTATTCCTACTAATGAAGAATTTGTTATCGCACAAGATACTTATAAGTTAGTAAAAGCATAATGCTTTTACTAACCACCTTCTAACACTTAAGAAAAATACACAGAAATTTATCCTTATGTAAAACATATGTACTACTTTTATACACATATAATAATTATGTATAAAACTTTTTCATTTTAGCCTCTGTAATGCTACTTTAATGCTACACTTGAATAATATAATTTTTACTGATTTTATAAAAAAGGACGCTTGATGGGTTTAATAGAAAGTATTAAAGAAAATGCTAAAAAAGAACTTAAAACTATTGTTCTTCCAGAGTCTGAAGACGAAAGAGTACTACAAGCTACTCAAAAGGTTTTAGAAGAAAAAACTGCAAATGTAGTTTTAATTGGAAATGAAGAACAAATTAAAGCAGATGCAGCTGCATGTGGAGCTTCAATAGAAGGTGCAACAATTATTGATCCAAAGAAATTTGATGATATAGAAAGATATGTTGACGAATTAGTAGAGTTAAGAAAATCAAAAAACTTATCTAAAGAAGAAGCTACTCAAATCATGACTACAGAACCAAGATTTTTTGGTTGTATGATGGTAAGGCTTGGTGAAGCAGATGGACTTGTTGCTGGTTCAAACTCACCTACTGCAGATGTACTAAGAGCTGCTATTCAAGTTATCAAAACTGCTCCAGGAATAAATACAGTTTCATCTGCTTTTATTATGGAAACAACTGATGGTAAATTTGGTGATAATGGATTAATTCTTTTTGCAGATTGTGCAGTTATTCCAGAACCAAATGCAGAGCAATTAGCTGATATTGCTAGTGCTACAGCTGCTACAGCTAAATCAGTTGTTGGTTTAGACCCAAGAGTTGCAATGTTATCTTTCTCAACAAAAGGAAGTGCTAATCACCCATTAGTTGATAAAGTACAGTATGCAGTTGATTTATTAACTGAAAGAAATGTTGATTTTGAATTTGATGGTGAATTGCAAGCAGATGCTGCAATTGTTGAAGCAGTAGGAGCTAAAAAAGCACCAGATTCAAAAGTAGCTGGACGTGCTAATGTACTTGTATTCCCAGATTTACAATCAGGAAACATTGGATACAAATTAGTACAAAGATTTGCAGGAGCTGCTGCTCATGGCCCAGTTGTTCAAGGTCTTGCAAAACCTGTTAATGACTTATCAAGAGGTTGTTCAGTTGATGATATCGCTAACTTAGTTGCTATCACTGCTACACAATGTTAATTTAAAATTTATAAAGAAAGAGGGAAAAGATATATGTTAGTATTTATTTTAAACGCAGGAAGTTCATCATTAAAATACCAATTAATGAACCCAGTAACAAAAGATGTTTTAGCTGTTGGTATCTGTGAAAGAATTGGAATTGATGGTGTATTAAAACATGAGTTTGGAAATGATCAAGAATTAAAAATTGATGTTTCAATGCCTACTCATAAAGAGGCTATTGAATTAGTATTAAGAACGCTAACAGAAGGTGAAGGTAAAGTAATTGACTCTATTGATGATATTGAAGCAATTGGACATAGAGCAGTACATGGGGGAGAAGAGTTTGCTTCTTCTGTTATGGTAAGTGATAAAGTTATTGAAACTATGAAAAAATTAATTCCTTTAGCACCTTTACATAACCCAGCAAATATTATGGGAATGGAAATTTGTAAAGAATTAATGCCAGGAAAACCTAACGTAGCTGTATTTGATACTGCATTCCACCAAACTATGCCTGATTATGCTTATATGTATGCTTTACCGTATGATCAATACTCAAAACATGGAATTAGAAAATATGGTTTCCATGGAACTTCTCACTTCTTTGTTTCTAACGAAGCAAGAGGAATGCTAGATAAAAAACATAATACTAGAATTATCGTATGTCACTTAGGGAATGGTTCTTCTGTAAGTGCAGTATTAAATGGTAAATGTATTGATACTTCAATGGGTCTAACTCCTGTTCAAGGTCTAATGATGGGAACAAGAGCTGGAGATGTAGGTGCTGGTGCAATTTCATTTATGATGAGTCAAGAAGGTATGTCTATAGATGAAACACTTGATTTAATGAATAAAAAATCAGGTATTTTAGGTATTTCTGGAAAATCATCAGACTTAAGAGAAGTTCTTGATGGAATGCAAAATGGTGATGATAGATGTAGATTAGCTGTTGATATGGTTGCTTATAACATCAAAAAATATGTAGGTTCATATGTTGCTGCTTTAGATGGTGTAGATGCATTATGTTTCACTGGTGGGATTGGAGAAAACTCTGCTTTAATTAGAGAAATTGTTTGTGCTGGACTTGATGGAATGGGATTAAATATTGACCCAACTAAAAATAATAAAAGATCTAGCAAAGCAAGAGATATTGCAACAAATAGTTCTGATGCAAGAATTTTTGTTATACCAACAAACGAAGAGTATGTTATCGCAAGTGATACATACAAAATCGTTAAAGGTCTTGAGTAAAATATTACTCAAGATTTATACTAGGGAAAAGGAAAAAGGCAAGGAATCACACACCTTGCCTTTTTTTATTTATTATTACTACCTAATCCTTTTCTATAATTACCTGTAATTTTTCTATTTGAATTTCTTTTAGAAGTTTGTTTTTTTCTATTTTCAATGAAATCATCTACTTCTTTTTTGAAATCCTTTTTTTCACTACTATTTTTAATTCTTGTATTTGACTTAGGTCTTCTTTCTTTGGCATTAGAAGAGTTTCTTTTATTATTATTTCTACTCTTTGTATTAGAAGATTTTTGAGGCTTTTTTAATGCACTAATTGTAAAACCTTCTATATCTCTAACAGGAATAGTTGTTTTTGTTAATTTTTCAATATCTTCTAAATATTGAGCCTCCTCATCACAAACTAAAGATAAAGCTTCACCAATATTACCTGCCCTACCTGTTCTTCCTATTCTATGAACATAATCTTCTGGTACATTTGGTAATTCATAATTAACTACATGGGGTAAAAGTTCAATATCAATACCACGTGCAGCAATATCAGTTGCCACGAGTACTCTTATTTTTTTCGCTTTAAAATCTTTTAAAGCAGTTGTTCTTGCACCTTGTGATTTATTACCATGAATTGCTAAAGAGGAAATATTATTTTTATTTAAAAATTCACTTAATCTATTTGCTCCATGTTTAGTACGAGTGAAAACTAAAACTTGATTCCAATCTTGTGTATGTATTAAAAAAGATAAAAGATTTTTCTTTTTGTCTTTATTTACATAATGAACAACCTGTGAAACCTGCTCAGATAAAGTATTACTTCTTGCAACTTCAACAGTTTCTGGCTTGGTTAAAAATGAGTTAGATAACTTCTTTATTTCATCAGAAAAAGTAGCTGAGAAAAGTAATGTTTGTCTATGAGTTGGAACTTTTGCTACAACTTTTTTTATATCATGAATAAATCCCATATCCAACATTCTATCAGCTTCATCAAGAACTAAAAAATCAACCCTTGATAAATCTATAGTATCTTGAGACATATGATCTAAAAGTCTTCCAGGTGTTGCAATTACAATATCAACACCCTTTCTTAAGCTTGCTTTTTGTGGGTTTATTCCAACTCCTCCAAAAATAACTGCTGTTTTTAAATGAAGATATTTACTATAAGCTTGAATATTTTCAAAAACTTGTAAGGCTAGTTCTCTTGTGGGAACTAAAATTAATGCTTTAATATAAGCTTTTTGATCTTTTCTATGAGGTTTTAAACTCATAAACTCTAAAAGAGGTAAAGTAAAAGCTGCTGTTTTACCTGTACCTGTTTGTGCTGCTGCTAGTAAATCTTTTTTTTCTAAGATTTTAGGAATAGCTTGTTCTTGAATTAAAGTAGGTTTTGTGTAACCTTGCTCTTTAATCGCTTTTAAAATATTAGGATTTAATCCTAATTTTGAAAATGACATATATAACCTTTGATATATTAGTAGTTTAAAAAAGTAATTCGTGATTAATGAAGAATATGCAGATTTTTACTATAATTTTTTCGTATTATAGCACAAATTATAAAAAGTGCTTAAAAAAAGATAGAATTAAAAAATTCTATCTTCTAATAAGCTTTTAGTCCACCTTCAAATAGAACAGAAAAATTTGTAACTGCTTCTTGGATTATTCTATCAAAGAACTTATCAAATTTATCCTGTTTTTTCCAAGATGGTTTACTTACACCTGATAATTTAATTACTCTATTTTGAGCAAAGGTTAAAGTATTAACCTCATCAACTAAACCAACTTTTTTTGCTTGAGATGAAGTAAAAATATGAGCATCTGCAAATTTCTTATGGTCTTGAACTTTTAAACCTCTTGCCTTTGCTACATCAGATATAAACATATTGTATGTATCGTCTATTACCTTTTCTAATTCTTGCTTCTCATAATCAGCCCATTGCCTTGTTGGAGTTCCTGACTCTTTATATTTACCTGCTTTTACTGTTTGAGTTTTAACTCCAATCTTATCCATTAGCTCTTCTAGGTTTGTACCTTGGAAAATAACTCCAATAGAACCAACCATGCTTCCTGGATTAGCAATAATCTCTTTTGCCCAAATTGATGAATAATAACTTCCACTTGCCATAACACCACTTGCATAAGCTACAACTGGCTTTAAATCATTTAACTCTTTAATTGCATAAGCAATTTCAACTGATGGAGCAACTGCACCACCTGGAGAGTTTACATCAAGCAATACTCCCTTGATATTTTTATTCTTTTTAGCTTCATTAATTTGAGCTAAAACTTTTTGCGAATCTAAAATAGGACCAAATAGTTCTATTTTTTGTAGATTTGCACTTTCAAAACTTCCTTCATTTATATTTGCTTCATTTGAAGTTGATACAAAGTAATAAACAATTGTTAAAAATACTATTGTTTTAAAATATTTCGTAATAAAATCTAAAATAGCAATAATAGGATAAAAAAGTTTTTTAAAAAAATTAAGCATTTTGTCCTCCAATAAAAACTTTATTTACAAACTTAGTATGTAATATAACATTCATACATAAATCCTCTTCATCTTTAATAGTGTCTGGTAAAGTAATTACTATTATATCTGCATCTTTATTTTTTTCTAACTCACCTTTTTGTAAACTTAAAGCTTTTGCTGCATTTTTTGTTGCTGCTTCAAGTAGGTTTTTTGAAAAGGAAATTGGATTTTTATCTACATGCACCATTAAACAATTTCTTAACTCATCAAACATCGATAAAGAGTTATTTGAACTAAGTCCATCTGTACCAATTGTAAATGGCACTTTTAAATCAATTAATCTGTCAATATCTAATTTTGTGTTATTTAATAATCTATTAGAAGTTACACAATGATTTATAAAAGCATTAAGCTCTTTTATCTTTTTTAAGTCATTATCACTTGCCTCAACACAATGAGTAAATGAAAGATTGTCTATATCTTTAAATTGATTTAAAAATTCCATTGGTTTTGTAACACTTTTTTCTTGCCCTAAAAAGTTCTTAAAAAACTCTAAGAAACTACCTTCATCACGGTGTAACCACTCAAACTCTTCTGGTGATTCTAAAAAGTGAGAACTAACTGCAAGTTTATCTTTTCTTGCAAGATTTAAAGTCTCCCTTATTAAAAATGGATGAACTGAATATGGCGAGTGTATTGCAATTGCTGGAATGAAGCTTTTGCTCGCATTCTTTTTTGCTGTATTTAGTCTTGCTTTAAAATCTGCAAACAAGTTATCTATCATATCAGCTTTGCTTCCAATTACTTCAGTAAAAAATACTGTATTAATAGGAGATTTTACACATGGTTCTATATCTAAAGAGTATGAAGAGATAGCTCCTATTGTAGTAGTACCACTTTTAAGCATTTTAGATAACTTTTTAGAAATAAGTTTACTAGTTGCTTTTTCAACTAACTCTTCTCTTGATGCAATAACAGAGTTTAGCCATTGCATAAAGTTTCCATACTTTAAAGTAGTTGCATTTGAAGAAAACTCTAAGTGTACATGTGAGTTTATAAGTCCTGGCATTAAAACTGAGTTTTCGCCTAAAAACTCAATTTCAATTCCTGTGTACTTATTTTCAATGTACTCTTTAGTACCTACATCAATAATTTTTTCATCAAAAACTATAGCACCATCTTTTATGATGGTACTATCTTCATTGCAAGTTATTATCCATGAGGCACTTAGAATTTTCATTAATTATTTCTCTTGTACTTGTGCTTTAGCTTTAGCTGCTGCTTCTTGTTGTGCTTGATGAGCTGCTTTTACTTCTGAAATAATTTGAGTTAAAGAGATAAGTCCTAAGTGGTAAGAGAATGGACCAAATCCTGTGATAACACCAGTTGATGCAGCTGCAGTGATTGATTTTTGTCTAAACTCTTCTCTTTTGTAAATATTTGAAATATGTACTTCTACAGTTGGAAGATTTACTGCACTTAGTGCATCTTTAATAGCAATTGATGTGTGAGAAAATGCTGCTGGATTAATTAAAATACCATCAACTGTACCTAAACACTCTTGAATTCTATCTACAATTTCACCTTCTAAATTTGATTGAAAAAACTCTAATTCAACATCATTTTGTGCTGCACTAGCTTTCATTTGTTCATGAATTTGATCTAAAGACATAGGACCATAAATATGTTGTTCTCTAACACCTAACATATTTAAATTTGGACCTTGAATAACTGCAATTTTCATATTATATTCCTTTTATGATTTTTGGGTAAGATTATATTTAAAATTTAGTTAATGAAAGATGAATTATGAAAAATTATTTATTATTAGATGAAAACGCCATCTACTATGAGTGTGGTTTTTCTTGTGACAATGTAATATTTATAAAGCTAGAAAAAGATAGCTTTTTTATTACAGATGCAAGATACACAATAGAAGCTAAAGAGTTTGCAAAAAATTGTCAAGTTATAGAAAGCTCTGATTTAGTTAAAGATGCACAAAAAATATTAAAAAATTCAAAAATTAAAAAAATAGTTTTTGACCCAAATGATTTTACATACTCTTTATACCAAAAATTAACAGATAATTTAAAAATAGAGTTTATTCAAAGAGAAAACTTCTCAAAACTAAAAAGAATAATTAAAACAGATGAAGAGATTGAGTTTCTAAAAAAAGCTTCAATGATAGGCAAAAAAGGTTTTAAAAAACTAGCAAAATATATTAGAAAAAATGGTTTCAAAGAAGAAGAAAACTTCTTACATTTTAAAGCAATAGAAAAAATGTCACAAACTGGAAAATATGATTTAAGTTTTGATCCAATTGTTGCAATAAACGAAAATGCAGCAAAACCCCATGCCTTGCCAACTAAAAAGAAACTAAAATTAAATGATTTACTTCTAGTAGATGCAGGAGTAAAATACAAAAGATATTGTTCTGATAGAACTTGTACAGCTCATGTTGATTTTGAAACTTTTAATTTTAAAAGGGAACAAAAGTTTAAAAATAAAGAAGAACAAAAAGTTTATGACTTGGTATATAAAGCTCAACTTAATGCTATTTCTAAAGCAAGAGTGGGAATGAAAGCTAGTGAAATTGACAAACTTACTAGAGATGTAATCGAAAAAGCAGGTTTTGGAAAATATTTTGTACATAGTACTGGTCATGGTGTAGGGCTTGATATTCATGAATTCCCAAATATTAATAGTAAATCTGATGTAATTATTGAAAATAATATGGTATTTACAATAGAACCAGGTATTTATCTTCCAAATAAATTTGGAGTTAGAATTGAAGATACAGTTGTTATGAAAAATGGAAAAGCAGAGATTTTATAAATAAAAAATATTAAAAATAAAATCTTGACTAACTTAATAAGTTTTATATTTTAAAAGGAAATTATGAAAAAAATATTATCAAAAGAACTTACACTTTTTTATTCTACTAACTTTCCAAAAGTTTTTAATACTTTTACAAATAAAAAACACCTTGTAACTATAGGTATTGGGGGAAATATTGGGGACACAAAAAAATTATTTAATAAACTAGTCTTATGTTTAAATCAAAATACAAAATTTGATTTACTTATGACTTCTCCTTTACTTTTAAATCCTCCTTTTGGATATTTAAAACAAAAACCATTTTTAAATGGTATAATAATACTTAAAACTAATCTAGCACCAAATGAGTTTTTAAAACATATGCAAAGATTAGAAAATCGATTTGGAAGAAAGCGGTCCTTTCAAGATGCGCCTAGAACCTTAGATATTGATATAATATTTTTTGATAATAAAAAATTAAATACAAAAAAACTTATTATTCCTCATAAAGACTGGGCAAATAGAGAATCAGTGATTATTCCTTTAAATTATATGAATAGATTATAAAAAAGAATATATAGATAAATACTTAATAAAAAGATATTATCTTTTGTTCTAAGAATTTTAGAAAGGTTAAATAATGA
The DNA here is from genome assembly GCF_004118855.1 of Arcobacter sp. CECT 8983. Classification (NCBI taxonomy): domain Bacteria; kingdom Pseudomonadati; phylum Campylobacterota; class Epsilonproteobacteria; order Campylobacterales; family Arcobacteraceae; genus Arcobacter; species Arcobacter sp. CECT 8983. Next base: position 212,258 of record NZ_PDKF01000004.1, on the reverse strand, counting down.
AAAAGAAAGTTGTTGTTGGAATGTCAGGTGGTGTTGACTCTTCTGTTACAGCATTATTATTAAAACAACAAGGCTATGATGTAGTAGGCTTATTTATGAGAAATTGGGAATATGGAATCAAAGGTAGCCAATGTCCTAATAGAATAGAGTTCGAAGATGCAAAAAGAGTTGGTGAAATAATAGGTATTGAAGTAAAAGGTAAAGACTTTGTTGAAGAGTACAGAACAAAAGTATTTGATGTATTTTTAGAAGGTTTAAAAAAAGGTCTTACTCCTAATCCTGATATTCTTTGTAATAGAGAAATTAAATTTAATGTATTTTTAAATGAAGCAAAGAAAATGGGTGTAGATATGATAGCAACTGGTCATTATGCAAAGATTGCTAAATATAAAGACCATTTTGTATTAGATACTCCAAAAGATAGTTCAAAAGACCAATCATATTTCTTACATGCTCTTTCAAGTGAACAACTATCTCATGCAATGTTTCCACTTGGAGATTTAACTAAAACAGAAGTTAGAGAAATAGCAAGAGAAAATAACCTACCTGTAAGTGATAAAAAAGATAGTACAGGTATTTGTTTTATTGGAAATCAAAGATTTGATGACTTTATTACTCAACATCTTAAAGCAATCCCTGGTGACATGATAGATGAAAATGGAAAAGTTTTAGGAAAACACAAAGGTCTTATTTGTTACACATTAGGTCAAAGAAAAGGTATTGGTCTTGGTGGAATCAAAGGACTTGAAGGTGAAAACAACACTCACAAATCATGGTATGCTGCTAAAAAAGATATAAAAAACAATACTTTAACAGTAGTTCAAGATACAAACCATCCACTACTTATGAGCCAAACAGTTGAAGCTTCTCATATGCATTGGGTACTAGAAGAGGCACCAAAAGTTGGTGATAAATTAGTAGCTCAAATAAGATATAGACAACAAAAACAAGCTTGTACAGTAGTTGAAGTAAATGAAGATAAAGTTTTAGTTAAATTTGATAAACCTCAAAGAGCTGTAACTTTAGGACAAAGTCTTGTTTTATATGATGGACAGTATTGTCTTGGTGGTGGTTTTATAAGTGACTACAAATAAAATGAAAAAAGTAATGGTAGGTATGAGTGGAGGAATTGATTCTTCCGTTACTGCCTACATGCTTCAAATAGAAGGCTTCGAAGTTGAAGGTTGTTATTTAAAACTTCACAATAGAACCGATGGTTATCATGAGCAAAACTTAAGTTATATAGAAGATGTAGCAAAGTTCTTAAATATTAAATACCATGTATTAGATTTAACCCATAAATTTGAAGAAGAAGTATATAACTATTTTGTTGATTCATATTTAGAAGGTACAACACCAAACCCATGTGTAAAATGTAATAGACAAATTAAATTTGGAGCTATGCTTGATTTTGCAAAAGAACATAATGCTTCATATTTAGCTACAGGTCATTATGCAAAAACAGATGGGAAATTTATCTATGAAGCTGATGATAATACAAAAGATCAAAGCTATTTTTTATCACAAGTAGATAAAGAAGCCTTACCATATATGATGTTTCCACTAAGTACTTATAAAAAAGAAGACATCATTAAATTTGGCGCAAAACTTGATGTAGCATATAAAAAAATTACAGAAAAAAATGAATCCCAAGAAATCTGCTTTGTTGAAACTGTTTATACAGATGTTGTAAAAAGACATGCAAATATTGATATGCCAGGAAAAGTATTAGATGATAGTGGCAATATTGTAGGAGAGCATAAAGGTTATATGCACTATACAATTGGTAAAAGAAGAGGTTTTACAGTCTATGGAGCTCAAGAACCTCATTTTGTAACAAAACTAAACCCAAAGAATAATACAATTGTTGTTGGTAAAAAACAAGCCTTAGCAATTAATAATGTAGAAGCTGAAAATGTAAATATGTTTATTGATAAAAAAGAGTTTGACTGTACAGTAAAACTAAGATATAGATCAGTATCAGTTCCTTGTAAAGTAACAATTGAAGATAATAAAGCAAAGATTTCTTTAAAAGAGCCTGCCTTTTCAGTTGCAGCTGGACAGTTAGCTGTTTTCTATGAAGATGATAAAGTTCTGGGAAGTGCTTGGATTAAATCTTCTTCATAATCAAAAACTAAGAGTTTTAGCTCTTAGTTACTGCTTTACTCTACTTATATAATCAAGTATATTATTCTATATTTGTAATATTTATTCTACGTAAATTCAATATAAGAACATTTTGGATAAAATCACACAATAATACTTACTACACATAAGGAAATCTAATGTCAAAATATAAGCTTTTTAGTGGTACTGCTAACCCTGAATTTGCTAAAAAAGTTGGGAAATACCTAAACGTTGAAGTTGGAGAAGCTTCGATTAATAAATTTAGTGATGGTGAAATCTCTGTACAAATCAAAGAGAGTGTAAGAGGACAAGACGTATTTATCGTTCAGCCAACATGTGCTCCAACTAATGACCACTTAATGGAACTTTTAATTATGATTGACGCATTAAAAAGAAGTAGTGCTGCTTCTATTTCTGCTGTTATACCATATTATGGATATGCTAGACAAGATAGAAAAGCCGCTCCTAGAGTTCCAATTTCTGCGAAATTAGTAGCTGATATGTTAGAAGCTGCTGGAATTGATAGAATGATTACTATTGATTTACATGCTGCTCAAATTCAAGGTTTTTTCAATATTCCAGTTGATAACTTATATGGTTCTGTTTTATTCGTAAGTCATTTAAGAAATAAAAACCTTAAAAACCCAATTATTGCAAGTCCGGATATTGGAGGAGTTGCAAGAGCAAGATCATATGCTGATAAATTAGGATATGATTTAGTAATAGTTGATAAAAAAAGAGAAAAAGCTAATGTTGCTGAAGTTATGAATATCATTGGGGATGTAGAAGGGAAAGATGTTATTTTAGTAGATGATATGGTTGATACAGCTGGTACTTTAGTAAAAGCTGCTGAAGTATTAAAGAAAAAAGGTGCAACATCAGTTATGGCTTGCTGTACTCATGGTGTGCTTTCAGGACCTGCATTTGATAGAATTAATAATGGAACATTAGATGAATTAATTATTTCTGATACTATTCCAATGCATGGAAAAAGTGAAAAGATTACAGTATTAAGTGCTGCTAAAATTATGGGTGAAACTATTAGAAGAATTACTCATAACGAATCAGTTAACTCAATTTTTATTGACTAGTTAAAATTAAATAATTATTTAAATTCTAAATTAATTATTTATTAGTTATCATAGTAATAAACACAAAAGGAAATAATATGAAAAAGATAATTTTATCTGCGGCCTTATGTGCATCTCTTGCATTTGCAGCCAATAGTGATTACAAATATGAAATTACTCCAATGATTGGTGGTAATGTTGCAGAAGGTAATTTAAACTTAGATGATGACCACTACGCAATTGGTGGTTTAAGTTTTGGTGTAAACTTTGATGACACAATTTATGACCAAATTGAAATAGGTATTTTAAGTTCATTAGAGCAAGTTGACTATGATGGAATAAATGAAGATACTGATATTACAAGATTATTTACTAACTTTGTAAAGAATTATGAACTAACTGATAATACTTCTTTATATGGATTAGTTGGTTTTGGTTTAGAGCACTTCGAAAATGAAGAGCTTGGAAACAAGACTGCTTTATTTGGAAACTATGGTATTGGTTTAAGATATGAGTTCTCTAATGATATGGCACTTAAAACAGACATTAGACATTTAGTTAATACTAATGATAGAGACAATAACTTAGTTTATACTGTGGGTCTAGCTATTCCATTTGGTGAAAAAGCAGCTCCTACTCCAAAAAAACAAGAGCCTACTCCTGAACCAACACCTGTAACTGAAAAACAAGTTGATAGTGACGGTGATGGTGTTGCAGATATTAATGATAAATGTCCTGACACACCAAAAGGTGATATTGTTGACCAAAATGGATGTTCTTTAAAAGTAAACTTAAATATCAACTTTGACTTTGATAGTGCAAGAATTAACAATGAATATGATTCTAAAATCAAAAAATTTGCTGATTTCATGAAAAAATTCCCTTCTGTAAAAGGGAAAATTGAAGCACATACAGACTCAATTGGTACAAAAGAATATAACCAAGACTTATCAGAAAGAAGAGCGGCTTCTACTGTTAAAGCACTTGAGGCACAAGGTGTTGATAAATCAAGATTTAACTCAACTGGATATGGTGAAACAAAACCTAAAGCAACAAATGAAACTGCTGAAGGTAGAGCACAAAACAGAAGAGTTGAAGGTTCAATTTACAGATAATAATCTTATCAAAGTACAGGGTCTTCCTGTACTTTATTCTACTAAACTTAAAACTTAACTATAAACTTACAAAACTTTAGATATAATCGCGAAATTATTATAAATATAGGAATTTAATTTTGCAAAAAAATATTAGAAACTTTAGTATTATTGCTCATATCGACCATGGGAAATCTACACTTGCTGATAGAATTATCCAAGAGTGTGGAGCTGTTACTGATAGAGAATTATCTTCACAGATGATGGATACTATGGATATTGAGCAAGAACGTGGTATTACTATTAAGGCTCAAAGTGTAAGATTAAAATACATAAAAGATGGCGAAGAGTATATCTTAAATCTTATAGACACTCCAGGTCACGTTGACTTTTCATATGAAGTAAGTAGATCTTTAGCTTCATCTGAAGGTGCACTACTTATTGTTGATTCAACACAAGGTGTTGAAGCACAAACTATTGCTAATGTGTATATTGCTTTAGACAATGACTTAGAGCTACTGCCAGTTGTAAATAAAATTGATTTACCAAGCGCTGATCCAATGAGGGTTTTAGAAGAAACAGAAGAGGCTATTGGCTTAGACTGTACTGAACATAATCTAATCTCTGCTAAAACTGGTCTTGGTGTAAAAGAGTTAATTGATTCTATTGTAGATAGAGTTCCTGCTCCACAAGGAGACGAAGAAGCTCCTACTAAAGCACTTATTTATGATTCATGGTTTGATAACTATCTTGGAGCACTAGCTCTTGTAAGAGTATATGATGGAAGTATCAAAAAAGGTCAAGTACTTAAGATGATGAATACAAAAGTTGAGCATCCAGTATTAGACTTAATGTATCCACATCCTATTAAAAGAGAAAAAACAAAAGAGATAAAAACAGGTGAAATTGGTATAGTTGTATTAGGACTTAAAACTCTTGATGGAATTGCAGTTGGTGATACTATGACTGATGCAAAAAATCCAACACCAGAAGCAATTGATGGATTTGAACCAGCAAAACCATTTGTTTTTGCAGGACTTTATCCTATTGAAACAGATAAATTTGAAGACTTAAGAGAAGCCTTAACTAAGCTTCAATTAAATGACTCTTCTATCTCATTTGAACCTGAATCTTCAGCTGCTCTTGGAAGTGGATTTAGAGCTGGTTTCTTAGGTATGCTTCACATGGAAGTTATTAAAGAAAGACTTGAAAGAGAGTTTAATCTTGACCTTATTGCAACTGCTCCAACGGTTGTATATGAAGTACTTAAAAACGATGGAGAAAGAATTATGATTCAAAATCCATCTGAACTTCCTGAGCCAAATCATATTGATACTATTTTTGAGCCATATGTAAAATCTACAATCTTAGTTCCAGATGAGTTTTTAGGAAATGTTATCAAGCTTCTAAATGACAAAAGAGGTATCCAAAATAAAATGGACTATCTTGGAAAAAGAGTTCTTTTAGAATATGATATTCCTATGAATGAAATTGTAATGGACTTTTATGATAAACTGAAATCTACTACAAAAGGTTATGCTTCATTTGATTATGAACCAGTTGGATTTAGACCAGGTATTTTACAAAAGCTTGATATTAAAGTTGCTGGGGAAGTTGTTGATGCACTATCAATTATCGTACCTGAAAACAAAGCATTATCAAAAGGTAGAGAGTTTATTAAAGCACTTAAAGAATTAATTCCTAGACAACTATTTGAAGTTGCTGTACAAGCTAGTATTGGTACTAATATTATTGCTAGAGAAACTGTTAAATCTACAGGTAAAAATGTTACTGCTAAATGTTATGGTGGTGATATTACAAGAAAAAGAAAACTTTTAGAAAAACAAAAAGCTGGTAAAAAAAGAATGAAAGCTATTGGTAAAGTTAATGTACCACAAGAAGCTTTCATGGCAGTTTTAAAAATCTAATATTTAATAAAAAAGGAGTCTATTTATTTAAACTCCTTTTTTACACTAAACTTGCATCAAATTCAAATCTTTATTTTTTAAAACTTATAATTCATACTTAATGCAAAACTTCTTGGTGAACCAGGTACAACCCACGAACGGTCATAACTACTTGCAATATATTCTTTATCAAAAATATTATTAACATTTAATTTCAATTTTAAATTTTTGTTAACTTGCCAATAAGAAAGTAATCCAGCTGTAGTATAATCAGGTAATTTAAAAGTATTAATATAATTCCCTTCTCTTTTTCCTACATATATAACATTACTTCCAATACCATAAGAAGAGTTATTTGATAAATCATCTTCCCACATTAAAAGAAGTGCTCCACTGTGTTTAGGAACATTTGATAAAGCTTTACCTTCTAAGTTTACAACTTCTCCAGTTGCCCAATCAACAGCACCACCAGTATCTTTAGTAACTTCAGTATCTGTATAAGTATAGTTTGCATTGATTTTTATATGAGAGTTTAACTTTCCAGATATATCAAACTCTATACCTTGACTTCTTACTTCACCTGCTGCAATAGAATAAACACCACTAGGATCAGAACCTGTTAATACATTCTCTTTATCTATTCTATATAAAGCTAAACTTGCTCCTAAGTCTTTATTATCTGATTCAAATTTCAGACCTGTTTCTAAAGAGATTCCTTCTTCTGCTTCAAAGGTATTTCCATTTTTATCTAAACCAGTGTTTGGTCTAAATGATTTTCCAGAAGTAGCATACCAAGACCAATTAGGATTAATAAGATAAGTTAAGCCTATTCTAGGAGATAAGGCATAATCATTTTGAGAATAAGTGATACCTTTTTTATATTCTTCTAATTGAGTATCAATTTTATCATATCTTAAACCAACAAGTAATCTCCATGAATCAGATAAAGCTAATTCATCTTGTGCAAAAAACGCCATTCCTCTTTGCACTTGATTTTCATCTCTTATAATATTACCTTTTCCTGTAGCTAAAGTAGTATATGTTGGATTACCTCTTATATTATCCATTCTTACTGTATTATTTAAATTATATAAAGCAAAATCTAACTCATAACGATATGTTTCCATACCAAATAAAAGAGTATTTTTTAAACCTTTTATAGTTGAAACATTTTTTACATCTGCTTGCAAAGAAATATCATCTGACTCAAAGTCTTTATATCTAGAACAAGCATCAAAGAATCAGTAGTAACATTTACAAAAGGTTTTACCTCAGCACCAGTTCCTTTAAAATCTCCAGTTTTATAGGCTAAACCAATTTTTGTACTCCAATTATTAGAAAAATCATGTTCTAGCTTTAATTGATGTGTAAAATTTTCAAGTACCATATTATCATCTTTTGGATTACCAAAAAATGTTTTATGATCAACACCATTTAAATCACCATCAAAGGCAACTATCCCTCTATCAAAAGGAGCTTCTTGTCTAATATATTCACCCATATATGTTAAATGGGTATTGTCATTTAATAGCCAAAGAAATGAAGGTGCTACAACATATCTTTCACTCTCAATATGATCACGGAAACTTTTTTTATTTTCAGCTGCTACATTTAAACGATAAGCAAAAGATTCACTTAAAGGTCCTGTTAAATCTGCTGATAGTCTATAAAAATCATCACTTCCAACCATAGTTGTAATAGAATTTTCATTGGTAAATTTTGGTTGTTTTGTAACAATATTTATTGTTCCACCAGGTTCAGTATTTCCATAAAGAGATCCAGAAGGTCCTTTTAAAACCTCAATACTTTCAATATTTGCTGCATCACGAGGAGCATTATATCCTCTATTATCAGCAAAACCATTTTTTAGCATACTTATTCCTGTATTTTCATGCCCTGAAAAACCTCTAATAGAAAAGTTATCCCATACTCCCCCAAAATTATTTTGTCTTGAAATCCCACTAACATAGTCTAATGTATTATCAAGACTTACCATCCCCATATCATTTAAGATATCATCTGTAACTATTTGAACAGATTGTGATGTTTCTAAAAGGGGAGTATTTGTTCGAGTAACAGAAGTAGCTTCTGTTTTGTAGTAAGACTGTTTATTCTCATCTGAATCACTTACAATTGTTACATCAGATAAAGAAACATTATCAGTTTTTGTTCCAGCTGAAAGCATTATATTAGGAGCCAATATAAAAGATGCTGCTAATATCGAAAAAACTTTTTTGTGCATATTTTTCCTTGTATTTATTTCTTGTAAACTTTTTGCAAAGGCAGAATAGTAGCAAATTTTACTTAACAGATACTTAATTTTGATAATTATTATTAGTACTGATATGTTCTTATGTTTATAAATTTTGTTGTATATTAGATATGGAAGTTATAAAACTAAAAAAGTTTGCTTGTTCTTAATAGAAAGTAAAAAGTCTAGAGGAAATTTGGAAGATATAACAAGCAGAAAAGATACTGCTTGTTATAGTTATTTACTATTTTTTAAAAGGTAATTCAAAAGAGATAGTTACTTCTGAAAAAGTTTTCCCTTTATGTAAATCAAAACACTCTTTTGCAAATTTTGCAAAAGATTCACTCATACTATAATCTAAGATATCAATGACTCCACTTGCTGCTACTTTATTATCTTTTACACTATATTCCATAGGAATATTTTTTGTTACTTCATTCATTGTTAAATTAAGTGTTAACTTACTCATTTTTTCATCAACACTAGATATTGAAGCTAAAATTTTTTCTGAACTTTTTAAAGAAAAAAGTGTACTTACCATACTTTTATTTCTTACTTCTAAACCTGAATCTAAGCTTGAAGTATTAATTTTTACTTTTGCACTTTTTAAAAACTTCACAAAATCATCACTTTTTGTAGTTTTTAACTCTACGTCTTTAAATGTACCAGATACACCAACTTTTTTGTCTGTTTTATATCCTATCCAACCTACTTTTAAATCACCATTTAACTCATATGCATTTAATGATAAAGATGCAAATAAGAAAAGAATACTAAGAACTAATTTTGTTTTCATGTCAACTCCTTTTGAACTATCTTATTAGATTAAATATTTATTTGAGCTAATGTTACAAAACTAAATATTTTTTTTATAATTAATATTACTATTGTATATTAAGAACAACAAGAACTTCCACTACAACAATTTGTTTTAACTTCTTTTTTCTCTTTAAACTTTTCTTCACTTGAACAACTATTATCACTACAAGAGTTATCTTCACATACAGATTCTTTTGGTTTATCTTTTATAGTTCTTAGTATTCTCATTGAGTTAAAGATTGCCAATAATGCAACTCCAACATCTGCAAATATAGCTTCTTTCATACTAATCATTGCTCCAGCACCAAGAGCTAAGAAAGCAACTTTAATAGCCATAATAAATACAATATTTTGATATACAATCAATTTTGTTTTTTTAGCAATTTTAATTGCATCACTTATTGATTTAATATTATCATTTAAAATTACAACATCAGCAGATTTAACAGCAATATCACTACCAACTCCACCCATAGCAAAACCTACATCTGAATTTGCTAGTGTTGGAGCATCATTTATTCCATCTCCCACAAAAGCGGTTGCTTTGTTTGTATCTTTTTTTATAGCTTCAAAATTTGATAATTTATCTTGAGGAAGAAGTTCATATTTAACTTCATCTATTCCTAAAAGATTTGCAACATTAAGTGCAACATCTTTTTTATCTCCTGTAAGCATATATGTTTTTTCAATGCCTAAGTTTTTAAGTTCTGCTATTACCTCTTTTGCTTCTACTTTTATAATATCACTTACTACAATATATCCAGCAAAATTTGAATCAATAGAAATAAATACTACATTTAATTCTTCTTCTATATTTTTATCTACTTTTATGCCAAATTTTTCTAATAATCTATCATTACCAATTAAAACTTCTTTTGAATCAATTTGTGCTTTTATTCCTAAACCACTTAATTCTTCATGCAATCCTATTGCTTTTGAATCAATCTCTTTGCCATATGAAGAAACTATTGATTTTGCAATTGGATGAGTTGAAAAACTCTCTGCATATGCTGCAATTTTTAAAAGCTCATCTTCATCTATACCAAAGGCTTTTACTTTTGTTACTTCAAATACTCCATGAGTAAGAGTTCCTGTTTTATCAAAAATAATATTTTCTATCTCTGTTAATTTTTCTATATAGTTTGCACCTTTAACTAAAACACCTCTTTTTGATACTGCTCCAATTGCAGAGAAAAATGATAAAGGAATAGATACAACTAAGGCACAAGGACAAGAGATAACTAAAAATACCAATGCTCTTTCAATCCAATCAGAATATAAAGCTCCTTCTATAAACATAGGAGGAATAAAGGCTAACATCACTGCAAGAATTACTACAATAGGAGTATATCTTGAAGCAAATTTAGTTATAAACTTTTCTGCTTTTGCTTTTTTAGAACTAGCTGATTCAATCATCTCAATAATCTTTGCAACTGTAGAGTCTTTATATAAAGATTGCACCTTTACATAAGTAGCATTTGAAAGATTTATAAAACCACTTAAAACTTGATCATCTTGTTTTACAGTTTTAGGTTTAAACTCTCCTGTAATAGCACTTGTATCAAAAGAACAAGAGCTATCTAAAAGTACCCCATCAACTGGAACTTTTTCCCCCACTTTTACTAATATAGTATCACCAATTTTAACTTCATCTGGAGATTTTTGAACTACATTTTCACCCTCTTTAACATTTGCAAATTCTGGTTTTATATCAATAAGTGAGTTTATACTATCCCTTGAATTATTAACTGCAACGGCTTGGAACATTTCACCTACTTGATAAAAGATCATTACAGCAATACCTTCAACATACTCTCCCAACCCAAAGGCACCAATTGTTGCAATTGACATTAAAAAGTGTTCATCAAATAGTTTTCCACTAAGTAAGTTTTTCCCTGCTTTAGATAATACATCCCATCCAACTAAAAAATATGCTAATAGATAAATTGCTAACTGTAAAATCTCATTTTGAATATAGTTATAAGAAATATATGTTAATACAATAGATACTAAGGTAATAACTAAAAGCTTTTTATCAAGTAGTTGCCAAAAAGTTCTTTGACTTTTATCTTCATCTCTTGAAATAACTACTTCTTTCTCTATATTTTGAATCTCTTTTTCTATTTTGTCTAATAAGTTTTCACTTGTATTTTGCTCAAAACTCAAAGTTGATGTTGAGAAATTAAGCCTTACATTTGATAATTCATCTAATTCATTTAATCTTTTTTCTATCTTACCTGCACAATTAGCGCAATCTAAATTTTGTAATTTTACTTTTTGCATAATTATTCCTCTTAACCTTTTACTATATGCTCTAAGCCCATATCGTATATTTTTTTGATGTGTTCATCGTCAAGTGAATAGTACATTTGTTTTCCCTCACGTCTAGGTTTAACAATTTTTGAATTTTTTAATACTCTTAATTGATGGGAAACCGCTGACTGACTTACATTTATAAGTTCACTTATAGCTCCAACACATAACTCTTCTTCTTTTAATACTGAAATAATTTTTATTCTTGTTGTATCAGCATATGCCTTGAAAAGTTCTGCAACATCATATAAAGTCTCTTCATTAATCAATGTTTTCTTTACTTTTTTTACTTCATTTGAATGGTCACAACACTCATTACTCATTTTAAATTCCTTTATATGTACATATGAATAAGCAATCATATGTAATATAAACTTAAAACTTAATTAGTTTATAAAGAAAATATTAATAATATAAATTATTATGAAATGTATATCTTGTGAAACCTTTAGTCTAAATATTATATGTAAAACTTGTCAAAAGAAGCTATTAACACCCTCTTTTCATAAAAGAGAACTAGAAGATGGTTTTTATAATTATTCTTTTTACTCTTTTACAGAGATTGAAGATTTTTTAACTTCAAAATATTATTTTCATGGAGATAGAGTATTTAATACTTTAGGCAAACTATCTTTTAAAAGATTTGCACAAAATTTCAAATTTGAGCAATTGGTTTATTCTATAGCTATAGATGAGCACACTAGGCATGAGTTTTCTCAAACTGCCATTTTATCAAAACATCTAAAATCAGAATATATAAAACCACTATATGGAAAATGTAAAGCAACAAATATAGTCAAATATGCAGGTCGAAATTTAAAATTTAGAAAGAAAAATAAAAGGAAATTTGATATTAAAGTATCAAATAAAACTATAATTTTAATAGATGATTTAATAACAACAGGAACAACAATACTTGAAGCAAAAAAGGCTTGTGAAGAAAAAAACAATCAAGTTTTATTTTCTTTAACCCTAGCTGATGCAAAAATTTAGTATAATCTCATTTTTTTAAAGGATATAATTTTGGTTGGAATTATCGATTATAATATGGGAAATCTTGCTTCAGTTTACAATGCCTGTCATCTACTTGATGAAAAAGCCACTTTTGTAAAAGACCCTAATGAATTAAAAAACTTTGATAGAATTATTTTACCAGGTGTTGGTGCTTTTGGTGATGCAATGCAAAACCTAAATGAAACAGGTATGAAAGAAGCAATTTACGAATTTGCAAAAAGTGGAAAACCTATGATTGGTATTTGCCTTGGAATGCAACTTCTTTTTGAAAGTTCTGAAGAGTTTGGAAATAATGAAGGTTTAGGTTTAATAGATGGGAAAGTTGTAAAATTTGACAAATCAAAAATGCATGAAGATACAAAAGTTCCTCATATGGGTTGGAATGTAATTAAAACTTCAAATGAACACACACTATTTGAAGGCTTAACTAATCCATATTTATATTTTGTACACTCATACCATGCAGTTACAGATCCTAAAAATGTAATTGGAACTACAGAGTATGGATATGACTTTGTAAGTGCCGTACACAAACAGAACGTTTATGGGTTTCAACCACATCCAGAAAAATCACACGATAATGGATTAAAAATACTTAAAAATTTTATGAATATTAAATAGGAGAACTTATTAAAATGGACATTTTACCAGCAATTGATCTTAAAGATGGAAAAGCTGTAAGACTTAGTAAAGGACTTATGGATAGTGCAAAAATCTATTCAGATGAGCCTTGGCAAGTAGCAAAAAGATTTGAAGAATTAGGAAGTAAATGGGTTCATGTTGTTGATTTAAATGGTGCATTTAAAGGCAGTCCAGCAAACTTAGAACAAATCAAAAAGATCAAAGAAAATTGTAATCTAAAAATTGAAGTTGGTGGTGGAATCAGAGATGAAGAAACTATCAAGATGTATGTTGAACTTGGAATTGATAGACTAATTTTAGGTTCGATTGCTGTAAAAGATCCACAGTTTGTAAAAGATATGGCTTCAAAATATCCAATTGCTGTTGGAATTGATGCTATGAATGGAATGGTTGCAGTTGAAGGTTGGGCAGAAGTATCAACTATGAAAGCAACTGATCTTGCTCGTGAATTTGCAAATGCTGGTGTTGAAGCAATTATTTGTACTGATATTTCTAAAGATGGAATGCTTTGTGGAGTAAATGTAGAGTTTACAGAATCGATTGCACTAGCAAGCGGTGTTGAAACTATTGCTTCTGGTGGAGTAAAAGATATCAACGATATAACTTCTTGCAAAGCAAATGGAAATATTGCAGGTGTAATCGTTGGAAAAGCTTTTTATGAAGGTACCCTTGACTTAGAAGAAGGATTTAAAGCTTTGTAGAAAACAAAAATGCCTTTAAAAAAATTCAATCCTGATAATATTTACAATAAAATTGTAAATGAAGAAGATGCCAGAGTTTGCAAAGCAATAGATGAAAATGCTTGTAAAGTTGTGCCTGGTAATTTTCTTCTTACAATTATTAGCTACTTTTTTAATAAACTTGCAGATGCAATAGCAAATGCAAAAGTTGTCTTACCTTGGATAATGGAAAGTTTAAATGTTCCTGTCTTTTTAATAAGTTTTTTAGTCCCAATAAAGGAGTCTGGTTCACTCATTCCTCAACTATTTATAGCAAGTTTTATTAGAAAACTTCCTATTAGAAAATGGGTTTGGTCATTAGGAACTTTTTTACAAGCTTTATGTATGTTTGGTATAGCTCTTGTTGCTTGGAATATGGAAGGCTTAAGTGCTGGCTTTGCAATCATTGCTTTACTTACAGCTTTAAGTTTATCAAGAGGTTTATGCTCTGTTGCAGCAAAAGACGTTCTTGGAAAAACTATTCCAAAAACAAGACGTGGAGCATTAAATGGTTTGTCTGGAATGCTTGCTGGTTTACTTGTTGTTGTCTTAGGCGTTTACTTTTTACTAAATGGTGAAAAACCTTTTATGGCTCAACACTTTGGAGTTTTACTTTCACTTGCAGGCTTTTTTTGGATATTAGCTTCTATTACTTATGGACAAATAAAAGAGTATCCAGGAGAAACAGCTGGTGGAGGAAATGCTTTTACAGTAGCTATAAAAGAACTTTCTATTTTAAAAACAGATAAGCCATTTAGACTTTTTGTTATTACAAGGGCTTTATTTCTTTGTTCTGTTTTATCTGCACCTTTTTTTGTAATTATAGCTCAACAAAACAGTGATTCAAATGCTTATCTTTTAGGACTATTTATTCTGTCAAGTGGTTTAGCTGATTTATTATCTGCAAATTTTTGGGGTAAATTTTCTGATGTTTCTAGTAAAAAAGTTATGATTATTGGAGCAACTATTGCAACTATTGTTGGTTTCTTAGTATCTTTTCTAGATATTTTTTATAAAGAAATTTTTACAACTATTTGGGTTATGCCTATTATCTATTTTATTTTAAGTATTGGATATCAAGGTATAAGAATAGGAAGAAAAACTTACATTACTGATTTAGCCGAAGGAAATAAAAGAACAAGTTATGTAGCTGTAAGTAATACTTTAATAGGTTTTATCCTACTTCTAAGTGGTTTAATTGGAAGTCTTAGTTCACTTATTGGTGTTGGAGGAATTATTCTGTTTTTATCTTTTGTAGGATTATTGGCTATTTATTTAGCAAAAAAACTTCCTGAAGTCCAAGAAGATTAATCGCTTTTAGGTTCTAACTTTAAGTAAATTCATAAAATTCAAAATAAAATATGTAAAAAAGTATAATTTCTTCCTTAAAGTAATATGTTAATAAAATAGTTTATGCTAATATACATAAAAATAATTTAAGTCCCTAGGAAGACAAATGAATTCTAATAAAAAGATAACTCTTATTATTTTTTCAATGGTTACACTTTTAACACTTATTATTGTGGCATTAGTTGCAATAGGTTCAAGAGAAAGTGGCTATGCGGGAGCTAAAAAAAGAGCTTATTTAACAGCGGAGATTGTAAAAAGTAGTTTAACTTCTCATATGGTAAATGGAAATATGCATCAAAGAGATGTATTTTTAGATAGTTTAGAAAGAATGGTTGAATTAAACGAATTATGGGTCACTAGATCTCCAAAAATATCTGAACAATTTGGTACTGAAGCAACTAATGAGCTTCCAAGGGACGAAATAGATAAGAAAGTTTTAAAAACAGGAAAAGAAGAAGTTGTAATTGATGAAAGCTTAAAAAACGCATCATTAAGAATAACAATACCTTATGTGGCTTCAGCAATGGATAAACCAAACTGTTTAAGTTGCCATAATGCAAAAGAAGGTGATGTTTTAGGTGCAATATCTATAAAACTTGATATACAAGAAGATAGAATATCAAATATCGCTATTTTACTTAATATTATTGCTATTGTCATTCTATTTTTAATTTTTATTTTAATTTTTATTAGCAAAAAAATTAAACCTTATACTACTTCATTTGACTCAATAACACATACTTTAAAACAAGTACATGAAGGTGATTATTCAGTAAGAGCACCTAAAGGAATACTTAAAGAAGATAAAGAAGCCTTTATGTGGTTAAATGAAATCATTGAAAAACTAGAAACTGTTTTAACAGGAATTGAAAAAAATCTTACTGCCTTTGTACATAATAGGTCAACAAACTTAAATAATGACAAACTTCTTACGGCAAAAGAGATAATTGAAGACATATCAGAAATTTATAACTTTAAAAAGACTATTGAGACAGATTTATCAAAAGAAGATATTTATTATAGATTAATACAAGTTTTAAAAGATAAACTAAAAGTTAAAGATTTTTATATCTTTGAAAATGATATACAAAAAGATGAAAGAAAAATAATTTATGGTCCAAAAGATATAAAACCATGTTGTGATTTAAGAAACGATATTAAAGAGCTTTGTAGAGCAGAAAGAACTTCTAATATCATATGTTCAGAGAATTTCCCTGAAATATGTAGAATAGCAAAATGTGAAAACTCTATAGAATACACATGCATACCATTTACAATAAATGAACAAAAATCAATCACTATTCACATTTTATGTGATAATAAAGAGTGTTCTAAACATAATAAATACCAAATCGGTATTATCAAAAAATATCTTGAAGAGACAAAGCCTATTTTAGAAAGTAGAATGTTAATGGATGTTCTAAGACAAAGAAACTTAGTTGATGGATTAACTGGACTTTATAATAGAAAGTATCTTGATGAATTTGTAGAAAAAACTATGCCAAATGAGCTTGCGCAAGATACTACTTATGCAATTATGTTCTTAGATATTGATTACTTTAAAATGATAAATGATACTTATGGACATGATGCTGGTGATGCTATCTTGCAAAAACTTTCTAAGACAATGCAAGAAAATATTTCTCCTAATGAATTTATTATAAGATTCGGTGGAGAAGAATTCTTAATTATTATGAAAAATCCAACAGAAGAGAGTGCTCAAGAATTAGCAAAAAGAATAAATGAAGAGTTTGCAAAAATTGTATTTACTTTTAATAACGAATCATTTAGTAAAACTGTAAGTATTGGATACTCATTCTTCCCTGCAGATACAGATCAATTCTGGAAATCTATTAAATATGCAGACCTTTGTCTTTATGAGGCAAAAGAAACAGGAAGAAATAAGGTAATTAGATTTACAAAAGAGATACTAAAAAATGGTGAAAAGGCTGACTACTAAAGAGTAAAGTTTAAACTTTACTCTTGCTCTTCTGTCATAGTATAATGTAGCTCCAAACCTTTACTTGTAGCTACAAAACCATTTATATTTACTTTCCCTTCATGTACCATTTTATGATGTAATTTACATAAAGGTATTAAGTTGTATTTATGATTTTGGTTTATATGTCCTATAAAGCCATCTTTATTTGCCCTTGCTTGTTCTTTTATGTGGTGAACATCATCACAAGCTCTTCCACAAATAACACAAGTAGAAGCAAAAACATCTTTATTGTATTTTGAAGTCTTCTTATGAGTTAGTCTTTCAACTTTATCATAATCATCAGTTAAACGCTTTCTAATATCATTTGCCACACTTAAAAACTCTCTATCCATATGAAGTGATTTTGCATACTCTAAACCATACATAGAAGAACCACTTCCATGTTTTAGTTTTCTATCAAAGATTAGTTTATCTTCTTCATCTTGATACATTACAGATAAGTGAAGTGAAATTATATTTTTAAGGTTTTCTATCTCTTTTATTTCTGGAAGTTGATGTAAGTGTGTTGCAAAAACAAAGATTGATTCTAATTTTGCTAGTTTTAAAATAGCACTTGCCACAATAGATAAACCACTCATTGTCTCTGTACTATGAGAGATTTCATCCCCTAAGATTAGTGACCTTTTTGATGCACGATTAAAAATATTTTTAAGTTCAAGCATTTCAACTGCAAAAGAAGAAAGCCCTTTTGCTATATTATCAGCTCCGCTAATTCTAGTAAATACAGAATCAAAAATAGAGAATCTCATTGATTTTGCTGGTACATAAAAACCTGCTTGAGCTAAAATAACTGCAATCCCAATTGATTTCATAAGTGAAGATTTACCTGAAGAGTTTATTCCATAAAGTAAAATACCATGCATTTTATTATCGAACATATTTATAGGATTTGAGTTTTTGATAATCACATTATCTTTTAACTCATCTTTTGCAAGGGATAATTCTCCTAAGATAATATCATTTGGTACATAAATCCCCTGCTCTTCATTTGCTTCAATAATTGGATGTCTAAGTTCAACTAACTCTAAAAAGTTTTCATCATCTTTAGTTTTAACTATCTTTGGACAAACATAATTGTATTTTTTTGCTGTTTTGATATTTGAAACTGTTAAATCAACCTCAGCAATAAACTGAACTAACTCTTCAAGTAGTGTTGCAAACTTCTTTTCAAATTCATTTAGTTTCTCTTTAAATACCAGTTTGTTTAGTTCAATGATTTTTCTTAGGTTATGCACATATTTATCTGAAATTTCATCTGTAAGTTTACAAGAGATTTTTACCGAAGTAGTTTGTACTTTATAGTTAAAATCTTTGAAAAGAAGTAAATCATCATCAATGATAATATGTGAGTTTGACAACTCATCTTTTATTAGGTTATATCTATTCTTTGTAAGACTTAAATAAAAACCTTCTTTATCAAGTCTATTTATACTTACAAAGTTTGAGTCTTTTGCATTTAAAATATTTAAAATATGATTCTTTATTAATTCTAGTTTTGAATATAATACTTCATTTTGTTTATTTAGTTCATCTATTTCATGGTTTATTCCATCACAAACCATATTTGACTCAACATCTTTAAGCATATATTTTCCAGAAATAGCTAAATCAAAAGTTGATTCAATAGAATCTATAAACATTTGAAGTTGAGCCAAACTACAAGGTGGAGTTATAAACTTATAGTTTTCCATGAAGGCTACTACTTCTTTTATACTAAGTAAAGAGTCATATAAATAGTTTAATTCAAAAGGATGAAGTCTTGCAAGTTTTATTCTTCTTGTTAGTCTTTCTATATCATAAATATTTGCTAATTCATTTTCAATAGGTCCATGATAATCAAATAACTCTTTTGATAAAGCAAACCTTCTTAATAACTCTTTACTATCTTTTACAGGATGAGTAAGTCTTTCTTTTAAAAGTCTTTTTCCCATTGCAGTTGACGTATTGTTAATAAGTTTTATCAAACTTGGATTGTGAGAAGTCTCTATAATATTTAATTGCTCTAATGCATTGTTTCCTAAGTAAATATATTTTGAAACATCAAGTTTTATTGGAAGTGAAAGCTTTTGAACAATATTTGAATCATGCCCTATAACAAAATCAATAAGTATTGCTAAACTTTGAGAACTAAGGGGAACTCTTTCCATATCAAGATGTTCAATTGCCGTAAGTAATGATTCTACTGCAAAAACATTTTTAAACAGTTCATTTTGATAATTAATCTTTGGAATAAATGTTCCAATATGAAAAGTCTTTAATTTTAATTCTAGGTAATCTATTACCTCTTTTTGATTTATATTTTTATCTGCAAAAGTTATGACTACTTCATTTGTACGATGCATATTCATATAATTAAATACTTCATCTAATGCATAAAATTTATCTTCACTTGTACCATGTACTTCATTGTAATAGCACTTTCCTGTTGTTACATCAATTGCAGAATAACCTACTAGATAAATACCTTTTATTTGATCTACAACAAGGGAAGTGATATTATTTTCATCTTGGTCAAGTACAAAATCAAAGTTAGTACCTGGACTTACAACTGTATCAAGGTATCTAGATACTTTTGGAGGAAGTCCTTTTTGTCTTATGATTACTACTGTGTACTTTTGTTCTGCAATGATTCTTGCAAGATGTTTTTCTAAAGAGATTGCAGGTACTCCTGCCATAATTGGGTTTTCAGCAGAGTTTTCTAAAATAGATTTATTTTTTCTAGTTAATTGAATATTTAATAGTTCAGCTATCTCTTTAGCTTTCCCTATTTGTTCTTCATCATTATTTACTTCATATACTTCAAAAAAGGTACCTATTTCCATAAGTACTACAGTATTTTCTCCATACTTTTTTTCAAAAAGCCGTTGAAGCTTAAAGTAAGTAATGGTAAGTAAGGTTTTCTTTTCGTCTAATAAGGCTTGAACTTCTTCTCTCAAAACTATTTTTTCACTCCAGTCCAGTCTCTAATTAATGTTCTTTGTTCTCTTGTTAAATTTGCATCTTCATGAGCTTTTATATATGAAGCTAATGGCATAGAAGCATATGCTGTTCTAAAAATAGCTTTCATTTTTTCTTCTTTTTTCTCATCACTGTATGTTTCCCAAATTGAGAAATTAAGTGCTTTTCTACCATTTGTAACATGAGAATCAATTATCCAAGAAAAAGGAGCAATATGTGAATACCAAGGCCAATTTGTAGAATTAGAGTGACAATCATAACAAGCAGATTTAAAGATAGTTTTTATTTCTGATGGAGTCTTCATCTCTAAATTGGGGTTTGTTTCACTATTTATTTTATCTGTTTGTATAAATTGTATTACAATAAATACTACTAAGAATATTAAAAGCGTTTTTTTCATACTTCCTAATCCATAAATAAATTGTATGGTCTTTTTAACTCCTCTATAAAATTTAAAACAGAGATATTCCTTCCCTCTCTTTTAAACTCTTTTGAGTCAAAAAATACCAAAATAGTTGGTATAGAAAATACCGAAAAATTGCTTGCTATCTCTTTATAAATGTCAGCTTTTACTTCATAAGTTTCAATTTTAGGTAAGTGAAGATTTACTTGTTGTTCTATTTTAGGTTTAAGTGCTTTGCATACTGAACAATTTTCACCTGAAAAATATATAAGTACAGCATCAACTGTACTTATTATATTTTTAGTTTCTTCCAAACTATTAAGACTCTTCATTGGCTACTTTTTTGTGTTCTTTAATTTTTTCTAATACTTTCTCTTCTTCTTCTTTGATTAGTTTTTCTACATCATTTTCAGGATTTTTATGATCTTTTCTATTTACAAAAATGTCATGCCTACTTAAACTAATCCCTTTCATATGAGTTAATGGGAAAGCAAAAGCTATACCTTTTCCTGTTGTAGTAATATGTAAAGAATGAATAATAGATTTAATAACTGGGTTTACTAAACTTTGAGGTAATAAGAATAGTAATAAGGCATCATTAGCTTCAAATGATGTTCTATAGAAGTTATCAATTTGTCCTAAACCAATTCCATCTGCTCTAAGAACTGTAACACCAGGAGCACCTGCTTTATTTGCAGCTTGAATTGCATCAATTTTTTTATCTTTTGGTACAATAATTACAACAGCTGAGAAGTCCATTGGTAAAGAGTGTCTTCTATCACTTCCATCAATATTTACAGTTGCTAAATCCATATTTTCTGCGTCAATAAGTGCATCTTTTAAGATATTTGCAGCTTCTATTTCAGTATCAGATTTAA
This sequence comes from Arcobacter sp. CECT 8983, assembly GCF_004118855.1. Taxonomy (NCBI): domain Bacteria; kingdom Pseudomonadati; phylum Campylobacterota; class Epsilonproteobacteria; order Campylobacterales; family Arcobacteraceae; genus Arcobacter; species Arcobacter sp. CECT 8983. Next base: position 190,711 of record NZ_PDKF01000004.1, on the reverse strand, counting down.
CACCAAGTTTTTCAGTGATAATTCCATATAGCATAACTGTTATCATTGGAAAAAGTGAAGCAAAAGCTATAAGCCCAAAACCATCAATTAAAGGACTTCTACCTTCAATATTTGTTGCAAGTCCAATACCAAGTGCAGCAACAAGTGGAACTGTTACAGTTGAAGTTGTAACCCCACCACTATCATAAGCGATTGGAATAATATATTTTGGTGCAAACCACGTTAATGTAATAACTAATATATATCCAAAAATAATATAGTAGTGAATATGTCCACCATCAACAATTCTAAATGCACCAAGAGCAATACCTATTGCAACACCAAAAGCAACAAAAATTCTTAAAGCAAAATCGTTGATTTTACCATCACTTATCTCTTTTGCTTTTTTTGCAATAGCCATAAGTGCTGGTTCTGCCATTGTTGTTGAAAAACCAATAGCAAAAGCAAAAGCATAAATTACAAAAACAGAATCTCTTTTTGTAAGTTGGTAAGCCATTGTTTCACCAAGGGTGAATAATCCCATTTCTAACCCAAGGATAAAAGCATATAAACCAACAACTACTAATGCGAATCCAAATATTACTGTTTTTAAGTTATCAATTCTTTTTTTAATTACTCCATATTGGAAAAATAGAATAATTAATAAAATAGGAGCAACATCTTTTATAACAGAGCCTAAGCCATGAATTATAGACTCAATAGTTATAGTAGTAGAAACTGATACATTAGCTTCAATAACAACTTGTGCAACTTCTTTAGCATCCACAAGATTATAAACTGCAATTCCATAAATTTGTACAAATATCATTGGAGTTAATGAAGCAAAAGCAATTAAACCAAAACCATCAATTACAGGATTTCTTCCTTTAATTGAAGATGCTAATCCAATTCCAAGTGCAGCAACTAAAGGTACAGTTACCGTTGATGTAGTTACTCCACCTAAATCATAGGCTAAACCAATAATCTCTTTTGGAGCAAAAAATGTTACACCTACAACTAAAATATATCCTGCGATAATATAATAGTGAATTCCGTGACCTTTATAGATTCTAAATACACCAAGAAGAATTGCAAAACCAACTGAACCTGCAACAACTAATCTTAAAATAGTAGCATCAATTCTACCACTTGAAATAGATGCTGCTTTATCGGCAATTACAGCAAGTGCTGGTTCTGCTATTGTTGTACCAAAACCAATTAAAAATCCAAAAATAAGAACCCAAACCATTGAACCATTTTTTGCAAAGTCTCTAGCTAATCCTTCTCCAATAGGAAATATTCCTATTTCTAGACCTTGTAAGAAAATCGCAAGTCCAACTCCTACTATACCTAAACCAATAGCAGTAGATACCCAACCTTCTGGTACTGCTTGAATAATAGCTAATTGAAAGAATAAGATAACTATTATTATTGGTAATAAATCCCTAAATGACTCTTTTAATAACTTTAAAAAAAAGTTAAATTGCATCATACTTCAACTCCCCCTATAGACTTTCTGAACTTATTTAGTTCAGTACTTTGACCAACTACAACCAATATATCTCCTTCATCAATTTTATGATTTATTCCTTTTGAATTAAAAATAAACTTCTCCCCTAATTCTTTATCCATTGTACCAATAAGTAAAATATTGTACTTTTTATGAATAGTTATATCTTTTAAAAGTTTTCCATTTAAAATAGAATCTTTTTTTACATATATTTCTGAAATATTTAAATCTGATTTACTAAATAAAATTTCATCTAAAACTTTTAACATCAAAGGTTTAGTCATATATCTAAATATTCTTTGAGCTGTAAGTTCATTTGGATTTAATATTTTTGTGGCACCAGCAATTATTAGTTTTTTTGCTTCGGCTTTTGTTTTTGAAGTTGAAATAATTTTTAAATTTTTATCTAGATTTCTAGCTGATAAAGTTACAAAAAGGTTGTGTTTATTACTATTGCTAACACAAAATAAAGAATCAACATTTTTACCAATTCCAATTTCTATTAATTCATTATCATTTAAAAGTGTTGAAGTTATAACTTCATATCCATCTTTTTTAGCTTTAATAATTTGTTCTTCTTCAAAACTTATTATAATAATTTTATAAGCCTTTTCTTCTAAGACTTTTGCTATTTTAGATCCTAATATAGAATATCCATAGATAACAACACTTTTTTTCATTTTTCTCTTTTAAATTTTTTTGATAATAAGTCACTTCTTAAATCTTTTAGTGATTCTTTAAAACCAATTACAATTAATATATCTTTTTCTTTTAGCGTATAATTTACATTTATAGGATTAAAAATAAAATTATATCTATTTGAATTATTTATTATACCAATTAGAGTTAAATTATAGTTTTCAAAGTTGATTAAATTTATACTTTTATCAATAATATCCATCTCTTCAACAATTTCTATCTCATCAACTTCAGCAGAAAGTTCATCATTTAATAAAATACCATCTACTGCTTCAAATGCAACTGGTTGTCCAATATATTCTCCTGCAACATATGCACTTATCTCATTTGAATTTATTGTAAAATCAGCTCCTGCAAGTCTTAATTTATTTTCTACTTCTTGGTCATTTACTAAGGTTATAATTTTAATCTTTCTATCTAATGCTCTTGCACCTAAAACAATAGAAAGATTTGTAGCGTCATCTTCATATAGAGTAATAATAGTAGAAGCTCCATTGCCTACTCCAATTTTCTTTAGAAAATCCATATTTGTAGGGTCATCTAAAATTGCTAATAAATTATCATTTTGGGCAAAACTTATATTCTTTTCATTATCATCAACTATTAAAACTTTTTTCTTATGTTTTGTAAGCTCTCTTACCAAATTTTTTGCCATAATACTGTAGCCACAAATTATCACAAATTCAGTTAGTTTATTAACTTCATTTTCAACTCTATTCTTTTTTATTGTTTCCATTCTTTGTGCTAGAGCTGTTGTTACAATAGAAGTACTAAAAGCAATAACTAAAAAACCATTTATTACAAGTACTAAAGTAACAAACTTTCCTTCAGGAGTAATAGGAACAATATCACCATAACCAACTGTTGAAATTGTAATTAAAGACCAATAAACTGCATCAAAAAAGTTATTAACTTGGTCATTTACACCAGAAGGACCTTCATATACAAACATAATTGTTGAACCAAAAAATATTACAATACCACTTAAAATTGCTAAAGTATATAATTCAAACTTTCTCTCAACAAAAATACTTAAAAACTCTTTTAAAGAGTTGGTATATCTAATGATTTTAAATAATCTAAATAATAAAAATATTCTTAAAACTCTAAGAGGTCTATATGCAGGAAGGATTGCTAATAAGTCAATTATTGACATGGGAGAAAAAATAAATTCAAGCTTTTCTTTAAAAGCTTTTTTTAAAGATTTTGAGAGTTTATATTTTTTTGCTAAAAAAAGTGATTCTTCATAGTCTAATATTACTCTTTTTCTTACATCACTATAAACCCAGAGTCTTCCAATCCATTCGAAAAGAAAGACAACTATTGCAAAATATTCATAACTATTTAAAACATCGACTTTTGTATGATTTACTTCATAAATTAAGATTCCAATAGTACTTAAAACTAAGAAAATCATACAAAAATCGAAATATTTTTTGTATTTGTAGTGATTATTTTCAAGTATATTTCTTGTAAACTCTTTAAAAGAAGTATACTTAAGTGAAGAGTCTAATTTATAAAAACCATTTACTATACTATTTTTCATATATTTTACCAAGGGAAAGAATCCCTTGTTTTATATTTGATGCTCAGTGTTTTTTGCTAATCTCTGTTTTTGAGAAAGATAAGAATTTAATGCACTTACATATGCATTAGCTGTTGCAAGCATTGTATCAACACTTAAACCATGCCCAACAAATGATGGTGAACTTTCATCAAAAACAACTCTTGTAGTAACTTTTGCTAAAGCATCTTTACCTTCTGTTACTGAAGTTACATTATAACTTTGTAATTCACCACTATATCCTGTAAGTCTGTCAATTGTTTTAAAGATTGCATCCATTGTTCCATTACCAATATTTGCATCAGTTAAAATCTCATCATTGTGTTTAATTGAAACTGCTGCTGTTGGAACACCATTTGAACAATCAGAGATTTGTAATCCTACTAATTCATAAATCTTAGCTTGATTTAAAGACTCATCTGTAATTAACATTCTTACATCATCATCTGTAACATCTTTTTTCTTATCAGCTAAAATTTTGAACTTCTCAAATGCAGAGTTTAACTCTTCATCACTTACTTTATCAAATCCTAACTGATTGATTTTATCTCTAAATGCTGCACGTCCAGAGTGTTTACCTAAGATTAATGTAGAATCTTTAATAACACCTACATCTTCAGGTCTCATAATTTCATATGTTTCTTGATGTTTTAATACACCATCTTGGTGAATACCACTTTCATGGGCAAAGGCATTTTTACCAACAATTGATTTATTTTGTTGTGGTTCTACACCTGTAATAGTTGCAACTAATCTTGATGTAGCATAGATTTCAGGAGTATTAATATCTGTATATAAATCACCAAAGGCATCACGTCTTGTTTTAATAGCCATAACAGCTTCTTCTAATGCTGAATTCCCTGCTCTTTCACCTAAACCATTGATTGTAACCTCAATTTGTCTAGCACCATTCATAACTGCTGCTAAAGTGTTTGCTGTTGCTAATCCTAAGTCATTATGGTTGTGAACAGAGATTCTTGCTCTATCACCTGCAAAATCAGATAACTCTTTTACCATTGCACCTAATTCTGTTGGTAATCTATAACCAACTGTATCTGGTAAATTAATAGTTGAAGCACCAGCAGAGATAACTGCATCCATAACCTCTTTCATAAATGGTATTTCAGATCTACCTGCATCTTCTAAAGAGAACTCAACATCATCAACAAATGTTCTTGCATATTCTACAGCATGAACTGCTCTTTTAATAACCTCTTCTTCACTCATCTTTAACTTATATTTCATATGTATTGGTGAAGTAGCAATAAATGTATGAATTCTATGTAAAGGAGCTTTTTGTACTGCTAAACCAGCTTGTTTAATATCATTTTCAATTGCTCTACTTAAAGAACAGATTGAAGATTTCTTTACTTGCTCTGCTATTCTAGAAACTGCATCAAAATCTCCAGGACTTGCAGCAGCAAAACCTGCTTCAATTACATCTACACCTAATTTTTCTAACTGTAATGCAACTTTGATTTTCTCTTCTGTGTTCATTGAACAACCAGGAGATTGTTCTCCATCTCTTAATGTAGTATCAAAAACTATAATTTTATTCTTATCCATAGTGTGTAACCTTTTAAAATGTAAAATATTATATCTTTTTTTATTTAAAAAAAGAAAAACTAAAACGTAAGATTGTTATTTTGTAATATGTTATATATTAGAGGAAATTTTTAAGAAGTAGAAGAGTGTTAACACTTTTTATAAAATAGTTTTTATAAAAATCAAATATTTTCATTGTACTCTCCCTTTAAAATTGTGAAGCTATTATAATCTTTTAATATTTTTTTGTCAAGAGCTACTTTGCCCTTGCAATAACTGTTTTACCAGCTTCTAGTTTTTTATTAAGAGTTATTAATAGCTCTTTTGATTTATCAATCTCAATAATTGCTTGTCCATGTAAAAATACACCAAGTTTATCACCCATTAGTGCTTCATTAGTATTTAAAACAATATCAGTTCCATATAATGAAGAGATTAATTCTATTTTCATATCTGAATAAATTAAAGTAGCTGTTTCATTTAATTTTTTTGCTTTTAAAGAATCAAGTAAAGTATGTAAACCTTTTTTTTGTTTCACTACAAAATTACCATTTTTAGGTGCTCTTAATATATGATTATCCCATAATGAAACATCAATATAAACTAAAGTTTTTGTTCCTTGCTTATCTATTGATGAGACATTACCAGAAACTGGACTTAAAATATCAGAGATATCGTAATCCTTTTGTAGTTTTTTATTTCTGTAAATGTATGTAAAAACTATAGTTAGTACAAAAAATACAAAAGTAAGAAACTCACAATCTAAAACTAAAAATATAAAAAAGGCTACAAATAAATATAGAATTTTATTTTGTCCCTCTTTTGCAATAAAACTATTTAACATATTTTTTCCCTAAAGTTTTAGTTTGATATTATCATCTTATATTTTAATAATTACTTTGTATCTAAGGTTAAGAATTTTTAAACTCTATTCTAAAAATACTTCCCTCTTTAGAACTTGATTTTAAATATAGTTTCCCACCCATGTTTTGTTCAATAATTGTTTTTGTCATATAAAGACCTATTCCTGTTCCTTTACCCTCTTCTTTTGTGGTAAAATATGGTTCAAAAATTTTATCTTTGTTTTTATCTTTGATTCCACCTGCATTATCTGAGATTTCAATAACTATTAAAGAGTTATCTTTAAATAGTTTAATTTCTATAAAACTATCTTTTGTATTATTTTCAATTAAAGCATCTTTTGCATTATTGATAATATTAAGTAAAGCTTGTGAAAGCTCATTTTCATAACCAATGATATTTATTCTATAATCAGGAAAATCTTTAATAATATTTATATCACTATTACTAAAACTAGTTTCCACTAAAGTAATAACTTTTTGAATACTTTTTTCTAATGAGAACTCTAATTTAAGCTTATTGGGTTTAAAAAAGTCTCTAAAATCATCAATTGTTTTAGACATATTATTTGTTAGCATTGTAGCTTTATTTACTGATTTCTCTAAATTTTCTTCATTTAAAGTTCCTGTATAAAAAGAAAACTTTATATTTTGAATAACTAAAGATAAAGCATTTAAAGGTTGACGCCATTGGTGTGCAATATTTGAAATCATCTCTCCCATAGCAGCATTTTTTGATTGTTGTACAAGCAATTGTTCTTGTTTTCTTTGTTTATTAACTTCTAGAATAACTTTTTTTTCTAAACTTTCAATCAATAACTTCTCTTTTTGAATTTGTTCTTGAATTTTTGAAGCCATATTATTAAATGATTTTTCAAGTTTCCCTATTTCATCATTACTTGTAACATCTATTCTATAATCTAACTCATTCTTTGCAAACTTATTTGTTCCAAGTAAAAGCTTTTCAATTTTTTTACTAATATAAGAAGATAACCATAAAGCAATCAAAACAACCATAATAACCATAATTACAGTAACAATAGAGAGTTCATTTATTAACATTAAAATAAATTTATGAATTTCAAGTCCATTTTGACTTACTACTTTTTTCATGTTCTCTTTTTGTTCATTCAAAATCTTAGTTACACTTCTTTTGGTCTCATTTGCAGCAGCATGAAATTCATCTACATTTGCTCCAATTGTTACAAAACCAAAACCTCTTTTTGAATTTGCATATTGCCCAGTATAATATGGAATAGTTGCTGCTGTAGTTAACTTCCAAACATTACTCCAATATATTATAAAAGAACCAAAACCACCATTTTTTGTGAGCTCCATCCAACCATGACACTGTGGAGCAAAATTTAAATATCTACAATCAAGACCTATATTCCCATCTTTTAATACTTGTTCTAAATTTGGTTTTTTATCCAAAGATTGATTATCAAAAGATGGATATTTGTTTAAAAACTCATTTATTTCTAAACCTGAAGCCTTATATTTTAATGCTAAATCTTTACTTATCCATGGCATTGCTCTTTTGCCACTATTTTCATCATAACCACTTATAAAATAGTCTCTTATATGTGAGATATTTCTTCCTTTACTATCCCACATAAAAGCATAATTTCCACTCCCAGCATCTACTATGTCTTGAACTAAATTCTTACTTGTAGGATTAATCGTATCAGTAAACTGCATAATATGCTCGTGATCTAAAGCTAAAGAAAGAAATCCTACTTTTTTTCCATTTTTAAAGACAGGAGTTACAAATCTAATTATTCCTTCAAATTTTTTACCTATAGGATTTTCTTTTCCTGCATAAGCTGACTTTGTAGGCTCAAACTTTATATTAGATTTTTTTGTTTTTATTTTGCTATAATTTCCTATTATTTTAGAACCTACATATTTACCAATTACATTAGAAACATATATTTCCCCTTCTTTTAGTTCTTTAACTTTATCAAAATAGTTTTCCGCTTTAATATATGTGTTTGTTTTTTTAGAAATATCTTTTAACGTTTTATTAATTGAAGAGACTTTATAAACTTCTTTTCCTTTTAAAGTAAAATACGTAATCTCTTTATATAAAGGAATACTTCTTTTTATTAACTCTTTAGGGTCAGTAAAACTAAACTCCTTTTTATTTTCATTTAAAATCTTTCTTGAAGTATCAAGCTTATTTTTTATAGAGACATTTTTAGGTACCCATTCATTTATATTATCATCATAAACATACTCATCATGTAAAATAATAGTTTTGTTTTTAGATTTATAAAAATTTTCTAAAAGCTTTTGATTTATATTCATTTTAGATAAGAATAATAAATCTTCATCTCTTTGATAAAGAAATTGTGCTACACTATTTGCTATTTGATGGGATAAGCTTTCTAAAGATTTTTGAGATTTTTTATCTAAGTGTTTTATACTATCATCAATTGATAATTTTGCAGTTTGATTAATAATATTTTCACTCTGTGTAAAAAGATAATCTGTACTATTTTTAATATACTTATCTATTTGAATAACACCTTTATAGGCTAAATATGAGATTAGTAATAAAGGTATTATTTTTATAAATACAAATATTAGTATTAATTTAATTTTAATACTTAGATTTTTCATTTGTTACTTTCAAATTCATCTTTATATTTTTCTTTAACATATAAAAATTCATCTAAATTATCAAAAAATATTTTTACTAATTTAGGATCAAAATGTTTTCCACTTTGTTCTTCAAAGAGCTTTAATATTTTTTCTAAAGGCCAAGCTTTTTTATAAATTCTATCACTTCCTAGTGCATCAAAAACATCTGCTATTGCTGTTATTCTTCCATAAATATGAATTTCTTCACCTTTTAAACCTAAAGGATACCCAGAACCATCCCATTTTTCATGATGAGTATAAGAAACAATTGCTGCTGCTTGTAAAATAGGTCTTGCTGAGTTTTTTAGAATTTCATAACCTATTTCAGAATGTGTTTTCATAATTTTCCATTCATCTTCATCTAGTTTTCCTGGTTTATTTAAAATCTCATCGGGTATTCCAACTTTTCCTATATCATGCATAGGAGAAGCAGCAAATAAACGATTTTCTTCTTCAAGAGACAAACCATATTTATGTGCTAGTATCTTAGAATAAGTTGCCACTCTTTTTACATGATTTCCAGTCTCTTTACTTCTTGTTTCTCCTACTTCACCCAATCTATAAATTAATTCTCTTTGAGTATCTTCTATTTCTTTATGAAGTATCTCTATATCTGTAATATCGTGCCTAACTCCCATATATTCATATACTTCACCATTTCTATCTAAAAGTGGATATGAAATGGCATTACAATAAAATAAAGAGCCATCTTTTTTTTGATTTATAATTTTTCTTTTTAAAACTTTTTTTTCACTCATTGCGTTAAACATTTCATCTATATCTTCTTCATACTCTTCTAATCTCATATTTTTGTTTCTTAAGATAGAATAAGGTTTCCCAATAAGTTCTTCTTTTGAATATCCGCTCCCTTCACAAAAGGCTTCATTTACAAAGCTTATATTTCTATTTAAATCTATTCTAATTATCATATTAGATTTATCAACAATATCTTTATAAGTTTTAGCAACTCTTATTGAATCTTTTAAATTAGTTGTAAACTTTTCATTTCTATTTTTAAAATACTCTTTTGACATTTCAAGTTCAGTAATATCATTTCTTAAAGCAATAAACTCATCTATTTCCCCATCAATATTTACTATGGGCTTAATAATAGTATCCACAATATAGTAGTCACCATTTTTCTTTTTATTTTTGATTTTACCTTGCCAAACTTTTTTATTTAAAATTGTATTCCACATATCACTAAATATTTCACTTGGAGTATCTTCATGACGAATTATATTATGAGATTTACCTAGAAGTTCTCCAATCTTATAACCTGATATTTCTTCAAAAGGTTTATTTACATAGGTTATAACTCCATTGATATCTGTTTTTGATACAATTGATCTTTCATCAACAATACTTTTATACTGCTCAAAAGTATTTAAAATTCTTTTATTCTCTTTTTCCAAAATTAAGTTTTTTGCACTTTCAATCATAATTTCAATAAGATAATTTAGATCTAAAGGTTTTGTTAGATAATTTCCTAAGTTAAGTTTAATTGCTTCTAATAAATATTCAGTATCATTAAATGCAGTTGTAATAATAATCTTTGCATCTTTATTAATTTCTCTAATGGCATAACTCATCTCTAAACCATTCATTTTAGGCATTTGAATATCTGTAATAATTAAATCAATTTTATTGTTTTTATAAGTTTCTAAACCCTCTTCACCATTTGATGCAATAAATAAATTTTTAACTTTTCCAGACAAGAAAAACTCTAACTCTTCTTGAATAAACTTATCATCCTCTACATAAAGGACATTTAACTCATTTAAAAAGCTTAACTCTTTTTTCATTTGAAGCATTTATTTCTCCTTAGAAATAGGAATATTAATATTAAACTTAAGTCCATTATCAATATTTTCTGCAATTAATTTTCCATTCATACTATTTTCAATTATCATTTTAGACATATATAATCCAATACCAGTACCATTCTCTTTTGTAGAAAAGTATGGATCAAAAATTTTTGGAAATATTTCATCCTCAACTCCCCCTGCATTATCTTTAATTATTATAGTAATTTCATCATCACTATTAAAAAAGTCAATATTAATCAATGGCTCATTTATCTGTTTTTCTACAAAAGAGTCTTTTGCATTTGTTAAAATATTTACTATCACTTGAGAAAACTCATTTTCAAAACCATAAGCTTCACACTTTATATTCCGTGGATCAAAATCAATTTTTATTTTTAATGTTTCAAAAGATGCATCGACAATTCTTATTGCTTTTTCTACTGTATCATTTACAGAAAACTTATGTTTAATTTTTTCAGGTTTAAAGAAATTTCTAAAATCATCAATTGTTTGAGACATATTTGAAGTGAGAAACATTACTTTTTTTACACTTTTTTCCATTTGTTCATCATTTAATTGATTATTTTTGTATAAAAAATTTAAATTTTGAATAATTAAACTAACTGCATTTAAGGGCTGTCTCCATTGATGTGCAATATTAGATATCATCTCTCCTAAAGCAGCAGATCTTGATTGTTGTATCAATAAAGCTTCATTTCTTTGGCTTTTTGATAACTCTTCTTGAACTTTTTTTGTCAAGTTTTTATTAAGCTCTTTTAACTGCTTATTTAATCTGCGTGCTTCTTTAACTCTTAAAAGTGCATACACTATTAAAAAAGGTGAAAGTATTAATAATAATAAAAATACTTCATCTAATTCATACTCTTCATGGGTATTTAGATACTCTATAAGAAATTCAAAACCATCATAGTGTCCTAGAATAACCCAAAAAAATAATCCTAATAAAAGGACTATTATTAAATCACGGACTGTATTTAATTTATTAATCATATGCTAATCCAATTTATTTATAGATAATAGTACCATAATAAATGTAACATGTTTATTTACAGTTTAAAGATATTTTTATTTTATAATAAAAAGTAAGGAAAACCTTACTTTTTAATCAGGATATATTTTAGAAGGATTTTATTTAGTATCGTCTTTAGTAGTATTATTTTCAGTATCTGAAGAGTTTGATTCTTCAGTTAAATTATCTTCTTTTTTATTTTCTTCTGAATTTTCAGTTTTTTCTTCTGAATTTTCTTTACTATCATCTTCATTTAAAGCTTCTGTGTGTAAGTCTTCATCTTCAAAAACCTCTCCACCATTTTCTTTAATGATTTCTCTTACTCTTTCACCCGTTATAACTTCAATATCAAGAAGCTCTTTAGTCATTTGCTCAATTGCTTCTTTATGATCTCTTAACTCTTGTAAAACAGCTTGATATCTTTCATTTAGTAATGACTTAACAAAATCATCTAAGTTTTTAGCCATTTCATCTGAGAAATCTTTTTGTGTTTGACCACCTAAGAATTGATTTTGTCTTTTTTCTAAAACCATAAGACCTGCAACATCACTCATACCATAAATAGAAGCCATTGATTTAATAATATCAGTCGCTCTTTCAAGGTCATTTCCTGCCCCTGTTGAAATCTCACCAATAAATACTTCTTCAGCTGCACGTCCTCCAAGTAATGTATCAACTTCAGCAATTAACTCATGTTTTTGCATTAAGTATTTATTCTCTTCTGGAGTATTTAATGTATATCCTAAAGCTGCTAAACCTCTTGGTACAATAGATACTTTATTTACTTTTTTTGCACCTTTTGTAATCTCAGCAATTAAAGCATGTCCAGATTCATGATATGCAACAATCTTTCTCTCTTTTGGAGAAATTCTTCTTGATTTTTTCTCTAAACCTGCAATTTGTCTTTCAACTGCTTCTTTAAAATCACTTGGTTCAACTACTTCTTTTTTTGCACGCCCTGCTAAAAGTGCTGCTTCATTGATAATGTTTGCTAAGTCTGCTCCTGCAAGACCTGCTGTCATCTTTGCAACTTCTTTTAAGTCAACATTTTCACCTAATTTTACATCTTTAATATGAACTTTAAGAATTTCAATTCTTCCTTCATAATCAGGTTTATCAACTAATACTTGTCTATCAAACCTTCCTGGTCTAAGAAGTGCTGGGTCAAGAACTTCTGGTCTATTTGTAGCAGCTAATACAATAACAGGTGCTGACTCAGTTGAGAAACCATCCATTTCTGCTAGAAGTTGATTAAGTGTTTGTTCTCTCTCATCATTTCCACCCATTGGACCACCACTAGCTCTACTTTTACCAATTGCATCAATTTCATCAATAAAAATAATTGCAGGAGCTGCTTTTTTTGCTTGTTCAAAAAGGTCTCTAACTCTAGATGCACCAACACCAACAAACATTTCAATAAATGCAGAACCTGAAACAGAAAGAAATTCAACATCTGCTTCACCAGCAACTGCTTTTGCTAACAATGTTTTACCAGTACCTGGAGGTCCTACTAATAGAACACCCTTTGGAATTTGAGCTCCAAGTTTCACATATCTTTCTGGGTCAGATAAGAAGTCAACAACCTCTTGTACTTCTTCTTTTGCTTCCTTATTTCCAGCCATGTCTTCAAATTTAACTTTTGGCTTTTCTGAATTAATCATTTTTTTAGAGCTTCCAATTCCAAGGATTCCTCCTGAACCTCCACCCATAGATTTAGACATTCTTCTTGCTAGGAACATCCAAATTGCAAAGAATATAAAGATTGGTAAAACCCATCCAAATAATACATCAGCTAATAAATTCTCTTCATTAATACCACCATAAGAAATACCTTGTTTTTCTAATGTAGAAATTAATGTTTCATCAGGTACTACTCTTCTTGCTGTATAAGTAGTAACTTGTCCATTAGTTGGCTTACTTACTGCTTTAATTTGAGTATTTCCAATTCCTACGTATTGAATACTTCCTTCAGAAATTAAGTTCTTAAGTTCTGAATATGCAACAGTTTTCTTTTTAGCTTGTCCATAAGAAGCTATATTTTGATTTGCAACATTTCCCATTTGAGAATTTCCCTCAGGGAAAACTGCTTTAAATACAAAAATAGTAACTATTGAAAAAATAACAAATACTAATAATGGATTATTGTTAAAAAAGTTATTATTGTTATTATTATTGTCTTGGCCATTTTTATCTGGTCGATTCTTCATTTAAATTAACTCCTGTTTTTAAATATTACTGTTATCCACTCATTTTTATGAATAAGCTCTAACTGTTCTAGTTTTTCAAATTTTTTAAGTACCTTATCTTTATGTTTATCTAAAATACCTGATATAACTAGTATACCATCATCTTTTAAGCATTTTTTTAAATCATTATGAATAAATACTAATACATCTGCAACAATATTTGCTATTACCATATCATATTTTTTATTTTTAATACTATTTGCAGACCCCACCCATGAATCATTAAACTTTGCATTATTTAATATAAAATTTGCCGCAGTATCTTTTATGCAAACTTCATCTGTATCACAAATATCTACTTTGCATCCAAGTTTTGAAGCAGCAATTGCTAAAATTCCACTTCCTGTTCCTACATCAACTACATCATAATTTTCTTTTGCATAAGAACTAATTGCTTCAAGGCAAGATGACGTAGTTTCATGATGTCCTGAGCCAAATGATAAAGCTGGATCAATAATAATATCTATTTTATCATCTCGTTTTTCTTCCCAAGATGGTCTAATAAAAAATTTACCAACTTCAACTGATTTCACAGATTCTTGATATTGCTTTATCCAGTCTTCATTCTCTTTTTTTGTTAATGTCATTTTGCAATTTATATTAATAGCTTTTGAGAATTTTTCAATTCCTTCTTTTATATCTTCTAAATCATCTTCACTTCTTGCAATAATTTTTCCATTACACTCTTCTATTGCTTCATTAGTTAAAGATACAACTAAATCTAGAAATACTTCATATTCATTTTCTGGTTCAACTATTAGCTCATAATAAAAATCTGTCAATTTTTTCCTTATATTTTAAATAACAACTATTCTAACGAAATAGCTTTTAAAAAAAGTTTTCTATCATATCTCGCATAACTTTTTTATCATCTATACGATTAATTATATCTCTAAATTCTGCTGCACCTTGATAGCCTTTAGAGTATGAATGTAACAGTTTTCTAAACATTACTGCTCCATGAATACCATGAAAATCAATTACTGCATCAAAATGTTCTAAAATAATTTCTCTTTTTTTATCTGAACTAATGTCTTCTATTCCATGCTTTAATTGATAAAATATCCAAGGTTTTCCTATTGCACCACGTCCAATCATTACACCATCAGCATTAGTATACTTTAATACATCTTGAGCTTTCGTGTAGTCTTTGATATCTCCATTTGCAATAACTGGAATAGAAACTGCTTCTTTCATTGCTTTAATTGCATCATAATCAACAGGAGCTTTGTATTTACCTGCTCTAGTTCTACCATGAACTGATACAAAATCAACACCACAAGCTTCAACTGCTTTTCCAATTTCAACTGGAATTTTTGTATCAACCCCTAATCTTACTTTTGCACTTGTATATTGTTTTTTAGAGTATTTTTTTACTGTACTTAAAATTTCTTCCAACTTATTTAAATCACCTAAAAGGTTAGAACCTGAACCATGATTAAAAACTTTGGGAGCTGGGCAACCACAATTTAAATCAATACCATCAATTCCTTCAATATCATTAAGAATTTCAACAGCATCTCTTACTAGTTCTGGTTTATTTCCTGCAATTTGTACAATATAAGGATCTTCTTGGGGTGATTTTTCAATCATTTTTCTTGTTTTTTCTGATTTATAAACAAGGGCATTTGATGAAATCATTTCTGAAATAGTTATATCAGCACCAAATTTTTTAACAACAGATCTAAAGGGTAAGTCTGTATATCCTGCAAGTGGTGCCAGCACAATAAGTGGCTGGCTAAAGTCAATTTTTTTTGTCATTATTAATTTATTTTAGATATATCTTCTAAAGAGTAGTGTTTCCCTGCATCTTTTAAATCTAATACTGCTCTAATAGCTTTATGTTCATTATCATTATATCCTGATAATAGATCCTTTAGCTTTTCAATCATTTCAAGCTCTAATAGAATATAAAAGTATGCACCAGCTGCTGTTTCATTATCATTTGATAATGTTTCAAAAAGGTCTAATAATTTGTCTGGGTTTAATGCATCTTTATATAATTTTGCAAGAATTAAAAACTCTTGTTCTGTATAGTTTAAACTTTTAGTAATCTTTTGAATCTCTTCTTTTGATAATCCAAATTCCTGATTATCTATATCTTTTAAAAATAGTTTTAAAGCCATGTCTTTTGTTAATTTTACATCTGAGTAAACTTTTTTAACAGTAGTCATACTTTTATTTTCTAATACAGTATAAAATGCTGCTTTAACAACTTCTTCTGAAAAATTGTCATGTTTTTTTAATACATCAACAGCATAATCCATTTGTTCATTTACTTTATTTATTAAATTCTTTTTAGCTAAATTTGAATCTGGATTTAATTTTAGACTTTTATCGGCAACATATTTTCCTGCTTCAATATCTTTTATTGAAGATACAATGTTATTTAATTCTTCATTTGAAGAAGTAAATGTACCTTCTTTTACAGATACATCTAATTGTTTTAAAATTGATGCAAGTCTTTTGTAACCTTTTGTTTTAAATCTTCTTTTTTCTTCTTTTTGAAGTAATAAAGATTTTATTGTTTCAACAATTGATTCTTCATCTTTTGTAAAATTTCTAGCTTTTAAAAAATTTAGTGAACTATAAAACATTAAATGTAGAACTGAAAAAAAGAATAATACTAAAACTGGAATTATTACCCATAAAACAATTGGTAACTGCATAGTATAATCTAAAACTTTAATTTCATAACTACCACTTTCTACACTATAAATATAAAGTGATACAGCAATTATTAATAGAAGGGAAAACCCTATATATTTTTTAAGTCCCACATAAAATCCTTTTTATTATTGTTCTTTTTCGTGAATCTCTCTACAAGGAGTACAATACTTAGCAAAAGGTTTAGCTCTAAGTCTTCCAATAGCAATTGACTCATCGCACATTTCACAAGTACCGTAAGTACCTTTTTCAATTCTCTTTAATGCATCTTCGATCTCTTTTAACTCTTTTATTTGCTGGTTAGCAATAATTCCTTCTTTGAAACTATCACTTGAAACCTCTGCATAATCATATTCATCATTACACTCAGAGTTTTTTAAAGAATCGATACTATCTCTACTACCTTGAATATTTTGAGTAATTAAATCTCTTCTTTCTACAAGAATATTTTTCAACTCTTCAATCTGTTTTGCATTAGCCATATTATACCTTATTTAAAAAATTTTGCAATTATACTGAAAATATTATAAATTATTTATGATATGGATGGTTATTCTTTATAGCTAGGCCTCGGAAGATCTGTTCAAGTAAAACTACAGTTACAACTTTATGAGCCATAGTTAAATCACTAAGACTAATTACACTTTGACATTTGTTTAAAAAATCTCTTTCAAAACCATATGCTCCACCTATAAAAAAGTTTACTTCACTATCATTTGAAATCATCTTTGAGAACTTAAAGCTATCAACTTTTTTCCCAAGAACATCAAGGGCAATGCAGTGTCCAGTCAAGTATTTTTCAAAAGCTTGAGTATAAGACTTTTGAGCTTCATTTTGAGATATATTTTGAGCTTTTGCAATATTTTTATCAAAGATATGATGAACTTCGACTTTTGCATATTTTGAACACATTTTAATAAACTCTTTATTTAGTTTATCAAAATCATCATTGTTAGGTTTTACTATTGCGTAGATATTTATTTTCATGTGAGATAAAATAGAAATCCCAAAAGGGATTCTATTAAAAGTTAGCTAACTTGGCTATCTTTGTAGAACATTGTTAAAAGATCAGACAGAGTTTTCTTCATATCACTTCTATTAACAACCATATCAATTGAACCTTTTTCTAATAAGAATTCAGCTCTTTGGAAACCTTCTGGTAAATCTGCTCCAATTGTTTGTTTAATAACTCTTTGCCCTGCAAATCCAATTAAAGCTCCTGGTTCTGCCATAATAATATCGCCTAAAAAGGCAAAAGAAGCAGAAACACCACCCATAGTTGGGTCAGTTAAAATTGAGATATAAGGAAGTTTTGCTTGGTCCATTTTCTTTAAAGCAGCAGATGTTTTTGCCATTTGCATTAAAGCAAAAGTTGACTCTTGCATTCTTGCTCCTCCTGAAGCAGAAACAATAATTAAACCTTGGTGTTTGTCCATAGCTCTATCTACAGCTCTTACAATTTTTTCACCTTCAACAGAACCTAAAGATCCCCCCATAAATGCAAAATCAAATACAACTATTTGTACAGGTGTTCCATTGATTGTACACTCTCCACTTATTACAGCAGATGTTCTACCTGTTTTCTTTTCAGCTTCATCAACTCTTTTTTTATAAGATTTTTTATCAACAAATTTTAAAGGATCTATAGGTTTTAAATCAGCATCATACTCAACAAATGAGTCACTATCTGCTAAAATCTCTATTCTTCTTTTTGCTCCTATTCTCATGTGAAAGTTACACTTAGGGCATATATTGTTTTGATTCTCAACCTCTTTAAAGAACATTAAAGATGAACACTCTGGACACTTAATCCAGTGTGTTGGTGCATCTTTTTTAGTTGCTTGTTGTTCTTTATTATCAAATGAAATTTTACTAAATAAGTTTTTTAAATCCATTATAAATCCTTCTTAAAATTTATCTTTTTAAATATTTTTTAGTTTCTCAACTTCGTCAAGTTTTTCCCAAGGATAATCACTTTGACCAACTTGTCCTCTAGAAGCTACATCAGCATAAAGGAAAGTTTTTTCACTTGGTTTATCTAAACCAAATTTTTCTGTAATCCATCTTGGAGTTAAAGAGTACGAATCCATTACAATTTGAGATAATTTATCATCATTATGTTTTGTATAAGTACCCATTGTATCTACTGCAACAGATGTTGGTCTAGCAACTCCAATTGCATAAGAAATTTGAACAATTGCTTTTTTAGCAAGTCCAGCTGCAACGATATTTTTTGCAATCCATCTAGCAGCATATAACCCAGATCTATCAACTTTTGTATAATCTTTTGATGATTGTGCTCCACCACCAATTGGTGAATACCCACCAAAAGAGTCAACAATAAGTTTTCTTCCAGTTAATCCTGAATCATGTAATGAAGAGTGAGACACATATCTTCCTGTTGGGTTAATATGAATAATCGTATTCTCTTTGTCATACATATCAGTTGGTAATCCAGTATCATCAATTAAACCTTGAATTAACTCTCTTACCTCTTCAATTGGCATACCTTCTACAGAAGGAGCACTTACAACAATTGTATGAATCTTTTGAGGTTTACAATTCTCAAAATTCTCTTTTGTACCATAATCAACTGTAACTTGAGTTTTAATATCAACTCCAAGTTTTTGATTATGCTTTAATGCATAGTTATATACTTTATCACAAAGCATTCTTGCATAAGTAATTGCTGCAGGCATTAAATCTGCCGTTTCATCTGAAGCGAAACCAAACATAATTCCTTGGTCCCCTGCTCCAATATCACCTGTTTCTTGATCAACACCCTGAGAAATGTCAGGAGATTGTTGATTTAGAAGCACTTGTACTTTTACATCATCTGGATGAAGGCATTGCTCTTTTGTAAAAGCAGATTTACCGTCATATCCAATTTTTGCTAAAGCATCTTTAACTAGTGTTTCGTATTCTTCTTGTGTAAGTTGGCATTTTGATTTAACCTCTCCACCAATAACAACGTGCTTTCCTGCTACAAAAACCTCTGAAGCAACTCTTGAGTTAGAGTCTTCAATAATAAGTTTATCAACTATAGTATCAGCAATTATATCTGCACATTTGTCTGGGTGTCCAGGACTTACAACTTCACTTGTAAATAAGTAGCTTGTTTTGTTTTCCATTTTTGTTTTCCTATCTTGTTTTCCATTTTTGTTTTCCATCAAATCCATACTTATCTTTTATCTTTAAACTACACTAAAAAAATAAAAAATTAATATTTATTCAACAGTTACCGACTTAGCCAAATTTCTTGGCATGTCAACATCATTTCCTAATCGTACTGAAATCTCCATAGATAGAAGTTGCAATACAACTAACATCTCAAAAAACTCTAACATATAATGATCAGTCATTTGAGTTTTTATAAAATCATCACTAAGTTCAAATTCAAGTGGAGAGATTGTACAAATAGTAGAGTCTCTAGCACTTAATTCTTCAACATTAGATTTAATTTTGTCATATAATAAATTTTCAGGCATTAGTGCAATCGTGAATAATTCAGGATCAGCTAATGCAATTGGACCGTGTTTCATTTCACCTGCTGGATAACCTTCTGCATGTAAATATGAAATTTCTTTTAATTTTAAAGCACCTTCAAGTGCTAATGGGAAAAAGACATCTCGTCCTATAAAGAAAAAACCATGGCCATGAAGATATCTTTTTGATAATCTTCTTGTTTTTTCATGCATTTTATCACTTACGATAAGTGACTTAGGAACTTCCCTTAATGCATGAATCTCTTTTTGTAAAGTTTCTTTTGAGATTTTACCATTTTGCTTAGCAAAATACAAAGAAAGCATCCATAAAACAACTGTTTGGGTAGAGAATGCTTTTGTTGAAGCAACACCTTTTTCAATACCTGCTCTTGTTAAAATTGTATATTCAGCAAGTCTAGTCATAGATGAATTATCAACATTACATACTACTAAAGTTTTAAGTCCTGCATTTTTTGCCATTTTTAAAGCTTCTAAAGTATCTGCTGTTTCACCACTTTGTGAAATAACAATAAATAAACCATTTTTATTTAAAAGTGGTTCTTTATATCTAAATTCACTTGCAATTACTACATTACATCTAATTTTTGATAATCTTTCAAAAAGATATGAAGCTGTAAGTCCTGCATGATATGAAGTTCCACATGCACATATATTTATCTCTTCAACTTCTTCTAAAATTGAAGAATCAATTTCATCAAATAAAATCTCTTCATCTTGGATTCTTCCAAGCATACAATCACTTACAACATGACTTTGCTCATAAATTTCTTTTTCCATAAAGAATCTAAATCCATCTTTTTGAGCAAATTGTTTAGAAGTTGGAAGAGTACTCCATGAAAAATCATCAGAAAAGAACTCAATTCCTTTTGAAGTTGCAATTCCTCCAACGCCATCTTCTAAATAAACAACATCACTAGCTAAACCAATTAAGGGAGCATCAGAAGAAGCAAATAAAACTTCATCTTCTTCATTTCCACGTGCTACAATTAATGGGCTTCCATGCTTAAAAAAGAATATTTTTTCTATATTTGCTTTTGTTATTAAAAGAATAGAAAAAGCACCCTCTAATCTTTCAATAGTTTGTTTAAAAGCTTTATCTTCATCATTAGAAATATTATAGTAGTTTTCAAAAAGATGAACTATAACCTCAGTGTCTGTTTGAGACACAAACTTGTGTCCTTTTTCAAGAAGTTCATCTTTTATCTCTTTGTAGTTTTCTATAATTCCATTATGAACTACATATGAAAACTCCCCCAAGTGAGGGTGTGCATTAAGTTCTGTTGGCTTACCATGTGTGGCCCATCTTGTATGACCTATTCCTATTGAGTAAGTATCAAGTTTGGCTTTATTAATTTTTTCTTGTAAGTTTGATAATTTACCTAAAGCTTTAAATACATCTATTTTTTCTTTATTTAAAAGAGCTATTCCAGCAGAATCATATCCTCTATATTCAAGCTCTTTCAAACCATCTAGTAAAATTTCTGTAGTATTTTGCTTTCCTATATATCCAACTATTCCACACATTATTTTGTTACCTTAAACTTTTTTAAAATCAAATATATTACCGAAAAAGTTCTAAATTGTTACTTTATTAATTTAATAATTTTATTAGCTCATCATGAACTAAACCATTAGATGCCACAATATATTTATCTTCAAAAAGTTTATAATTACTTCCATCAAGACTAGTAAATTTTCCTCCAGCTTCTTGTAAAATAATAATTCCTGCACTTACATCCCAAGCTTTCAAATTCATCTCATAATAAGCCTCATAAGTTCCCCGTGCAATAAAACACAAGTCAATAGCAGCACTTCCAAGTCTTCTTATATCTTGACATTGAGGAAGAATAGTCCTTATTTTCTCAATTACATCATTTAAATCATCTTGATTAGTACTATTACTATATGGAAATCCTGTAGCTACTAAAGATTTTTCAAAATTATTTTCTTTTGAAACTTCTAGTTTTTTGCCATTCAAAAAAGCACCTTGTCCAATTTGAGCTTCATATAATTCATCTAATATTGGATTATAAACTATTCCTATATATGGTTTTTTACCTTTATATACACCAACAGAAATACATGTATGAGGAACTTGATTTACAAAATTAGTAGTTCCATCAATGGGATCAACTATGATTGAATCATTAAATTCAATATTTGAATTATCAGACTCTTCTGCAATAACATTAAAATCTTTAAACTCATTAGTAAATTTATCTTTTAAAAAGTTTTCAACTGCCACATCATATTTGGTTACTAAATCTTTTTTTGCTTTAAAATTAACTTCTTTATTAGAAAAGTAGCCATCTTTTAATATCGTTCCTGCTTCTTTTATGATTTCTATTAGTTTTTCTTTCATTTTATCTTCCATTAAAATAATTTTAGGCATTTTAACAAAAATTTGTTACACTAAAATTAATATTACTATTATGAGGTTCTATGAAAAGCTTTATTCCAATTTCAGACAATAATTTTACCTTTGATTCATGTTCTAATTGTAATGCTAACTGTTGTGATGGAAGAAAAGGAACTATCTATTCTCAAATTTTAAAAGAAGAGTTTGAAAGAGTTTATATGAACTTTCCAATTTTATTTATTTTTGGGGAGCTTGGTTATTGTAAACCAGTTGTACTTTTAACAAATGGAAAAGAGTTTTGTTTTTATCAAAAAGATCATATGTGCAGTATCTATGAAAATAGACCAACTGTATGTAGAACTTATCCTCTTAGTCCAAATTTAGATAATCAAATTTATATAGATATTACATGTCCTGAAGTAAATAAAGGAAAAGAGTTTTTAATAAAGAATCAAAACATCAATATAGATTCATATAAAAACTCTATCTTTGAAAATTATCAAGATAAATATATAAATACACATTTTGAATTTGAATCTCTTAAAATAGATGACTTTGAAGAAGCTATTACACTGAAAAATGTAGACTTTTACAAATATATAGGAAAAGAAGATTCTTTATATATAAAATTACATAAAAAATCTCTTGAAAATCTTCAAAAATATCTATAGTTTTTTTAAATTAATTTTATTAGTTTTTAAGTTTACAAGGAGCATAATTGTTCTTAAGAAAACAATCTTGGAGGTGCAAATGACGAAGGATCTTCTATTTTAGTATTGTTAAAAATTAAGACTTAAAAAATTTACTATAAAGTGAATTTTATAAATATAAGTTTTATTTATAAAGATAAGAGAAGAAGGGAAAAGGTTTGAAATCTTTTCCCTTTTTTTATGGGGGAATTTTTAAAGTTTTAAAAGGACAAGAGTTAAACTTTCTTCCTTTTCTTTCGGTCAAACATGTTTCAAACAAAAATTTGAAAACTGTGTTTAATATTTTTTCGGACTTCCTTACGGACATGGTGGTGCTAAAGCACATCACCTTAGTCTGCGAAAAGGATGAAAGCCAAACTATTGGCTTTCATTTATTCCTTTTCTTTCGGTCAAACATGTTTCAAATTAAAGTTTGAAAACTATATTTGACTGCGTTGGGTAAAATCGTGAAACTATTCACGATTTTTTAACCCCAACTTACATCATACCAGGCATTCCGCCCATTCCACCCATGTCAGGCATAGCTGGAGTTGCTTTGTCTTCTTTGATATCAGTTACTGTAGCTTCAGTTGTTAAAAGTAAAGATGCTACAGATACAGCATTTTGCATTGCAACTCTTTCAACTTTTGCTGGGTCAACAATTCCAGCTTCAAACATATCAACATATTCACCAGTTGCAGCATTGAATCCATAAGTATCACTATTAGCTTTTTCAACTTCATTTACAACAACACCAGCATCAAATCCAGCATTTGTAGCAATTTGTTTCATAGGTGCTTTAATAGCTCGAAGAACTATATCAGCACCAATTTGCTCATCACCATCTAATTCTAGTTTTACTTTAGAAGCAGCTCTAATTAATGCAGCTCCACCACCAATTACAATACCTTCTTCAACAGCAGCTCTTGTTGCTGATAAAGCATCATCAACTCTATCTTTTTTCTCTTTCATTTCAGTTTCAGTAGCAGCACCAACTTTGATAACTGCAACACCACCAGAAAGTTTTGCTAATCTTTCTTGTAATTTTTCTCTATCATAATCAGAAGTTGTATTTTCAATTTCTGCTCTAATTTGATTTACTCTTCCTGTTACTTTTTCAGCTTCACCAGTACCATCTACGATAGTTGTGTTATCTTTATCAATAACAACTCTAGCAGCACTTCCTAAGCAAGAGAAATCAGCAGTTTCAAGTTTCATTCCCATCTCTTCAGAAATAACTGTACCATTTGTTAATACAGCAATATCTTCTAACATAGCTTTTCTTCTATCACCAAAACCTGGAGCTTTAACCGCTGCAATATTTAAAGAACCTCTTAATCTATTTACAACTAATGTAGCTAAAGCTTCACCATCTACATCTTCTGCAATAATTAATAATGGTCTTCCAGCTTGGTTAACTGATTCTAAAATTGGTAACATCTCTTTTAAATTAGAGATTTTTTTATCATATAAAAGAATAAATGGGTTTTCCATTTCAGTAATCATTTTTTCAGAATTAGTTACAAAATATGGAGATAAATAACCTCTATCAAACTGCATACCTTCAACTACATCTAATTCATCAGAAATACCTTTTGCTTCTTCAACAGTAATAACACCATCTTTTCCAACTTTGTCCATAGCTTCAGCAATCATTGCACCAATAGCTTTATCTGAATTTGCAGAAATAGTAGCAACTTGTTCAATCTCTGTTTTATTTGCAACTTCTTTTGAAGAAGCTTTTAAGTTCGTTAAAATAGCTTCTGTTGCTTTATCCATACCTCTTTTTAAAGTAATTGGATTAGCTCCTGCTGTTACGTTTCTAAGACCTTCTTTGAAGATTGATTGAGCTAAAACAGTAGCAGTAGTTGTACCATCACCTGCTTCATCAGCAGTTTTTGATGCAACTTCTTTTACAAGTTGAGCACCCATATTCTCTAAAGTATCTTCAAGCTCAATTTCTCTTGCAACAGATACACCATCTTTTGTAATATTTGGAGCACCAAATGACTTTTGTAAAAGTACATTTCTACCTCTTGGTCCCATTGTAACTTTTACAGCATCAGCTAATTTATCAACACCTGTAAATAATCTGTTTCTTGCGTTGTCACTAAAAGTAATTTCTTTTGCCATCTTACATAACTCCTATAACGTTTTCAATATCTAATACTAAGTAATCTTCACCTTCTAATGAAAGCTCAGTCCCTCTAAATTGTTCAAATACAATAATGTCACCTTCTTTTAATTCTGATACCTCAGAACCAATAGCAACTACTTTTGCAGTATTTGGTTTTTCTTTTGCAGAATCAACTAGGATAATTCCGCTCGCAGTTTTTTCTTCAACTTCAGTTCTTTGAGCAAGAACTCTTTTTCCTAATGGTTTAAAATTCATTTAATTCTCCTATAAATTTTTTTAATTTATAAATTTAGCACTCAAAAATTTAGAGTGCCAAATTTTATAAAATTTTTGCTAATTTGTCAAGAGGTGTGAGTATATTTGACTAAAGTTTTATGAATTGTGCCTATAAAGGTACTTTGTAAGTAGTTTATCTAAATTTTCTTCTAGATCTTTATCAAAAGTATTTAAAGTATTTCCACATTTTTTAGCTAATTTATCCGCTGCCTCTTTTGCACCTGTTAATCCTAAAAGATTTACAAAAGAGTTTTTTGCCTCATCATTTTGTGTAGTCTTTCCCGCTTCTTCACTAGACTTAGTTTCATCTATAATATCATCTTGGATTTGAAATAGTAATCCTAAATCAATTCCAAAGTTATATAGTTTTTCTTGTGTTTGTAAATCATACTCGGCAATTATTGCACCCATTTTTAAACTTCCTGCAATAAGCTTAGCAGTTTTATTTGTATGTAAAAACTCTAGCTGACTAAGTTCAAGTTTTTTATTTTCATAAAAACAATCAATTGCTTGACCGATAATCATACCATTAATTCCACCATCACTACTTAAAGTTTTGATTAATTCAATTTTTACATCATTATGTAAAGGTGCATTTGCTATTTTATTGAAGCTTTCTGTATTTAAAGCATCACCTACTAATATAGCAGTTACTTCTCCATACTTTTTATGTAAAGTTTCAAAACCCCTTCTTAAATCAGCATCATCCATTGCAGGCAAATCATCATGGATTAAAGAATAAGTATGAAGCATTTCTAAACCTAATGCAACATCAAGAGAATTTGGAACCAATAAAGGTTTTTTAGACTTTACTACACTAAGAAGTAACATAGGTCTAAATCTTTTACCCCCAGCTTGAAGCATATTTGCTAATGCTTCTTCAAAATGGGGATGAAAAGTTTCAGATTTTGGAAGGTTTTCTAAAAGATGATTTTCAAAAGTTTGTAATAGTTTATTCATAGTTAAGATTTTTGTCCAAAAGAACCAAATCCACCCATCATATTCATTGCCATTGCTTTTTTATTTTCATCACTTTGTTTTATTACATCATTCATACAAGAGATTAAAAGAATTTGTAAAGAGTCTTTATCTTCAAGTAATGAATCATCAATTTGTAAATCAATTACTTCAGAGTTACCATTGATTGAGATTTCAACCATGCCACCACCAGCTTTAGCAGTAAAGATTTTATTTGCATTATCTTCTTTAGCTTTATCAGCCATCTCTTGAACTTGTCCCATTACATCATTTAAGTTAATTTTACTTAAATCAATTCCATCAAACATGGTCACTTCCTACTAATTCATTTGTAATTGTATTAATATTGTTTTCATCATCAACAATTACTACTGTTGGTTTATAATTTTCTAACTCTTCTTCAGAATAAGAAGCATAAGATATTACAATAATTTTATCACCAATTTCTACTTTTCTAGCTGCTGCACCATTTAGGCACATATCTTTACTTCCAGCTTTACCTTTAATAACATATGTAGCAAATCTTTCACCATTGTTTACATTTACAATTTCTACTTTTTGACCTACTCTAAGTTTTGAAGCTTTCATTAAATCTTCATCAATTGTAATTGATCCAACATAATTTAAATTTGCATCTGTAACAGTTGCCCTATGTATTTTACTATACAGCATATCAAATGTCATTTTGTCTTTTCCCTTTTACTCTGATTGAGCTAAATTTATAGGTTCTCCCCAGAATTGTTCTGGAATTAAATATTCTGCAACAGGAGTACCACCTATAATATGTTCGTCTACTATTTTATCTACTTTTTCCTTAGATAGATTACAATACATATAATGCCCTGGTTCAACCATCATTACTGGTCCAATTTGACATCTTCCTAAACATGAAGTTCTTATTGCTTGAACTGGTCCCATAATACCTTTTTTCATCAGTGTTTGACCAAGATGATTAAATAAATCTTGAGTTTGTTCATCTACACATGAAGGCTTTGGCATTCCAGGAGGTGAACTTTGTTCACATTTAAAAATGTAAAATGTTGGTTGAGGCATTTGAGGCATCATAGTTAATCCTTTTGAACCTATTAATTGTTTGATTGAATTTTAACAAATATTTATTAAAGTCATCTAAAGCATAAGTTTTAATAATGTTTTAAATCTTCAAAGAATATACTTTTTATTTATAAAATTACTAAAGGATAAGGTTAAATGAAAAAGATATTTCTTTTTTTATTTTCGCTTGTATTGTTTTTAGAAGCAAATAATCAAATTGCTACAATTAAAACTTCACAAGGAAATATCAAAGTTGAACTTAGAGCAGATCTTGCTCCAAAAGCTGTAGAAAACTTTGTAAAACACGCAAAAGATGGATATTATGATGGAACTATTTTCCATAGAGTTATTAAAAACTTCATGATTCAAGGTGGAGACCCAACTGGAACAGGTAGAGGTGGAGAATCAATTTGGGGAAAACCTTTTAAAGATGAATTCTCATCAAAAGCACTTTTTGATAAGTCTGGCGTTCTAGCAATGGCAAATGCAGGACCAAATACAAATGGAAGTCAATTTTTTATAACTACAGTTCCAACTTACTGGTTAAATGGAAGACATACAATTTTTGGATATGTTAAAGAAGGAATGGATGTGGTAAGAAAAATAGAAAATGTACCAACCTCAGGAAGAGAAGAAGGAAATAAACCTTTAAGTGAACAAAAGATTATCTCTATTGAAATAAACTAATTTTTAGGAAGCCTACGAGCTTCCAAAAATTCTAACTAACACATCTTTAGGAGCTATATTTAAAAGCTCTTTTTCTAATCTATCTACTTTTTTAGCTTCTGCTTTTGCTTTTTCTTTCCAATAAGAAAGCTTTTGTGATATTGCTTCAGCATTCTCTACATTTTGGAGTTTTTCTTTTAACTCACTTAGTTCTTGTTCTAAATCATCAATTTCAACTTCAAAATTAACTTTTATTTGCTTACACTCTTTTTCATGCTCACTTTCAATATTTTCTATTTTTCTATTTAACATTCTATTCTCTATTTTTAAATCAGCATTTTCTTTATTTACTTTTTTAACGAGATTATGTTTTTCTTCTATAGTGTCTGTTTCTTTTTTAAGTCTTTTATATTCTTGATTTATTTTTTTATTTTCTACTCTATATTTTTCAACAGTATAAACATATTTATCTTTATCACTTTTTGCTGTTTTTAGTTCTTTTTTAAGGTTTTCAATTTCATATAATAATCTATTTATTTCATGTTGTAACTCAGCACTTGCTTCTTTACCTTTAATGAAAATTTCACCTTTATCTTTAATCAAGTGACTTTGAACTTCTCTTCTTTTTATTGCTTCTTGAGTTTCATCTTTTTGAATCATTAATGAACCAATAAACTCACCTGTATCACTTAATACAGCTACTACCGTAGTATTTGAAATATAGTACGTACCATCTTTTTTAAGGTTTTTTATTCTATCTTCAAACTTTTTATCTACGGGAACTACTTTTTTTATTTTTTCGTATATTTTTTTGTCAGTTTCTGGATGTCTTGTTATATCTATATCTTTTCCAATAAGTTCATCCTTATCAAAACCAGTGATATCACAAAATAGTTCATTTACATGCTTGATTTTAAAATCTTTATCAGTTCTAATAACAATATTATTGTTATACATGATATCTTTATACTTTTTTAACTCTTTTGTTTGTTGTGCAATTAAAAACTCTTGATATTTTGTTAATGCCAACTCATTAAGTACAGACATTAATTTTCTTATATCTATTGGTTTTGTAATATACTCAAAAACCTTTAGTTTAATTGCTTCACTTAAAAATTCATTATCAGAATACGCAGTGGCAAAAATAATAGAAACATCTTTATCTGTTTCTCTAATTTTTTTAACCATGTCTATTCCGCTTAGATTTGGCATATTAATATCAGCGATGATTACATCAATATCATCTTTTCTTTTTTGATATATTTCTAAACCTTCTTTTCCATCTTTAGCAGAAAAAACATTCTGAAAAAATTTAGATAATAAAGATACTAATTCATTTCTAACACTTTCATCATCTTCAACATAAAGAACTGTTAGTCTTTTTAAAAGATTTTTATCAACTGTTTGCATATTAGTTACTTCTATCCAAAGATACTATTAAGTTAATAAATTTGATAAAATCAAAAGGTTTTAATAAATAGTCATTTACCCCTAAATCTTTTGCTTTATTTATATACTCTATTTCAGTATGAGCGGACATTACAATAATTGGAAGATTTATATCTCTTTTTTTCAACTCTTCAATCATTTCAAGACCATTCATTACTGGCATATTAATATCAGTTATGACCATTGATAAATCAGGGTTTTCTTCTATTATTTTAAGTGCTTCTTCCCCATTTTTTGCTGTAAGATAATTTGTATCTAATTTATCTAATGTATCAGATATAATTTCTATTAAATCATCTTCATCCTCTACGAAAAGCAGCTTTAATGCCCTGAGTTTTTCAATTTTATCTTGCATTTATTACCTTATTACTTTAGTTCTTCTTTAGCAACAACAGACTCAACATCCATGATAACTAGCATCTGATTATTTTCTAATCGTACAAATCCTTTTAAATATTTTGAAGGAATTGCAGATCCCATATCAGACACAGGCGCTAAAGATGAGATATCTATTCTTTGTACATCATCAACTTTATCTACAACAAGACCAATCATTCTTTTATCTTCAGTTATTACAGCAATTACTGCTGTACTATCATTGTAAACTACTTCACCAGTTTTAAACTTGATTCTAATATCTAAAATAGGAACAACTTCACCTCTTAGATTGATTAAACCTTTTACCCAAGTTTTTGTGTTTGGCAATGTTGTAATTAACTCAGGATACGTTAAAATTTCTCTTATTTTTGGCAATTCAATTGCATACTTCATTTTTCCTAATTCAAATGTCATATACTCACTTGTATTAGCATAATTTACGATTTCTTCTTCATTATTGTTTACTGTATTTCTTTCCATTTTTTTTACCTTCCTTCTTCTTTATTCCAATTTGCATATAAAACTTCAGCTTCTGATATTTCTTCTCTTGATGGTTTCCTTCTACAAGACAAATACCCTTTAGTACCATCACAACTCTCAAAGGGATATACTGTTGCAAATACCCAATAATAACCTCCTGTTTTTGTTGCATTTTTTACATAGCCTGTCCATGTCTCACCTTTTTGAACTGTATCCCAAAGGCTTTTAAATGCTTTTTTTGGCATATCTTTATGTCTTACCATACTATGTGGATTA
>NZ_PDKF01000004.1:0-159593 GCF_004118855.1 Arcobacter sp. CECT 8983 | reverse complement strand
TTTAATTCTTTATATCCATTTATCATTTCATCTGATATCTTTTTACCATCATTTGCTTTTAGGTTTGCATCTTCTACTAAATCTTTTATTTCTCTTGCTGCTTGGGCAGATCTATTTGCTAGGTTTCTTACTTCCCCTGCTACTACAGCAAATCCTTTTCCTGCTTCACCTGCTGTTGCTGCTTCTACTGCTGCATTTAAAGATAATATATTTGTTTGGAAGGCTATTTGGTCTATTACTGTAATTGCTTCATTTATTGAGCTTACTTTATCATTTATTTCATCCATTGAGCTTGCTGTTTTACTTGCAAGGTCTTCACCTGTTGATACTGAGCTTCTTACTGTTTTTCCTAATTCTGCCATTTTTGTTGCATTTTCTGCATTATTTCTTGTTATTGAAGTAATCTCTTCTAATGCTGCTGCTGTTTGTTCTAAGCTTGCTGCTTGTTCATTTGCTTTTGCTGCTAAGTTATTCATTGATGCTGTCATTGTTGCTGAGTTATTTTGCAATGTTTGTCCATTATTTAGGTTCGCTTTTGCGTTACTTCCTAAGGCTTCTCCTAACTTATTTATACTTTGCATTACTTCAAGCATTTTATCTTTTAATTTAGGACTAATAGTTACAGTATCTGTATAATCGTCATTTGCAAAATGAGATACAGTTCTTACCATTTCACTCATATTTCTTTCATTTTCATCAAGCATTTTATTAATTGTATTTTTTAAAGTAACAATCATTGGATTATCAGAACTTGCATGAATTCTACATTTATATATCCCTTGCTCTACTTTATCCGTTGTAAGAACAATTTCACCAATAACTCTCATATCATCTTTTAATTTCTTATCAAAAATATCAGCTGTTTCATTTAGCATTACAAGCATTTGCCCAACTTCATCATTAGTATATACAGCAGGTTTTACAAAAGTATTTGTTTTAAAGGAAATAAAATCTAAGAACTCTGCAAATGATTTTTTAAATTTATTTAATCCACCTGTAACTATCTTTTTAAATAAGAAATAAATTACAAAGACAAGTACTAAAGTTAATACAACCATCATTATAAGCATAAAATAAACTAAATTTGCAGACTCTTGGAAGCTTGTATCTACATGCTTTATATGATCTCCTAGTAGATATAACCCTATTGTGTTTCCTTCAAAGTCTTTTATAGGAAATTGTGTATAAAAATAAGAATTATCAGATAAGTATCCCTTATTTACTAAACTTGAAAAATCTAAAGTATTTACACTATTTTTGAAATCTTTATCAATAACTTTTTGAGATATAAAGTAGTTTCCAACTTTATCTTGAGATGTTAAAGCATTTCCTCTTTTTAATTTTTCATCCATTAATACTAAAAGAAATTCATCATCAGCTTTAAAATTCCTAGCAACTGAATTAAAGCCTTGAATAAACTCTAAAGAACCTATATACTCATTATTGCTATTAAAAATAGGAGCTAAACCTCTTAAAACTAATCCAGCTCTTCCAACTTCAATTGCAGAAAGAGGTTTTTGTGTTTTTTTAACTTCTAAAATAGTTTTTCTAAAAGAACTTAAGTTATCACCAAATTTTTCTGGTTTCCAGTTTCTTAAAAAAGAGTTTACGTTTTTATCATGAATATGTATTTTTACATTTTTAAATGATGTTCCATTTTTCATTGCCTTAGAAATGCCAGAAAGAGCAGTTATTGCTAGTTCTCTATTATTAGTTTCTAAAGCTTCGATAACGTCTGCATTTTTTGAAATTGTAACAGCATTTGTAATACCAATATCAAGTTTAGCTTTGATTCTTTCTTGTATTAGAATATGAAAGTGTTCTTGTGTTTGAAGCTCGATGTCTTTTTTCATTCCCATTACTAAATAATATGAAACACCAGCAGCAATAACAATAACAATTGCAGCAACAAATAAAATCCTAGTTAAGATTTTATTTGCAATGGAACTTTCCTTCATGCAAACTCCTTAAGAATGTAGATATATTTTATCTACTGTAAACTTAATTTATTATTGTTTTTTTATATCTTCAATAGTACATAAAGCAATTGTTTTCGGTGTTTGTAGAGTAACTTTATCATTTAAGTCAAGTTCTTCAAGATTAACTATTTTGTTATTTATGGATAATTGAGCATATCCTGTTTTATATTTTTTGTCAGGGTTACTAAGAAACAACTGCTCTTTTAATAAATCAATTCTACTTTGTTTATTTTGTATATTTTGTTTTAATAAAGTAGTAAATCTCTCTTTTAGAAGCTTGATTTGCTCGTTAATAAAGTTAAATTTTGCATTTAAAGAGTTCTGCTCAAAGTGGCTAAACATATTTTTTAATTCAACTTCTTTTCTTGCAATTATATTTTTTAATCTATTATCAAAATCCATTGTAATATTATCTAGATAAATTCTATTTTCATTTATATCTGGAAGTGAAATTTCCATAGCATTTGAAGGTGTTGCAGCTCTTATATCTGCAACAAAATCTGAAATTAAAAAGTCAGTTTCATGCCCAACTGCTGAAATAATAGGTTTAGAACAAGAAAAAATTGCATCTGCAACTATTTCCTCATTAAAAGCCCAAAGGTCTTCAATACTTCCTCCACCTCTTCCTACAACAATAATATCTACATCTAAAGTTTGTGCATATTTTATTGAATCAACTATATCAAACTTTGAACTTTCACCTTGAACTAATGTAGGAACAAGCACCAATTCAATTAAAGGCCATCTATTTGTAGCTACTTTTTTCATATCTTCAATAGCTGCTCCCGTAGGAGAAGTTACAAGGGCAATTTTTTTTGGAAAAAGAGGAAGTCTTTTTTTTCTTTCTTGATCAAAATATCCCTTTGCTTGAAGTTTTGCTTTTAACTGCTCATATGCAAGGGCTAATGCTCCTTGTCCAGAAGGTTCAATTTTAGAACACATAAGTTGATAACTTCCCCTTGGAGTATATACAGTTATTGTTCCAGAAATAACTATCATTTGCCCTACTTCAAGTCTAAACTTTAGATATTTTGCATTTCCTTTAAACATCACACATGAAATAGTTGATTTTTCATCTTTAATTGAAAAGTAGATATGTCCTGAGTTATGGTACGTTAGGTTTGAAATTTCACCTTCAACACTAACATTTATAAAAGTAGTTTCAAGTAAAGATTTTATTTGAGTATTTAAAGTAGATACAGAAATAACAGAATTCATATTTGCCTTAATACTAGAAAACTACAGTTTTCTAGCTATTATTAAAGTTGAAATTTTCATAGAGAAAGATTTTACATGAATTGGTTCAAGTCCAGCTTGTCTTAACTCTTTGCATAGATTATCAGTTGTTAAAAACTCATCAATTGAGTCAGGTAAATATCTATATGCTTCTTTGTTTTTTGAAATAATTCCACCAATTGTTGGTAAAACTTTATTCATATAAAAGTCTGTTAAATGGTCTAAAACATTAGTTTTTTCTTGTTTTGTAAACTCTGAAATAACTACTAAACCATCTTTTTTAAGTACCCTTGCAAACTCATCAAAGGCTTCTTGTCTTTGAACTACATTTCTTATTCCATAAGAAATAGAGATAATATCAGCACTACTGCTATCTAATGGCATTTGAGCAGCACCAGCTTCAATAAATTCAACTTCTGGAAATTTTTGACGTGCAACATCCATCATTCCAACACTTGGGTCTACACCAACAATATTTTTTAATTCAATACCATTTTTATTTGCAATTGTTTTCCAAAAATCAATCATATCACCTGTACCGCAAGCAACATCAACAATTTTTTCTATTTTATCTTTGTTATATAAACTTAAAGCTTTATTACAAGCTTTGTTTCTCCAAGACTTATCAATTCCCATACTTAAAATTCTATTTGCTATATCATATCTTCCAGCAATATCATTAAACATTGATACAATTTTTTCTTGTTTATCCATCAACTATCCTAAATTATAATAAATATTTTCCAACAAATAAGCCACCAATAAAACCAATATTAAGCATAATAATTAAATATAAAATTGATATTTTTTTATCTTTTTGTGGTAGCTGTTTTAAAACTTTTTTTTGTTCCATTACAGAATCATCTAGTGATCTTCTAGCATGATCCATACTATCAAATGAGTTTCTAAGACTTAGTTCTGATAGTTCAAGTCTTTCAACTATCTCTTTAGCTTGTTTAAATGTCATATCACTCATAATTCAACACTTTATTTCTTTATCTCAAGCCACTTATCTAAATCAAAAAAGATTTTATTTAAAGTTCCTAAAACATAATCTTTTGCTTCAGTTTGAATTCTTCTAAAGAATAAAAACTTTCTAGCACTCTCTATATCACCTAACTCTTTAGCTTGCATAGCTTTTTTAGCAAAGTCAGTATTATTATAAGCCATTTCCCAAACAGTACTTCCTAAATATCTACTCATAGTGATAACTTTGTCATTTTTAACTGCAAAATATTTTGGGTCTTTTACAAAATCACAAAGTACTGAATTACTATCTAAATATTTGTGGCCAAAGAAGTTAATAAATTGTTCTTCAATATACTCTTGATCCATAGAAATTGCTCTATTTAAAGCAAATAAAACATTTTCTTCAAGATTATTCTCAATTTTTTTGATTTTTTTCATAGTAGCAATGGCATTTTTACCATCAAGTTCACCATCACCTAAAGGAATAATCCATTTGATATTTCCAAAAGAACCTACTTTTTTA
The DNA here is from genome assembly GCF_004118855.1 of Arcobacter sp. CECT 8983. Taxonomy (NCBI): domain Bacteria; kingdom Pseudomonadati; phylum Campylobacterota; class Epsilonproteobacteria; order Campylobacterales; family Arcobacteraceae; genus Arcobacter; species Arcobacter sp. CECT 8983. The sequence goes on along the minus strand of NZ_PDKF01000004.1, from coordinate 154,886 downwards.
ATCTCTTCTAAAACTAATGAAGAAGTTTTATTTCCACCAACATCAACAATAATTTCATGTTTATCATCCATTAAAATAAGTTCATCTAGTTCAGTTAGCTTATTTGTTCCAAGCATTCTTTTTTCAACAATTTCAGTTCTAGTAAAAGATTTACTATCATTATTTTCATCATCTATTTCAATGTAAGTGATTTTTTTACCATGCTTTTTAAATAAATAAGGAGCAATAACTTGCATTGCAACAGTAGATTTACCAACACCACCTTTAGTTTGTGGAATTATTATCATTTTTTTCCCTTATTAGACTGTTTATTTCTTATTTTCATATACTCAATAATCTTACCGTGAAATCGACAGTACAATTTATTAAGTGATATTTCATATCCGTAAAGTTGAAATATTTTATCTAAATTATCATTAATTCCATATTCACACCAAGCTTGTAAATCCTCATAGCTTTCAAACTCATAGCCAAAAGAAGCAACTAATTTTTGTGTATATTTATCTACTACCATGTACTCTTGGTTACAAGCATAACAAAGTATTGCATCTGCAGTTTCTAATCCTATACCTTTTTGTTCCAAAAGCCACTGTTTGTTAACATTTTTGCAAAAAGATTCAAAAGAGCCAAACTCTTCTAGAATATTAAAAACTATTTTTTTAATTCTTATTGATTTTTGATTTTTAAAACCACTTGGAGTGATTGCTAAAATAAAACTATCTAAGTCTACTTCATTTATAGCTTCTAAAGATAAAAGATTTTTTTCCCTTAAATTTGATAAAGATTTTTCTACATTTTCCCATTTAGTATTTTGTGTTAGAATTGCACCTAAAAATATTTCAAAAGAGTTTGTATTTGGCCACCAAAACTCAGGGTGAGATTCTAGTAGATTTTGTTCTTTTAGATATTTTAATAAATCAAAACTATTACTTATATCTATTTTTTCTTTAATCAAAGATAGCCTCAGTTTTTATAATCTCTGGTTTATCACAATATTTTTTTAATTTAAAACAATTAACTGCTTTTCCATTTTCAATATCTATAACCATCATTTGAAGTACAGACTTACAAGCATTAGGAATAGTAAAATGTCCACCTAATCCTGTAGTAGCTTTTTCAATTGGTATTTTGCTATCCATTCCAATAACATTGTCTCTGCAACCTGTAAGTCCAATATCTGTTAGATATGCTGTTCCATTGATAACTTGTAAATCATCTGTTCCTATATGAGTATGAGTTCCACAAACCCCACTTATTAAACCTTTTAACATCATAAAAATAATTCTTTTTTCACTTGTAGCTTCCCCATGAAAATCAATAAAAATATTTCTTACATTTTTTTCATGTAATTCTTCAACAAGTTTAACTGCCCAATTAAATGGATTTTCAACCGTTGGCATTGAAAATTGTCCCATTAAATTAATTACTGCTAATTTTTCATTAGCTACATCAAAAATTTTTATACCAGTTCCAGGTACACCTTTAGGATAATTATCGGGTCTTAAAACAGGTTTTGTTTCAAGAAGAGTAAACATCTCACTTTTTTTATCAAAAGAGTGATTGCCCCCTGTTATAACATTAATTCCAGAGTTTAAAAGTTCTTGACAATTTTTTACAGTTAATCCAAAACCATGACTAGCATTTTCTGCATTTGCAATTACAAAATCAAATTTATATTTTTCTCTTATATTTTGTAAATGTTGTTTAATAATTTTTCGACCAGGTCGTCCTACAATATCGCCTATAAATGCTATTCTCAAAATAGTCCTTTAATTTAAATAGTTGAAATTGTAGCTACTTATTCTTGTAATTTCAACTTTACATCAAATACTGCACCTTTGTCATTATTATATACTAGAATCTCACCCTTATGATCATCTATAATTTTTTTAGCAATATTTAGTCCAACTCCCATACCACTATGAGTTTTTGAACTAACGAATGGGTCAAAGATTTTATCAATAATCTTTTCATCTACTCCGCCTGCATTATCGCTAAATCTTATAACGACCTCATCAGACTCAACGAATACATCAATTCTTAATTCTCTTTGTTCATAATCTTTGATTGATTTTAAAGCATCTAAGGCATTATTAATGATTATAATCCAAACTTGTTCTATTCTTTGTTTTTGTACCTTAGCAAAAGCTTCAAAATCATTTTTATCAATATTTGTAGGAGTAAACTCTTTATTATTTAGATATATCTTACTTATTTGTTTAGAAACATTATATGCCATAGTTAAAGAAGTAAATAAAGTAGCATAAATATTTGTTTTCTCTTTAGCCTCAATAGATGTTTGAGACATTTCTCTCATTGATTCAACAATAACTGCAATACGATTTATTGCATCTTCCATCTTTTCACAAGAGAATAACATGTTATTTTTAATATCTTCATCTTCTAAATCTTCAATATCCATAGTTAACATCTCAAAGTTACCTTTTAAATATGTTAATGGAGTATTTATTTCATGGGTAATTCCCGCGGCTAGTGTACCAATAGAAGTAAGCTTAGCATTTTTTATTTGTTCTTCTTGATGAATTTTGTCTTTTTCAATATTTTTTTTAACTTCTTGTGCAACTCTTGACTCTAAATTATGGTTTAATTCTTGAAGTTTTCGTTTATCCTCTAAAGAGTTTGCAACCATAACCATATTTTTTCTATCAGGAAGAAGGTTTAAAGATACATCTAAATATATCTCTTCTTGGTTTTTTGATATAAAAACTAACTCTATATTTAAAATAGAACCATATTCTTTTACTTCATCCACAACTTTTTTTAATAAATCAACACTTCCTTCATCTACTAAATCAAATAATTCTTTCTCCATTATTTCATTTTCTGTATATTTAAATAGATTAAAGAATTTTTCATTAAACTTTCTAAAGTGACCTTCGAAATCAACTAAGGCTATTCCACTATTTGCATTTTGAAAGATTGTATTTAACTGTTCTATTTGATAATTTAATTCATTGTATAGTTTTTCAATTCTTTTATTATCGCTAATATCAGTTCTAATATCTGTATATCCGATTAACTTGCCATAATCATTATAATCTGGCTCGATATTAGATTTAACCCAATAATCACCACTAATTTTTTTAATACATTGAAGTTCTCCATTCCAAGGGATTGCATCTTTTAAAACATTTACTATATTTTCTTCAAACTTTTTTAAACTACTATTATTTAATAAAAAAGTATAGTTTTGCCCAATTAGCTCCTCTTTTTCAAAACCAGTTAGTCTTGACAAATAAGAACTTGTGTCTAATATTTTAAACTCTGTATCAAGTTTTACATACATTACATGTTTATCTAATAGTTCTAAACTATCATTTAATATCAAGCTATTTTTTTTAATAGAATCACTTAAATCGTTTTTCTCACTCTCTAATCTTTTATTTATATTTGACAAGGGAGTAGTAAAAATCATAGAGATTATAAAAGAGATTACAAACATTAAAAAAGCAATATTGTAAAAAGAGCTTTCATATCTATTAAAGAACTCATTATATGTGATTTTCTTATTATTATCTACTAAAGTAAAGTAGTGTTTATTATTAAAAAATATTTGCTTTAGATAGTTTGTATTTGTAACAATAAAGCTTTCATTAAAGACTCTATTACTAAATCCTTTTATAATATCTTTTATATCTAAGGAAGGATTATAATACTTAGACCAAGAGTTTAATTCTGTATTATCATAAATTATATTTAAATCTTTATCTACTAAATATTTTATACTTTTAACTTTGAGTGATTTTATTAATCTACTTATATCATAAGAGATAAAAACTGTTCTATTATTTGTTTTATATACTAATTCAATTAAAGGTTTTAAAGGTATGCTAATTTCACCTTTTTTTTCTAAAAGATATGGTTCAGTAATAAAAAGTTTATTTTCTACTATTTCTTCACTACTTAGATAATAATGAATTATAGAACTTAGCTCTAAATCTTTTTTTTCTATATTTCCTTCTTTTTTATATAGTGAAATTATATTTTCTCCACTATTTTTAATCACTTTTAAAGAACTAATATCTTCATTACTTTTTAATAGTATTTTTAATTTTGATTCTAATGTTGATAAATCATTTTGTTCTAAAGAGTTATCAAAAATAACAGTTTTAATTAAAGTTCTGTTTTTAGATATTATATCATCAAATCTCTCTTGAAAAAGTTCTGCTTTTGTTAAAAAATTTTCAATATTTTTATGTTCAACTTTTGTTTCAAAAGTTTTATAAGTAAGAAAAGAAGTTAATACAAAAAATATTAATGAAAAGACTAGAAATGCTAAAAAAAGCTTTAATGAAAATTGAACTTTCAAACTATTATTTTCTCCTATTTTCTCTTCTATCTCTTGTTATAAGTTTAATATAAAAACAACAACCATTTTCTTCGTTTTTAACCCAAATATCACCATTTAGTTTTTTTACAATAAGTTTTGCAATATGTAAAGGTAATCCCATTGAAGATAAATTATCTTTTGTACTAAATCCTGTTTCAAATATTTTACTTATAAACTCTTGAGGTATTCCACCTGCATTATCTTTACATTTTATAAGAATATTTTCATTTGTTTTATTTACTGTAATATCAATTTTCCCAGAATCTATCTTTTTCTTTTTAAACTCTTCAAAGGAGTTATAAACAATTCCTAAAATAATTTTTCTTAAATCATAAGAGACACCAAAAGTCTCTAAGTTCTCATCTCCTGATAATTCTATTTTTATATCATTTTGAGGTACTGAAGCAATTGCTGTTTTTATTGCATTAAAAACATTATATTTATCTTCACTTGTATTATGAGAAAATAGTGTTTTAAACTCATTTAAATGCATAGATAAAATCTTTAATTCAGCACTTAAATCTTTTGATAAATTTGTTAAATATTTTTTATCATATGAGTTTTTACTTACACTATTTTCAAAAGCAAGTATTTTAGAAGATAGATTTGAAATTGGTTTTTTCCACTCATTTGAAAAGGCATCTAAAATTTGTCCCATTAAGATTATTTTAGATTGGTCTATTTTCATTTTATCTCTAGTTTTTATCTCATTTAGCTTTAAAAATAAATCTCTTTTTAATAATGAATTAACTTTTAAAAGTTGTTTTTCGTCGCTTACATTAATTCTAATAGACCTATATCCTACTTTTTTATTATTAATATCAAAAATAGGTGAAATATTTCCCCTTACCCAATAAGAGTTTCCATTTTTATCAATATTTTTTATTTCGCCTTCCCAAATTTGATTAGATAAGAGTTTTTGCCACATATTTTCATAAAATCTATTTGAAATATCTGGATGTCTAATCACATTCATAGGTTTACCAATTAATTCTTCTTTTTTATACCCACTTACATCACAAAAAGCTTGTGAAACATATGTTATTTTTCCTTTTAAATTTGTTTCTGCGACAATTACATATTTATCAATACTTTTACTTACACTATTAAGTTTAGACTTTTTTATCTTATATTTATAAAAGTATAAATTTATTAAAAATAGTAAAAGTACTACAATAAAACTAATAAAAACACTAGCATAGATATAGTTATTGTATCTATTGATTATTTGAAGGTAATCTTCACACTCAACAGTTAACATCATATATGAAAAATCATTTATTGTATAAAAACTTGTTATAAAACATTTATCTTTTACTATATAATCAACCACAAAATTTTGCTTATTTTTCATTTTAGTTTTAATTTCATCTAAAAGTTCTAGAGGAAGATTATTCACTAAAAATCTATTTTTATAAAAAGAGCTTATATACATATAGTTTGGATTTACATTATGAGGTAGATAGTTATTGAAATATTTAGAATTTACATTTTCTTTTAAAATGGAAGAATCAACTACAAACTCAATATTTAAACCTTTTTCAATAAAAGTATTGTGAGATAATCTTGGTAAATCCATTGTTATTTCAAAAATTGCAATTGGTTTTAGATTTTTATCAAAAATTGGTTTTAAATAGTTTAATGATGCAGTTGTATCATTTATTGAAAAAACTATTTGAGGGTTATACTTTTTTGCTATGTTAGTAATAAGTTTTTGGTGTTCTTTATTTATATTATCATCATATTTGCTAAAAGCACTTTTATAAATAGGAGTACCACTTGTTGTGTAAAAATTTATCTCTTTTATATTATGTTTTTTAAAAAAACTCAACTTTTCATTATAAAGCTTTTCTATTTTATTAAAAACTACTTCTTCTTTATCTTCTTTATTTAGAAGTGTTAATAGCTTTTTGTTGTTTTGAACATAATTGAAAAAGAAAAGTTCTGATATCTCTAAAGTCTCTTTTTTATATAAAGAAAAAACTTTACTATTTTTTAATTTTACTTCTTCTTTTTTAACTTCTATTTCTTCATTTTTATTATACAAAAGTACAAAATTTATTGTCACTGCTAATAAAATAAAAAGAAAACTATACCTAAGTAATAAATTATTGCTCTTCATTTAAATTAATTCTTTAAAAGTGTATTTATTTTTTCATTTAATGTTTCTAATGATGGAAACGGTTTCATTATATAGTTCTCAGCACCTTGTTTATGGGACTTTAAAACTTTATCTAAAGTTGAATATGCTGTCATCATACAAACTTTTTGTTTTGGTATTTCTTTTTTGATTTTTTCTAAAAATTCTATACCATCCATTTCTGGCATCATAATATCTAATAATATTAAATCATACTTAGTTTTAATACAAGAGTCAAGGGCAATTTTAGGGTTTGTAAAAGTTGTTACTCTATACTTATTTTTTCTTTTTAGAAATTTTTCAATTATTTGTAAAATCTCTATTTCATCATCAACTACTGCAATATCATAAATTTTTTCTTCCATTTTATTTTCCTATTAATTAAATAGTTTATTTGCTGCTTCTTTCATAACAGCTGTATTTTTCTCTTCTAAAATTCTATCTAAGTAAATAAATACATCTTCACTAGCATCTTCAACTAATGAAATTTTTTGTTCAATTAATTCTTTAGAACAAGAAATTTCATGTCCTGAACACTCTTTTGCTAATTCATTTGCTTCTTTATGTACAATTGAATGGCAATGCTCTAGATGTCTATACGAAGGAACAAAACTAAACTCTTCTTTTCCTAGTCCTGAATCATACCATTTACCTAATCTACAATTATGATGATCAACTGCTTTAAAGTTATGTTCTGCACCAAAAATTAATTGATATAAATTGTTTTTATAAATTACATGATCTAGTTTTGCTAAGTTAATAAAGATTTTATTAGAAACACTTTCTACTTCATAAACAGACCTACTTGAGTTTCTTTGGAAGCCATTCATTAGCTCACTTAAAACCTCTATTCTACTTTTAGTTTCCCCAACTACTTTAGAAACAACATCAGAACTATTTTTTATTTTGTGTGTTTCTTCTTGAATAGAATCTACTACATCTTTGATTTTAGAAGCTGCTTGGGCAGATCTATTTGCTAAGTTTCTCACTTCTTGTGCTACAACTGCAAAGCCTTTTCCTGCTTCCCCAGCTGTTGCTGCTTCTACTGCTGCATTTAATGATAAAATATTTGTTTGAAAAGCAATTTCTTGAATTATTGTAATAACATTTGAAATATCTTTACTTTTTGAAACCAATGAGTTTACAACTTCATGTTCTATCTCTATTTCATTATGTAAATTTTCAGTATCACTTACAATATCATTTGTTAGGTTTAAACCTTTTGTTGAACCTTCTGCTGTTTCTTTAGACTCTTTCATCATACTTTGAAGTTCCTCTAACAGGTCTAAATATGCATTTTGCGTTGAAGTTAAAGAATTGGTCATATTTATATTATGTCTTTGTAATAAACCACCTTCTTTATTATCATGAATAGATGTTTGTTTTAATGAAGCAATTATCTTATCATCATATTTTTCTAATAAAATTGAAGCTTCACAATCGTTTAAAACAACAGTGTCACTTCCACTTTTGATTGCTTTTAATAAAGCTTGAGTGTCAAGTTTATGAGATTTTGCTCTTTTGTTTATAAATAAAACTTCATCATTTGTATTAAATGCAACTAAGCCTTCTTCTTGTGAGATTTGGGCAAGTCTTTTAAAAAACACATTCTCTTTTTCTAGTTTTTCAACTTTTTCTTCATCACTTGAGATTAATTGGAGTCTATTCTCTAAATTATTAATTTTCTTATCTTTTAAAGATATCTCTTCTTTTAATAATGCAAGCTCATTTTTTAAGTTTTCTACTTCTTCATTGTTTTTCTTTGATTTAGAAAAAAACATTTTCATGCCTTAATATTTTTTTAAAATTAAGTTAAGATTATATCTCATTGTCACTTTATAATCAAAGAAATTGTTTCTTTTTAATTGAAACTACTTGCACAAAGGTAAGCTTGAGAAAAATATAGTTGAAAATTGTATCCACCTAATTCTCCAGTTGGCTCTAAACATTCACCTAAGAAATATAAATTTTTTTGATGTTTACTTTCAAAACTATCTTTATCTATAAACTCTGTATCTATTCCACCACTTGTAACTTCTGCTTTTGTATATCCAAAAGTTCCAGCAGGTGAAAATTCATAATTTTTTATGGTTTTTAATTTATCTTTCTCTTCATTTGAGAGTTTACTAACTGGTTTATCTTCTAATTCAATTGAGTCTAAAAATTCTTGCATAAATCTTTTTGGTAAAGGTAAAGCCGTAGAGATATTTTTATTTCCTTTAAGTAAAGGTTCTAATTTCTTTTTAGGCATAAAATCAATAGTTATCTTTCCTTTTTGCCAATATAAAGAAGCATTTAACACAGCAGGTCCAGAACAGCCTTTGTGAGCAAAAAGAAGTTTTCCATTAAACTTTTTTTCATCTACTTTTATATCTACTTCACAAGAAATACCACTAAGTTTTTTAAACCAAAACTGCTCTTTTTGAACTGTAAAACCAACCAATGCTGGTTTTGTAGGTATTATTTCATGTCCAAACTCTTTTGCTATGTCATAAGCAATTGGAGAAGCTCCAACACTTGCATAAGATAAACCTCCACTAGCAACTACTAAATTTTTTGCTTTGAATACCCCCTTAGAAGTATTTATTAAAAACTCTTTATCATACCTTACATCTAAAACTTTTGTATTTAAAAACTTTTTTGTATGAGAAGTTAGTTTTGTAAACATGTCTATAACATCAGAAGAAGAGTTACAAAAATAAGTTCCTTTTACTATTTTAGGATTTACTTTAGGGTAAACACCATTTTTATTTAAAAAGTTTAATAAATCTTTATTTGAGAAAAAGTCTAAACTATTTTTTACAAACTCTTTATCTCCTAAATAGTTTTTAAAACTTACATTTTCATTTGTGATATTGCACTTTGCTCCACCACTTATTTTTATTTTTTGTCCAATTTTAGGGTTTGATTCTATTATTGCAATCTTTTTATTTTTAACTTGTGATGCAAACATCAAACCACTTGCACCTGCTCCAATTACTACAATATCGTATTCTATTTCTTTTCCTTTTTACAAATAAAAATATTTTTCTCATCTTCATATTTATACTCTAAACTATAATTATTTGCTTTCAAAATATTGTGAACAATATAAAGTCCTAAACCAAATGAATTATTAGCACTTTTTTCATTTGCAAAGAAAGGTTCATAATAGTTTTCTAAATCAAATTCTAAAGGCTTGCCACCATTTTCAAAGATAATATTTTCACCTTCAGTTTTTACTAATACTTTTTTATCATTTGAGTATTTTATTGCATTGTCAATTAGATTTTTTAATGCGATTGAAAATAGTTTAAAGTTTACTTCAAGCTTTAAGTTATCGTGTTTTTCTTCAATATCTTTATCTTCTAACATTAAAATATCTTTTGCATTATCTAAAACATCATTTAAGAAATATATTTTTTTATCTACATTTTTAGAAGATATTAACTCTTCTATAGAAGCAAATTCATTAATTAAAAGCTCAAGTCTATTAAATACTTCTTTTAATTTTTCATCATTTTCTTTATTTCTTTCAATCTCTGCTAAAAACTTCCCTTTTGTAATAGGAGTTTTTAGTTCGTGCATCATATTTCTAATAAATATATTTCTAGCTTCTTTTAACTCTTTTAGTTTTTTGGCACTTCTTTTAAACTCTAAAGCAAGTAATGAAACTTCATCTTTTTTATCAGTATCGCAACACTCAAAATCAAAATTTTCATCACCTAAAGTGCCAACTTTATCTTTTAGTATTTTTAATGGCATTAACTTTCTTAGTGTCACTAAAAATGAAAGAATCAGAGTAATTAAAATAATTGCAAATACTGAAATTATATAAATAGAACTATTTTGAGTAAATTCATTTTTATCTTCTACTAAAAAGGTTTTTCCTTTTCTATTTAAATATAAAAATTGTCTATCTTTTAATTGAAGTACTCTCATAATAATACCTCTAAATCTTCTTTCAGCAAGTACTTTTGTATTTGGATTATAAGTTATAGAATCAATTCTGTTTTTCTTTAAAAACAAGTCATAATTAAAAGGTTCTAAACTCTTTTTAAACTCCTCATTTAATTTTCCAAACTTATAATGTTGTTTATAAATCATTTTTGTTAAAGGCTGATACCTTTCAAAAAGATGATGCTCTAACCTCTTTTGATTTCCTATCATTATAATTATAAAACTAACTACAACTAAAACAAGTGAAATAATAAACGTAACAGTAATTGTAAAAAATAAAGATTGTCTATTCATTTGTAAATTTATACCCCATTCCTCTTATTGTGTGAAGATATTTTGGTTCTTTTGGATTATCTTCAATTTTTTGTCTTATCCTATTTATTATAACAGCTAAAGAGCCAGAATTTTCATAATCTGAATTAAGTAGATTTGAGTTATCAAAAATATCTTCTCTACTTATTATAAAACCTTCTCTTTTTAACATAAGAGATAAAACTTCATATTCAGCGGCTGTTAGCTTAACAAACTTACCATTTTTTGTAATCTCTTTTTTATCACAATTTAACTCAAAAACTCTTTTAATATCATTTTTTTCTTCTATTATTTTATGATTAAATCTTCTTAGGATAGTTTTTATTCGAACTTCTAATTCTCTTGGATCATAAGGCTTTGGAAGGTAGTCATCAGCTCCAAGTTGCAAAGCTGTAACTTTATCTGTAATATCACTTCTTGCACTTGAAATAATAATTGGAATATCAAAGTTTTTTACAACTTCTTTGCACACATCTAGTCCATCCATTCCTGGAAGGGTTAAATCTAAAATTAGTAAATCATACTTTTGCATTTTTAAACTACTTAGAGCCAAAAAAGGCTCCTCGTAGTTTGTAACTTCAATGTTATATTGCTTTAAATATTGAGTTAGAACATCAGCTAATTCTAAATCATCCTCTACCATTGCAATTTTTATCAAAGTTCATCCTTTTTTTCATCATAGAAGAGAATCTTTCTTTTCGTTTATCCATCATCTGTTTTAATTGTTGTTTTTGGTCTTTATTTAAAACCTTATAAACCTTATCAATCATTTCAGCTTTTGATTCTATCATATTCTGTCTTTTTTGTTTCATTATCTGAATATATTTTTCTTTATCAAAATCTGTTGATGTAAATGCACTCTCATTTTTAGAAAATCTTTTTTCCATCATCTGTTTTCTAATAGTTTGAATTTCCTGTTTTTGTTTATCATCTAAATCTAAGTTATAAACAAAAGACATAAATCCTCTATGATGAGATTTCTTCATCATTTTTTGTGATTTTTGATAATCACAACCACTGCTATTCATATTGCCTTTTGCATAAACTCCTGTTGCTAAAACTGTAGCCAATGCCATTGATATAAGTAGACTTTTTTTCATAATAACTCCTTTTTATTTATAAAATTATGACATTGCCTTTTTAACCACTTTTAAATTTATTATTAACCTAGTATTAACAAAATTGCATTTATTATTTAAGTAAGATATAATTTCTTATGAAAATTTCTAATTTTATTTCAAAGTCCATATTTTTTGTATCTGTTATTTCTGTTATCTTTGTTCTTCTTGTAACTATTCTTTTTCAATATAATAACTTTCTACAAGAGAGTAATGAAATAAAAAAAACTTATTTAAAGCAAAAGAAAAATCATTTAGAAAAAGAAGTTGAAAAAGTTTACAACTATATAGAGTTTAAAGAAAAAGAAGCAAATGAAAAATTAAGAATTGAACTAAAACAAAAAGTTGATAATGCTTACAACACGGCAATGCTTATTTATAGAGAATATAAAGATAAAAAAAGTGATGATGAAATAAAAAAACTTATTGTAAATATTTTGAAAAACTATAGTTTTTCAAATAAAAGAAGCTACTACTATATAAATAGCAATACAGGAAGAGCTATTTTATTTAATAAAAAATCCTATTTAGATACTTTCAAAAATGTTTGGAATATGCATGATTCTACTGGTGAATATATAATTAGAAAACAAAGTATAATTGCACTAAAACATGGTTCTGGTTTTGTTAAGAACTATTTTATAAAGCCTGATATTAAAAATGCAAAGCAGTTTCCAAAACTATCTTATATTAGAAATTTTGAACCTTTTAATTGGCATATTGGAATAGGTGAATATTTAGATGACATAGAACAAACTGTAAAAGATGAAATATTAAATTATATTGCTTCAATCAGGTATGAAGAAAATGGCTACATTTTTCTTAACACAATTAATAAAAAAGCATTAATTTTTAATGGAGAAAAGCAATCTCCTGCAATTGACCATCCAAACTATGAATTATTAAAAGAACAACTTGATATCTCTTCTAAAAAAGAAGGTGGTTTTGTTACTTATAAATTTAGAAAGCTTGATTCAGAAGAAAAATATAAAAAAATTGCCTTTGTAAAAAGATTTGAAAAATGGGGTTGGATTATAGGAACGGGCGCTTATATTGATGAGATAGATGAAATCATAGAACAAAAAAAACTATTTTTAAAAAATAGTGTATTTTTTCAATTAGAAGTAGGATTTTTATTTATTATATTTATTATTTTAATTATTTATCTTATTACAAAGAAGACCTCATCTTTAATAAATAATCATATTAAGAATTTTATCAATGAATTTAGTATTGCAACAAAAGAATTAAAAAAGATAAATGTACATAATTTAGCATATAAAGAGTTTAAAACATTAGCAAGTAATCTAAATAAGATTTTGGAACAAAGAAATAATGACTATGAAAAAATTGAAAGATATAATAAGATTATAAATGAACATGTAATCAGTTCTACTACAGATATTGAAGGAAATATTATTGAAGTCTCTCAAGCTTTTTGTAATATTTCAGGGTATAAAAAAGAAGAATTAATTGGAAAAACCCATAGTATTATTAGAGACCCTGAGATTGAAGACTCTTTTTATAAGAATATATGGCAACAACTTAAAAAGAATAATATTTATAAAGGTGAAATAAAAAATAGAAAAAAGGATGGTCAAAGCTATTGGGTAGATATCATTATTCAACCAATATATGAAAATAATAAGAAAATTGGATATACAGCTATTAAGCATGACATAACAGATAAAAAAAGAATTGAAGAAATCTCAATAACTGATGAATTAACTAAACTATTTAATAGACGATATTTTAATAAAAAAATAGAAGATGGTATAAAAATAGCAAAACAAAAGAATAAACTATTTTCTTTATTTATGTTAGATATCGACTATTTCAAAGACTATAATGATACTTATGGACATCAACAAGGAGATGAAACTTTATTTAAGATATCAAATAGTTTAAGAGAGTACTTTAATAAGTTAGATTCTCATACCTTTAGACTAGGAGGAGAAGAGTTTGCGGTATTACTTTTCCCTAAAAATAAGGATGAAGCTTTAAATTATGCTAATGAATTTAAAGAAAATATTAAAAAACTAAATATAAAACATAATACAAGTAAATCGGCATCTGTTGTAACTATTTCATGTGGAATTGCATTCTTAGAAGAAGATATGAAAAGTAAAGAGTTATATATAAATGCAGATAAGGCTTTATATAAAGCAAAAGAAACAGGAAGAGATAAGGTTTGTATTTTTTCTTAATTATTACTTTTTTCTAAAAGTTCTTTTGTTTTATTAAAAGTTAAAGGCTTAGAAAACAAGAATCCTTGTCCCATATTACAATCAATTTGTTTTAAATAGTTTTCTTGATTTTCATACTCAATTCCTTCAGCAATAACACTATATCCTAAACTTTTAGATAAAGCTACAATTGCAGATGAAATTTGAACATTCCCATTATCTTCTGGAGTATCGTCAATAAATGCTTTATCTACTTTTATTACATCAATAGGAAGTTTCGTAAGATAGCTCATAGAAGAATAGCCTGTACCAAAATCATCAATTGAAAATCTAAAGCCTAAGTCTCTTAAGTTATTCATAGTATCCATATTATTTTTAGTAAATTCCATCATATATCGTTCAGTAACTTCTAGCTCAACTTCACTTGGTTTTAAATTATACATTTTAACAATTTTTAAAACATCATCAACAAAGTTTTTATCTTTGAACTGAACGCTTGAAATATTGATAGCCATATATTTAAGTTTAGGGTTAATTTTTTTAAATGATACAAAATCTTTACATGCCGTTTTAAAGATATATTTACCAATATCTACAATCATACCTGTGTCTTCTGCAATAGTTATAAACTTGTCAGGAGGAATACATCCTAACTCTGGATGTTCCCATCTAACTAAGGCTTCAAAAGAGATAATCTCTTTTGTATTTAATAAATACTGTGGCTGATAACATAAATAAAGTTCTTCTCGTTGAAGAACACCTTTTAATGCTTGTTCTATTTTTAACTGTTCATGAACATCAACAGATAACTGTTTATCATAGTATTGGAAATTATTTTTCCCTTTTTCTTTTGCATGATACATAGCAGTATCAGCATTTTTAATTAAAGTTGAGATATCAACTCCATCATCAGGAAACATTGAAACACCAATACTTGCACTTGTATTTAAAATATGTCCTTTTACTTTAATAGGTTCTGTTATAAGTTCTAAAATTCTTCCACAAACATAGCCAGCAGCTTTTTTAGTAGGACTTGAATCTAAAGTTACAATAAATTCATCTCCACCCATTCTAAATACTGAATCAGTTCCTCTTAAAATCATTTTTAATCTTTTAGCCAATACTTTTAATAATTCATCTCCAATTTGATGTCCTAAAGTGTCATTAATGATTTTAAATCTATCTAAATCTATAAATAAAACAAATAGATTTGATTTATTCCTCTTTGCAAGGGAAATAGAATATCCTAAGTCTTCTTCTAGTTTTGCTCTATTTGGTAAGTTTGTTAAAGGATCATGATATGCTAGGAAGTCTGCTTTTTCTTGAGTTTCAATTATCTCTTTAAGATTTGTATGAACTGCAATAAATCTATTAAACTTGCCATTTTTATCTTTTATTGCAGTGATATTTAACCAAATAGGAATAATCTCTCCATCTCTTCTTCTATCATAGATTTTTCCTCTCCAATAACCATTGTTAATAATAGAACCCCACATTCTGCTGTAGAAAACTTTGTCATGCCTACCAGATTGTAAAATGGTTGGTGTCATGCCTATTAACTCAGATTTATCATACCCTGAAATATTCTCAAAAGCACTATTTACAGTGATAATTTTTTTGTCACCATCACAAATAAGGATACCTTCTTGAACGTTATCAAAGGCAATAGAAGATAGTTCTAACTTCTCTTTTTGTTTTACATATTTAGTAATATCAAGTTTTATTGCTAAGTAGTTAACTAGTTTATTATTAAGGAAAATAGGAACAATAGATGCTTTTTCATAGAAAATTGAGCCATTTTTTCTTTTATTAATAAATTCACCTTCCCACTTTTCACCTTTTTGAAGTTTTTCTTTTAACTGTTTATATGTTCCACTCTTAGAGCCAGAACTTAAAAACCTTGGATTTAGACCCAATACTTCTTCTTTAGTATATCCACTATTAAGCTCAAAATTTTCATTTACATATATAATATTTTGATTAGGGTCTGTAAGAATTATTGAGTTATCAGAGTTTTCAACTGCATACTTAAAAGCCAATAATTCATTTTTAATTTTTCTAGTTATTTTATGTTCAAAATAGATAACTATAATCATAAATATCAAAAATAGAAAAAATAAAGATGCAATGAATAATTGAATCTTTATTTTTTTATTATAACTATCTACTAAAAAAGCATCTACTTTCTCAAGCTTTTTAGATAAATTTAACTCATTTACCCTTTTCTTAATAATATTTATTTTTTCTATTTTTTCTATAGTTTTTTTTGTATGTATATATAAAAGTTCAAGTCTTTTATCTTTTTCTTTTTCTGCTAATTTATTAATAAATTTCAAATTTTTAGATAATAACTCTTTATTATCATTTAAATTAATAAAACTTTGCATTAAAATAAATAGAGTTTGATTGATTAAAACTTTATTTTCATTTGAGATTTTACTTTTATTAAAATGTTGGTTTAAATCATAGATAAAATAAATTGAGTTTAAATTAGATGCTTGTAAGGACTTATATCTTTCTATATACTCCAATTTCTCAGCAAATATAGTTTGAGCTTCTGCTAATTCAAAATAAACAATAGAAGAGAATTCTGTTTTAATTTCACTAGATAATATATCATCAATTATTTGATTAAACTCTTTTGTATTTTTTACAATTTTATCAAAGTTAACAAATTTGTCTTGTTTTTCTAAAAAATTATCTAAATAAAGATTAATGAACTTTAAATCATTCATTCCTTTTTTATAGATTCTATAATTTTTTATACTATTTTCAATATGGTATAAATATACAAAAAGACAAAGAATAAAGAAAGTAAAAAATACTAACTTCATTTCAAAAGTTTTAAAAAGTTTTTTCATCTATTCTATTATCTTTAATTCCCCATTTAATGTTTTTAGAAATGCTACAATCTTTTCTATTTCTAAATCAGTTACTGGCCTACCTAATTGAACTAATGCCATAGTTTTAACCACTTCCTTTAAATCGCTGAATCTTCCATCATGAAAATATGGAGCAGTTGAACTTATATTTCGTAAACTAGGCACTTTAAAATAGTATTTATCCAGTTCATTTTTTGTAACATTATATTTACCTAAATTTTTACTATCAATATCTATAATCATTCCAAATTTGCTATATAAATTTCCACCAATATTTATACCATTATGACAAGAAATACAACCCTTATCTTTGAATAAGTCGAAACCTTCTTTTTCAAAAGACGTAATTGCATTTTCATCACCTTTTAAGTATTTATCAAAAGAAGCGTTAGGAGTTATCAAAGTTTTTTCAAACTCTGCAATTGCATTTGCAATATTATCTTTTGTAATTCCCTCTTTATATATAGATTTAAAACTTTTTTTATAAAAACTATTCTCTTTTAATACTTTTATTAGTTCACTAAATTCATGTCCCATCTCTATTGGGTTTTCAATAGGTCCTTTTGCTTGTTCTGCTAAATCTTTTGCTCTTCCATCCCAAAACTGCCTAAAGTTAAAAACAGAATTTAAAACTGTAGGTGCATTAATATTCCCTACTTGCCCATTTATTCCAACTGAAAATTTTAATCCATCATCTCCACCATTGTTCAAGTCATGACATGTTGCACAAGAGATACTATTGTTTTTTGAAAGTTTTGTATCAAAAAATAGTTTTTTCCCTAAAATAGCTTTATTGTAATCAAATTCTATATTAGTAGGAATAGGTTCAATGCTTGATGCAAGAAGTAATAATGTGAAGAGATTAAAAAGAAGAATTTTTTTCAAAACAATTAAAACCTTAACTTATATATCAATTGGCGAATTATAACAAAAAAAACAAAATTTTGATATACTAATAAAAAACTACCAAGGATTATTCATGAGAAATATTGCAATTTTTTATGCTAGTAGCACAGGTAATACGAAAGAGGTTGCAAAGCAAATCTCAAAAAGTTTAGATGGTATAAAAGAGTATGATTTAAAAGTCACAGGTTGTGAATATATGCAAGATTATGAAAACATAATCCTTGGTATATCTACTTGGGAAGCAGGCAAAATGCAAGAAGATTGGGAAAAAGTATGGGAAGAGTTTTCACATATTGATTTCAAAAATAAAAAAGTTGCTATATTTGGACTTGGAAATCAAAAAAAATACAAAAATAATTTCCTTGATGCCATGGGTAAAATTTATTTTCAACTTGTAAAAGCAAATGCTCAAGTTATAGGTTTTACACCTACTAGAGGATATGAATTTGAAAAATCTGAAGCAGTTATTGAAAATTGCTTTGTTGGATTAGCTGTTGATATAGAAAATGATGATAACTATTTAGAAAAAATAGAAGACTGGGCTAAAGTTTTAAAAAATGAGTTTAAATAGGAAAATCTTCCTATTTTGACTCTTGACACTGAGGACAAGTACCATAAAGTTGCATAGAATGGCTAGTAATTTTAAATTTATTCTTTTTTGCAATTCTATCTTGTCTTTTTTCAATTTCATCATCTAAAAATTCAATAATCTTTCCACAAGATGTACAAATTAGATGATCATGGTGTTCTTTTTTATTACTTTCATACTTTTTACCATCTACTCCAAAGTTAATTGATGCAATTAAATTAACTTCTTCTAAGAAACTCAATGCTCTATATACAGTAGCAATACCTATATTAGAGTCAGGATTAGTTGTTTTAATTAGATTATAAATTTCTTCTGCAGTTAAGTGTTCTTCAGCGTGAAGTAAAACATTTAAAACAATTTCTCTTTGTTCCGTATATTTTAAACCTTTTTGTTTAACAATCTTTTTTAGTTCATCAATTACTTCATTGCTATCTGCCATCAATCTACCCTTAAATATTTTATTATATATTATTGCAAAAAACAGTTCAATTTTACTTAAATTTTTTTGCAAATAGCATTAATTTTAGTTATATTACCCAAATTTTTATTTATATCTTTCAAATTAATAAAATATTTTAAGTATATTTTCAGTACTATTGACTAATGATAATCATTATTAATGAAGGATTTTAATGTATTTAAATGAACTAGCTAAAAATGAATGTGGCAAAATTATTTCTATTTCCTGCACAGATAAATTAAAAGCAAGACTTAACTCTTTTGGAATAACAAGGAACTCAGAAGTATTAGTTATAGAACAAACACTATCAAAAAATACTATAGAAATAAAAGTAAATAATACAAAAATTGCACTAAGAAACTCTGAAGCAAAATATATAGAAGTAGAGAAGAAAACATGCAAAAACTAATAAAAATTGCCCTTGTAGGACAACCAAATGTTGGTAAGTCTATGCTTATCAATTCAATTTCAAACTCAAGATTAAAAGTAGGAAACTTTTCAGGTGTAACAGTTGAAAAAACAGTTGTAGAATTTGAATATGAAAACTACTTATTGCAAATTACTGATTTACCAGGTTCTTACTCTTTAAGTGATTATACTTTAGAAGAGAAAGTAACTAAAAACTATTTACAAGATAGTGACTATGACATTATTTTAAATGTTATAGACTCAACAAATCTTGAAAGAAATCTATATTTAACAACCGAATTATTAGAACTTGATAAAAAAATGGTAATTGCTTTAAATATGAGTGATGAAGCAAAAAAAGAGAATATCTCAATTAATGAAGAACAGCTAAGTAAAATACTTGGAAAACCATGTATCAAAACTTCTGCAAAAAATAAACAAGGAGTAGATGAGCTTATAAAAACTTTGATAAAAAAGTATGAAACAAAAAAGTTTGACTCAAAGCTTATTTTTTCAGATGTTATAGAAGAAGAAATATCTAATATATGTACTTTATTAAAAGAGAAAAAATACACATCAAAAATTCCCTATAGGGAACTTGCAATAAAGCTTTTAAAAGAAGATAAAAAGACATTTATAAAATTTCACAATGATCCTATCTGGATAGAACTACAACCTTTAGTTAATAGCTCTTTTGAACATCTATATATTCATTTTCGTACTAAAAATGTTAAAGATATCTTTGATGATGAAAAATTTGCATTCGCAAAAGGTGCAATAAAAGAGACTGTAGAATTAAATGAAAAAATTGAAGATAAATCATTAAGTGATAAAATTGATAATATCCTAATCAACAAGTTTGTAGGACTTCCTATTTTCCTTACTTTAATGTGGATGTTATTTCAATTAACTTTTGAAGTGGGAAATATTCCTATGGACATAATTGATTCATTTTTTGCAAGTTTAATAGATAGCACAAAAAATGCTTTAGGGGATAATCAAATTTCTTCAGTAATAGCAGATGGTGCAATTGCAGGAGTTGGTTCTGTAATTTTATTCTTACCAAATATTGTAATTTTATTTTTTGGAATTGCACTTTTAGAAACAACAGGATATATGAGTAGAGTTGCATTTTTACTTGATGGTTTTTTTCATAAGTTTGGTTTACATGGAAAATCATTCATTCCTCTTGTTACAGGCTTTGGATGTTCAGTTCCAGCTTATATGGCAGCTAGAACTTTAAAAAATGAAAAAGATAGATTATTAACCTTGTTTATCATTGGTTTTATGTCTTGTGGTGCTAGACTTCCTATTTATGTACTATTTACAGGAGCTTTCTTTTCTAAAGAAAATGCTGGAAATATTCTATTTTTAATCTACATTTCTGGAGCAATTTTAGGTTTACTTGCGGCAAAAGTTTTAACAATAACTGCTTTTAAAAATGAAGATGAACCTTTTGTTATGGAAATGCCTAAATATAGAATGCCCTCATTTAAACTTATCTGGCATACAGTTTCAAATCAAGCTTTAATGTACTTAAAAAAAGCAGGTACATTTATTCTTGCTGCATCTATTTTAATTTGGTTTGCCTCTAACTATCCAAAACAAATAGAATATGAAAAGGTAATTACTACAAAAATAGAACAAGCTTCTAATATAAAAGAAGTTGAAGCACTTGAAAATGAATTAGCTTTATATAATCTTGAAAACTCTTTCCTTGGAAAAGTGGGTAAATTTTCTCAACCTTTATTTGAACCACTTGGTTTTGATTGGAGAATGACTGTTGCACTTGAAACAGGACTTGCAGCAAAAGAGATTGTTGTATCAACTTTAGGTATTTTATATGGATTAGGGGAAGAAAATACAGAAGAAAGCGATACCCTTATTAATAAAGTTAAAACAAATATTCCTTTTGTTTCAGCAGTTTCATTTATCGTATTTGTAATGATTTATTTGCCTTGTTTAGCAGCCTCAATGGTATTTGCAAAAGAAGCAGGAGGATGGAAGTATCTTGTTTATCTGTTTATTTTCACAACCTTAACAGCTTGGGTACTGTCATTTATAGCGTATAATGTAGCAAAAGTAATAGTTAGTTAATCTAACTATTACTTAATTTCGAAAGTAGTTATTGTCTCTCTTTTATTATCTATAACTTTAAACTGCCATATTCCAGGAAGTCTTCCTGCAATATATCTAAAATCATAAATTGATCCATGTCCTGCAGGAATAAGTAAAACTCTATCCCTTGAAATTTCACCATCAGGGTCAATCCATTGAACTTGAATCTCTTTGTCTTCCTCTGAACGTTCATGAATATATTTACAAACTATAGAGTTTTCATCTTCTAAAATCAAACAATCTGCACTATATTTTGTATCTTCATCAATTGTTTCTGCAAAAATTGTTGAAAGTAAAAAAAGAGATATTAATATAATTTTTTTCATATTTTCTCACTTTATTTATGTTGAGGAAATTATATCATATTTTGGTTACGATTTGTACTCTTCCCAAATAGCCTCTTCTTCAAGGCTTGCTCTATTAGTTAAAATTTCAAAAGGCTTATATGCATCTTTGTAGCCCATTGAAAAATGATCTTTTATCCAATATCCTAAATAAATATATGGAATATTTAACTCTTTTGCTATTTTAATTTGAGCTAAAATGGAAAATTTTCCTATAGATAAGTCTTGGTAATCATGGTCATAAAAACAATAAATAGAAGAGATAGCCTTTGGTAAAATATCAACTAAAGCAACTCCAATTAATTTATCATCTCTTACGTATAAAAACTCTTTTGTAAAATCATCTTTCCCTTGCACATAAGATCTATCATATTCTGCTGGTTCTATAGGAGAATAATTCCAGTTTTTCTTTTTATTCATATGATAATGATATTTATCATAAAGTTTTAAATGATCTAAAGTAAGCGATGGGGGTTGAATATAAACTTTTGTATCAAGATTCTTTTTAAATACTCTTTTTTCTGAACGAGAGAATTTATAGTTTTTTACATCAATACGCATAGAAATACATTTTGTACAAGCTCTACATTCTGGTACAAAATGCATCTTGCCAAATCTACGCCATCCATGTTCTAACATATTTTGATAATCTTCTTTTTTACAGCTACTTATATATCTGTATCTTATATCAGATATTTCATTATCAAAATATGAGCATTCTCTTTGCTCTTCTACAAACTCTACGTCCCGTTCTAAAATATGCATAATCTATCTATTCGTTTATCTTCTCTTTTATTTCTTTTGCGATTTTTGTTATTCTATCAATTTTTTCGCTATTTGACAATGAAGTATCAATTAAATGTTTTACAAATGCACTTCCAACAATAACTCCATCTACACCCTTTGATTTTTCTTTACAAGTTTTTTCATCAACTCCAAAACCTATATATAAAGGTGTGTTAGAATACTTTTTAACAGTTTCAATAATATAAGTCAAATCTTCACTTTGACCACTTCCTGTTATTCCTGCATATGCAACCATATAAATAAATTTTTGCGCATTTTGTACCACTTGCTTAATTCTATTTTCATGGTGAGTAGGAGCTACAAATGCTATATTTGCTTTATTATATTTATCAAATAAAGGTTTAACTAATTGTGACTCTTCAAATGGTAAATCTGGAACAATCATTCCATTTACACCAAACTCATCTGCTTTTTTTAAGAAGTTTTCTAATCCATAATTATAAAAAGGATTCATATATCCCATCCATAACATATCCATATTTGGTGCTATTTTTGAAGAAACTTCAAATAAATCATTTAAACTAAAATTATTTGCTAATGCAATTTGATTGGCTTTTTCAATAACTGGACCATCTGCAACAGGGTCTGAAAAAGGAACACCTAATTCTAATGTATCAACACCAGCTTCTTTCATACTTAAAGCCAAGTCAACAGAAAAATTATTATCAGGAACTGAAGATGTAATATAACCTACTAATTTTTTCAAAATAAAATCCTAAAATATTAATTCATTAAATTTTATTTTATCAAAATTTATCTTGCAAGGGTATGAGTGGATAAGAAACAAAAATAAAAAGGATATTTTTGATACAATATTCTTTAATTATTATATATTATTAGGGAATGTTATGAGTATAATTAAAAACGATTTTGAAAAAATGAATATAACAAAAATAAAAAAAGCTAAAAACAATAAAAACTTAACAATGATTACTGCATATGATGCACTTTTTGCCAAGCTTTTTGAAGAAATTGCTGATATTATATTAGTTGGAGATAGTCTTAACATGAGTTTTGCAGGGAAACCTGATACTCTTTCAGCAACACTTGATCAAATGATATATCATACTACTGCTGTTTGTACTGGCGCACCTAATACTTTTGTAGTTTTAGATATGCCTTTTGGAACTTATATAAATAAAGATGAAGCCTTAACAAATGCTGTAAAAGTATATCAACAAACTAACGCAGCTGCTATAAAGATTGAAGGTGGAGAAGATAAAGCCCACATTATAAAACATCTTACAACAAACTCTATTGCTGTTATGGGTCATATTGGACTTATGCCTCAATATGTAAGAAGTGAAGGTGGCTATAAAGTAAGAGGTAAAACAGAAGAAGATACACAACAACTTATTCGTGATGCAAAAGCTATTGAAGAAGCAGGTGCATTTTGTATTGTACTTGAAGGTGTATTATCAAGTGCTGCAAAAAAAATAACTGAAGCTGTTAAGATTCCAATCATAGGTATTGGAGCAGGAAATGTAACAGATGGACAAGTTCTTGTATGGTCAGATATGTTAGGTTTTTTTGAAGAGTTTAAACCTAAATTTGTAAGACACTATTTAAATGGAGCTACTTTAGTAAAAGAAGCGGTTAATAATTATAGAGAAGATGTTCAATCAAGAGCATTTCCATCAAAAGAGGAAGAATACTAAGAATGGAAAGAGTTGTAGAAGTAGAACAAGTATCTTTTGAAGATGAAAGTACAGAAGTTAATCTTAGACCTTCGTCTTGGGATGATTATATAGGTCAAGAAAAGATAAAAAAGAATTTAAAGGTTTTTATAGAAGCTAGTAAAAAAAGAAATGAAGCCTTAGACCATATTCTTTTTTATGGACCTCCAGGGCTTGGTAAAACTAC
The DNA here is from genome assembly GCF_004118855.1 of Arcobacter sp. CECT 8983. Lineage (NCBI taxonomy): Bacteria > Pseudomonadati > Campylobacterota > Epsilonproteobacteria > Campylobacterales > Arcobacteraceae > Arcobacter > Arcobacter sp. CECT 8983. The sequence goes on along the minus strand of NZ_PDKF01000004.1, from coordinate 130,463 downwards.
TATTTCATATCTTATCTCAAATGAGATGAATACAAATATCAAAGTAACTGCTGGACCAATGATTGAAAAAAGTGGAGACTTAGCAGCAATTTTAACAAACCTTGAAGAAGGAGATATTTTATTTATTGATGAAATCCATAGGTTAAGTCCAGCTGTTGAAGAGATTTTATATCCTGCAATGGAAGATTATAGACTTGATATTATTATAGGTTCTGGACCTGCTGCGCAAACTGTAAAAATTGATCTTCCAAGGTTTACTTTAATTGGAGCAACAACAAGGGCAGGTATGCTTTCAAATCCTTTAAGAGAAAGATTTGGAATGCACTTTAGAATGCAGTTCTATACTTTTGAAGAGCTAGCAAAAATTATTCAAAAAGCTGCATTTAAACTTGATAAATTATGTGATGATGATGCCGCATTAGAAGTTTCTAAAAGAAGTAGAGGAACTCCTAGGGTTGCACTAAGACTTTTAAGAAGAGTTAGAGACTTTGCTGAAGTAGAAAATGAAAATACGATTAAAATAGAAAGATGTAAATATGCCTTAGATGAATTAGGTGTAAATGATTCTGGTTTTGATGAGATGGATATAAACTTACTTGAACTTCTAGTTTCAAATAAAGGTAAACCTATGGGACTTTCTACTATGGCAGCAGCTCTTAGTGAAGATGAAGGAACAATAGAAGATGCTATTGAACCTTATTTATTAGCAAATGGATATATTGAAAGAACTGCAAGGGGAAGAGTAGCAAGTGTAAAAACTTATGAGCTATTTAGATTAACTCATCCCGATGCACAAAAACTAAATGACGAAGGAACACTTTTTTGAAACCACAGTATTTCTTAATTGCTCTTACAATAGTAACTCTATTTTTCATGTTTGAGCTATTTTCTCCTTTTTTAAAACCTATGATTGTTGCACTTCTTTTGGCTGTTGCAACAAACTCATTAAATATATATTTTAAAAGATATATTCCAAATCAATTTATATCTTCAATGTTAATGACAATATTTCTTACAATGATATTTTTTATTCCAGTTTTATACTGTATTTTTTCATTTGCAACAATGATAAATAAAATAGATCAAAAAGCCTTAATTGAAATGTATAATGCCATGGAACATTGGGTTAAAAACATGCCTAATGACTTACTATTTATAAAAGAACAACTAAATAAAATTCTTGACAAAATAGATATTCCACAATTTATTCAAAGACTTATTTCCCTTGGAGCTTTTTTAGGTAAAAACTCTGCAAAGTTTATTATTGATATGATAATGATATTAATATTTTACTTTTTCTTTAACTTTTACAGTACAAATCTTTCTCACTATTTTAAAGAAGCCCTTCCTCTTAAAAAAGAGGATTCAAATGCCCTATTTTATGAATCATCAAATGTTATGAGTGTAGTTTTATACTCTATTTTAGCAACTGCTGTATTTGAAGGATTCTTATTTGGTATTTTTGTTTCTTTCTTTGGATATGATGGAATCTTACTAGGAGTTCTTTATGGTTTTGCTTCTTTAGTTCCTGTTGTAGGAGGCCTTATTATGTGGCTTCCGGTTGTGATTTATGAAGTATTTGCAGGAAGCACAACAAATGCCCTAATAATTGCAGGTTATTCTATCATTGTTATTTCAATAATTGCAGATACTTTTATAAAGCCAGTTATAATTAAATATATAAATCAAAAAGTAGTAAAAACTCCAAGTGAAGTAAATGAACTACTCATTTTCTTTGCAATTGTTGCTGGACTTTCTACTTTTGGTTTTTGGGGTATGATTATAGGACCAGCTATGGTTACATTCTTTATCTCATTAGTTCAATTGTTAAATAAATTTAGTGATGATTATTATAGTATTAAAAAGAGTATAAAGAACAATGAATAATTGTTCTTTATATATTTACTCTCCAGATAAAAGTTCACCTCTAAAAGTTACTATTCCATAATCTAAGTTTGCAACTGATTTAAAGCCCATGTCAAGCATAATCTTTTGGCAATAAGCACTTCTACTTCCACTATGACAATAAACTATCATTGGAATATCTTTTTTATCATCAATCTGCTCTAAAGCTTGATAAAATGAAGTTGTTGGAACTAAAAAATCTGTTCCTTTTATTCTTGCGCCAACCCATTCCATCCACTCTCTTGTGTCAACTAATAAAAAGTTTACAAGATTTAACTGTCTTGCTTCTAATAAAATTTCAACTTCACTTGCTGTAAGTTGTTCTTTCTTTAAAAGATTTTCACAATCTTCTTTTGAAAGACCTTGTGAGTGTTCAACTTCTTGTTTTACTTCATCTTTTTGAATTAAAGAATCTATATGTTCTTTTGTACAAAAGATTCCACAGTGGCAGTGCCCTTTTTGGGGAATTTCTTTTGTAAGAGCTGGGGTACAGGGACATAATCTATTTTCTTCTTTTTCTCTTTGAGATGCAGTTTCTCCTACTACCATAAAACAGGGACAATACCTTTGCCCATAAATCATTTTATTTCTTGTTAATCCAAGTTGTATTGACTCATTTACATCATCTTCTGGATTATAAAAAAAACCATGTTCTTCACATACTTTATTAGTAAACTGTTTTGTAAGTTCCAATTCTGTTTGAAACTCATCACTTTGAATATCAATTTTTTTAATCATTACACTTCCTACTTTAAAAATGAAAAATAACATAAAGAACTCTATATAAAAATTAAACAAGAATATTAAAAGAATTAAAAAAGTTTTTACTATAATAAATAACAAAATTTAACACAAGAAGTTTCCAATGAAACATAAGAAACTATTTCTAAAAATTAAACCTACCATCTCAGTAATACTTGTTTTTTTAATCTCTTCTGTTATAGTTACTACCCTTTCATTACAATACTATTTCTTTAAAGACTTAGCTTTTGATGCAACAAAAAATAACTTTAAACTGCTATCTGAAAAAATAGAACAAAAAATAAGCTCTTTTGATAAAGCAAATAGCAATATTTTAAAGACAATCTCACCTTCTAATGAAATGCAGGAGTTTCCTCTAGCTAATAAAAAACATAGTTTACTTAGACAACTAACAGTAATCTTGAATAATAATAAACATATCTATGCAATCTATGCAGGAAATAAAAATGGCAATTTTTATGAAGTGATAAATCTAAATATCTCTAAAGATTTAAGAAAAAAATATAATGCAACAAATGAAGCAAGATGGTTAATAATAAAAATTTATGAAGAAGATAACAAAAGATACCAATATGAACAACTTTTAAGTAAAAATTTAAAAGTTTTAGATACTAAAAGAAAACTATCTTTATATGACCCAAGTAATAGGCCATGGTTTAAAGAAGCTTTTACTTCATATGAAAAAGTAATTAAAACAAAACCCTATCAATATACAAATATTGATCAATTAGGTATTACTTATGCAAAGAAAATTCATAACAAAGATATTGTTTTAGGTCTTGATGTTTCATTAGAAAGTATTTCTAGCTTTTTAAATGAACAAGCTATTATTAAAAAAAATGAGATATTTTTATTTCATGAAGATGAAGAAATAATTGCTTCTGCAAATATAGAAAAAAATATAAAGGTTGTTCCATATAAAAAACTTATCTCTTTTGCAAAGAATAAAAAAATAGATAAGATACATTTTAATATTGAAAAAGAAAAAGAGTATTTTGTATATTACTCTCTTATCCATTCAGAATTTGAAATAAAAGATCATCTAGCTATAGCAATTCCTATTGATACTATAATGAGACCCTACATCAGCAAGATTTATAACTCTTTTATGATTACAATAATGATTTTAACACTAAGTGTTCCTCTTATTTGGTACGCAACTAAAGTTTTAGTTGATCCAATACAAAAACTTGAAAAAGAGAATATTAAAATCATGAATAGAGATTATGACAATGTTAACTTAATAAAAACAAGAATAAAAGAGTACCATGAACTATCTCAATCTTTATATAAGATGTCTATTTCTATAAGAGAGTTTGAAGAAAAACAAGAGGAGCTAATGGACTCTTTCATTCAACTTATTGCAAGTGCCATTGATGCAAAATCTAAATATACAGGTGGTCATTGTGAAAGAGTTCCAATTTTAACTATTGCTTTAGCAAATGCTGCAGCAGCTTGTGATGAAGGAATATTTAAAGAGTTTAATCTCTCTACTAAAGATCAAAAAAGAGAACTTAGCATTGCAGCTTGGCTTCATGATTGTGGTAAAGTTACTACACCTGAATATGTAGTTGATAAAGCAACAAAACTTGAAACTATTTATAATAGAATTCATGAAATAAGAACTAGATTTGAAGTTATTCATAGAGACTTAACAATTAAAATGTATGAAAATATCTTAGCAGGAGCAAATAAAGAAAAAGAAGAACAAAAACTTCACGAAGAGCATGCAAAACTATTTAAAGAGTTTGAGATAATTGCTAATGCAAATATCGGTGGAGAGTTTATGCACGATGAAGATATTGAAAAAATAAATGAAATTGCACAAAGAAAATGGACAAAATACTTTGATGACACTATAGGTTTATCCTATGATGAAAGAAATAGAATAAAAGATATTAATAGGTTCTTCCCAAAAGAAGAAAAGTTATTATGTGATAAAAATGAACATCTAATAGAAAGAAAACATTTTTTGAAAGAAGAGTTTGATAAATATAATTTTAAAATGGAAATACCAAAATATCTTTATAATCTAGGGGAAGTTTACAATTTAACTATAAAAAAAGGAACTCTTTCGGAGGAAGAAAGATTTAAAATTAATGAACATATGATTATGACAATAAAAATGTTAGAACAACTACCTTTCCCTAAAAATTTAAAAAGAGTTCCAGAATATGCAGCTGCTCACCATGAAACACTTATAGGAACTGGATATCCTAGAAAACTAAAAAAAGAAGATATGTCAATTCCTGCAAGAATCATGGCAATTGCTGATATTTTTGAAGCTTTAACAGCTGCTGATAGACCATATAAAGAAGCAAAAAAACTTTCTGAGTCACTAAAAATACTTAGTTTTATGGTAAAAGATGAACATATTGATGAAGATATATTTAAACTATTTTTAACAAGTGGTGTTTATATGACTTATGCAAAGAAGTATTTAAAAGAAGAACAAATTGACGAAGTAGATATTTCTAAATATGTATAAACAATCACAAAAGTGATTGTTTATCAATTATTAAAAAGAGGCTATATATTCTGATAATACTTCTAAATCTTCTTTCGATAAAGAGCTTACTTGAGCAATCATAACACCTTTCATAGCTGCACCATATGTACCTTCTTTATATCCAACTAAAGCATTTAAAACTTTATCTTTATCCCAACCTTTAATTACTTGAGATTTTCCTAAAGCTTTCATTTCTCCATTTTGTCCATGGCAACCTGCACATTTTAGATATAAAGATTTACCTTTTGAAGCAACATTTGTATCTTTTTTTGTTTCAACAATATTATCAATACTTGATTCAATACTTGTTTTTGCTTCTTTTGTTTTATTAACAATTTCATCTGTTAACTCTTTTGCTACAACTTCAGCTTTTGAGCTAATACTCTTAGCAGCATCAGTTCCCTTTTGGGCAATTTGTTTAGACTCTTCAACTACCTTTGAAGCTACTTCAGAGCTTGCACTTTTAACTACTTCTGTAATTTTTGAAGTTGATTCTTTAACTTGATCTACAAGTTTTGATTCAGCACTTGCCTCTTTTTCAACTTTTACTTCTGCTTGTGCTACTTCTTTTTCAGTTTTTTCACTAGACTCAGAACATCCTGTTAAAATAGCTATTGCTACAAAAGAACTTACTAAAATTTTCCTCATTATCAATCCTTGTGTTTTTATTATTTTAATTATCTATTGTGTACTTTTTGTGTTTTTTGACTCTAAAGCTTTATAAGTAAATTTAAACTCATCTTTTACAAAATCAATCTTAACTTGACCACCTTTTTTAAGTTTTCCAAATAAAATCTCATCCGTAAGTACATTTTTAATTTTATCTGAAATAACTCTATTAAGAGGTCTAGCACCCATTGCTTTGTCATAACCAAGTCTTGCTAACTCATTTTTAGCTTTTACAGTAATTGAGATTTTAATCTTTTTATTCTCTAATTGTTTTTCTAAATCTTCAACAAATTTACCAGCTACTTTTGCAACAATATTTTGCTCTAATGGTGCAAAAGGTACTGTGGCATCAAGTCTATTTCTAAACTCTGGTGCAAAAAATTTATTTACTGCTTTATCCTCATTCAACGAATCATTTTTAGCAAATCCCATAACATTTGCTTCACTAGCACCAAGATTTGAAGTCATAATTAAAACAACATTTTGGAAATCTGCTTTATTTCCACTATTATCTGTTAGTTCTGCATTATCCATAACTTGAAGTAAAATAGACATCAAATCAGGATGTGCTTTTTCAATTTCATCAAGTAATAAAACACAGTGAGGATGCTTTCTAATAGCTTCAGTTAATAATCCACCATTTTCAAAACCAACATATCCAGCAGGTGCTCCAATAAGCCTTGAAACAGTATGTGCTTCCATATATTCACTCATATCAAATCTTTCAAAATGAATACCTAATTGATTTGATAACTCACGTGCCACTTCAGTTTTACCAACTCCTGTAGGTCCTGTGAAAAGAAAACTTCCAATTGGTTTCTTATCTAATCCAAGTCCTGCTTTATTTCTTTTAATTGATTGAACAATTGTTGAAATAGCAATATCTTGACCAAATACTCTTTTTTGCATTCTAGATTCAAGATTTTTAAGTAAAGAAACATCAGATTTAGTAGTTGATTTTGAAGGAACATGTGCCATTCTTGCAACTGTATCCTCAATATCTTTTTGTAAAATTTTTATACTTTTTTTATTTACTTTTGCATACTCGATTTTTTTACTTGCACCTGCTTCATCAATAACATCAATTGCACTATCAGGTAAAAATCTATCTGAAATATATTTCTTACTTAATTCAACTGCTGATTCAATTGCAGAAGCATTATAACTAACACTATGAAACTCTTCATATTTAGGTTTTAAACCTTGTAGAATAGTTATTGCATCTTCAATACTAGGCTCTTCAATATCAACTTTTGCAAATCTTCTACTTAAAGCTTTATCTTTTGAGAAATCATTTCTAAATTCAGAAAAAGTAGTTGCCCCTATACATTTTAACTTTCCATTTGCAAGCATTGGTTTTAAGATATTTGAAGCATCCATTGCACTTCCACCAACACTTCCTGCTCCGACTATTGTATGAATTTCATCAATAAATAGTATGGCATTAGGAATTTTTGAAATCTCTTTTAGAAGTGATTTTAGTTTTTTCTCAAAATCACCTCTATATTTAGTTCCTGCTACCATTGAACCCATATCCAAAGAGTATACTTTTGCATCTTCTAAAAACTCAGGAACTCTTTTATTTGCAATTTCTAAGGCTAAACCTTCTGCAATTGCTGTTTTACCAACTCCAGGTTCACCTACTAAAATAGGATTATTTTTCTTTCTTCTACCTAATATTTGAATAACTCTATTTATTTCTAAACTTCTTCCAATAACTGGGTCAATCTCACCATTTTTTGCTAAGCTTACAAGTTCAGTTGAGTTTTTATCTAAAACTTTATTATCTTCTTTTTCTTCTTTTTGATCTAAGTTCTCTGGTTCATTTTCTCTATGTGAAATCTCTTCTAAAATATCAATTCTTTCAACACCAGCAGATTTTAGAATATATGTTGCGTAAGATTTATCATTTTTTAAAATTGCAACAAACATATCTTCTACGCTGGCATTTCCTCTTCCACTTGTTTGTGTATGGGCTACCATATTCTCAATTGTAGAAGTTAAAGTTAGAGTTTCAATTGGCTCATCTTGAACATTTTCAGGGAAAATAGGAGTATTTTCTTCAATATACTTTTTTATTTCATTGAATATTTTTTCTTGATCAAGTCCTAAATCTACAAAAAGATTTTCAATTACCTCATCATGTAGAAGCATAAGAAAGATATGTTCTACTGTTAAATACTCATGCCTACTTTTTTTAGCATAACTTACAGCTTGTCCAAATATGTTTCTTAATTCTTTACTTATCATTTTCTATTCTTCTTCCATTATAGCTTTTAGAGGGAAACCTTTCTCTCTTGCTTGTGTTTTAACTTGTGCAACCTTTGTAGCAGCTATTTCATGGCTATAAATTCCACAAACTTCCCTACCTTTATTATGAATATTTAACATAATTTGAGTTGCTTCATCAACACTTTTTCTAAATATATTTGTTAATACATCAATAACAAAATCCATAGTTGAATAATCATCATTTAATAAAATTACTTTGTACTTTTTAGGTTCTGAAACCTCTAAATTACTATCCAATTCTATTTCTAATTCATTTGCCACCTAAGTCACCTTTTTTATTAATCTGTAATATTATAACTAAAAAACCAATTAGCTTAGTAAAAGAAATAGTCAAATAAATATTTTAAGCTATATTTATATTTTAGACTTTATAAAGTTTATAAGTTCTTCTTTTGAAAGAGGTTTACTGAAATAATATCCTTGATAAATGTCACATCCAAAACTTTCTAAAAGTTCTAACTCTTTTTGTTCTTCAACACCTTCTGCTACAACTTTTAAATTTATATCTTTTCCAATATTTACAATTGATTTTACAAGTTTCATATTTTCATCATTTAAAAACATATTATGAATAAAAGATTTGTCAATTTTTAGTTCTGAAATAGGAAGTTTACTTAAAATACTTAAAGATGAATATCCTGTACCAAAATCATCCAAAGAGATACTTACATTATATGATTTTATTGTATTTAAAAATAGAATGATTCTTTTAACGTCTCCCACAAAAATATTCTCAGTTATTTCAATCATAAATTTATCATTTGGAAAACTACTGTTTAAAATAATCTTTTTAAATCTATTCATCTCTTTTATTGAGGCTAATTGTCTAGGAGAAACATTTACAGAAAGAGTAAACTCTTTTGAAGTTTTTTCCCATACATCAAATATATCTTCTTGGGCTTTTCTTATTACAAATTCACCTATTTCATTTATGATTCCACTTTTTTCAGCTACTTTTATAAATTTCTCTGGAGATACAAAACCAAGCTTTTTATTATTCCATCTTATAAGTGCTTCTACTCCCATTATTTCGTGATTTTTTGAATTGATTTTAGGTTGATAAACTAAAGAGAATTCATTATCATTTATTGCTTTTCTAAGTTGTGTCTCTATTTGAACAATCTCTTTTGTATTTCCATAAATTGATTTTGAAAATATTACATATGAATTTTTATTTTCTTTTGCTTTATATAATGCCATGTCCGCTTGATTTAAAAGTTCAGAAGTTGTTGTTTTACTTTTATTATATCTTGAGATACCAATGCTAACTCCCGTAAATAATTCAATATCTCCAATCTTAAAATTATCTGTAAAAATATCTAAGATTTTTTTTGCAATTGTTCTTACTGTCTCTTCACTTCTTTCATCAATTAAAACAATAAACTCATCAGCTGAATTTCTAGATATAAAATCTCTTTTAAATAATCTTGCTTTTAAACGCCTAGCAACATTTTTTAACAGTTTATCACCAACTTGATGTCCATAAGTATCATTTATATATTTAAAGTTATCAAGGTCTAAGAAAAATACATAAAAGTTTTTACCCTCTTGCATTCTTTTTGTAATCTCTTGATTTAATGAGTATCTATTATAAACTCCTGTTAAGGTATCGTGGTTTGCTATATATTTTAGTTCATTTCTAGTACGAGTTTGAATTTTAATACTATAGCTAAATAGAAAATATAAAATTCCAAGAAGAATAAATAATAGTGTCATTGCAATGATAAGTTTTTTATTGAAATCTTTTGTAACCACATCATAGGGAATAGAAACTAAGGAATATAAATTATATTCATCTAGGTAAATAACAGACATCATACATTTTTTACCATTTGCTTTAACAGTAATAACTTCAGAAGAAAACTCTTTTACTTTATTAACTTGCTTAAACTTAGTGAAATCATACTCTTTTGAATAGACATCTTCCAAAGAGCTATCTATTGGCATTTGAAATTGAAGAAAACCATCATCTCTTAAAAGTTGTACTTTCAAATTATTAGGTAACTCTTTTATACTTAAAATACTATTATCAGAATCAACATCAATACCAGCAGTCATAACTAAAGGAGTTTTCCCTGTTTTATCCTGAATTCCCATTCTAATTGGAATAACCCATTTACCTAGTTCTTCCATATAATAAGTTCTGCCTAAATGCATCTTTTGACTATCTCTTGCTTTTGCAAAACTTTTACCTGTTAGTTTATTGTCCATTAAATTAGGTAGATTTTCTAAACTTTTAATTGTAGAAATAAGAAGTAGTTGTCCATCGTACCTTGCTAAACCAAAAGCGACTACTCCTTTATTTACTCTTTTCATATCATTTATTATTTTTCTTCCATTTTCTGGATTATTTAAAGTATCTAATTCTAAAAGGTTCTCTCCTAATATTTTTAAAGTAGACTCTTTATTTCTAAAAGATGAAATTGTACTTTGAACACTAATTTTATTAAAATTTGTTAGGTTTTGGGCATATTTGTTTTTATTTATAATCCATTCATAATAAAAAATAAAAATTGCAGCTGTTAAAATTAATACACTAACAACAATATAAACAAGCCAAAAGTTAACTTCTTTGAGCTTTGACATAAAATTCCTATAAAAATAATTTGCAAATAAATATATAACGTGACAAAAAATATACAATATATAGTTTTTAATTTTACTTAGGTAGAATTCCAAACAAACAATAAAGTAAGATTATGAAAAAAACAATTTTTATTACAGCTACAAATACCGATGTTGGTAAAACTTTTGCTTGCGAAAAATTTATTAGGTATTACTCAAAAAAAGGTTTAAAAGTAGGATACTTTAAACCTATTGAAACGGGAGTAATCAGCTCTCCTTTAGATGGTTCTAAAATGCTAAACTTAGTAAAAGAATTAAATCCATCTTTTAATTTTGAGATGAAAGATGTAGTTCCTTATCAATTTAAACTTCCTGCTGCTCCATTTGTAGCTAAAAATGATACAAAAATAGATTTAGATTTTTTATTGGCAAAAAAGAAAGAACTTGAAGCAAAGTGTGACATTTTGATTATTGAAGGTGCTGGTGGACTTATGGTTCCTATTGAAAAAGATTTTTTTATTATTGATTTAATAAAATTCTTTAATGCAGAAGCAAAACTAATAACACCATCAAAACTTGGGTGTATAAATGATACTTTACTTTCTATAAATGCTTTAAAATCAAAAGAGATAGAGTTTGAATGGTATATAAATCTATTTTTAGATAAAGATAGCTTTGAAGAAGTATCACTACCATTTTATAAAGAGTATTTCAAAGAGATAAAATACCTTCAAGACATATAGAAACTAGATAACTTTTCTATTTCTATATGCAAGAACTACAAGTACTAAAATTACAAGTACTGTAACTGGTACAAAAGTAGGAATAGGCACAGGATCACCTGCTGCATAAGAGTGTTTTCCTGCAAGATAATAGTTCACTCCAAAATATGTCATAATAATTGAAGCATAAGAGATTGTAGTTAATACTGCAAATACAAAATCAGATAAAATATCTTTTATATATTTTAAGTGAATTATGATTGCATAAATAATAATAGATACTAAAGTCCAAGTCTCTTTTGGATCCCAGCCCCAATATCTTCCCCATGACTCATTTGCCCAAATACCACCAAGGAAATTTCCAATAACAAGTAAAACAAGTCCTATTAAAATAGACATTTCATTTATTCTATTTGACTCTTTTATACTAACTAAGATATTAAAAAACTTATCATCCTCTTTTTTAGGATTTGCTAAAGCAAAAATAATTAAACATAAAAATCCAAGTAAACATGAAAGACCTAGAAAGCCATAGCTAGCTGTAATAACACTTACATGAATAGTTAACCAATATGATTTTAATACTGGAACTAAAGTTGTAATTTGTGGCTCCATCCATGAAAGGTGAGCTACAAAAAGAGTTATTCCACTTAAGATTGTAGTTGTTGATAAAGCAAGAACTGATTGCTTTGAGAAAAAAATTCCTGCTAAAACTATCGCCCATGATATATAAATCATTGATTCATAACCATTTGACCAAGGGGCATGTCCTGCAACATACCATCTTAAAGCAAGGGCAAGAGTATGAAAAATAAAAGCTATCACAAGTAAAGATAAAACTACTTTAGAAATCTTTTCTAGTTTTACTTCACTTTTAAATATATTCACAAAAATTAAAACTAATAAAAAGAATCCAAGAATTAAATAAATAGGAGTTAGGTTTTCAAAAATATTGTATTTATTAAAAATTAGTTCTGCTTTGATTTTTAAATCACTTGGAATAACATTTGTATTTGCATTTTGTTTTTGGTAGTTTATAATATTTTCTAAAGAAGCATCAACCTCAGCCCAAGAAGTTTTATTTTTAGTTGCCAAATCAAGTTTTAAATAATAGTCTTGCATTAAATTCTTTATAGCTTCTGAATCTTTTGAAATAAGTAAGTTTACTGCTTCATTTGTATTTAGCCACTTATTATTTGCATCACCTTTTTTAGGAAATACTCTTAAAAAATCACCTGTAAAAAGAGTGTATGCAATATTTAATCTCTCATCTACTTTTATTAAATCTTTATCAAACTCATCTCTTAAAGAGCTTTTCTTTTTATTAGCTATTTCTAAATGACCTTCTAGTTTATAAAAGCCCTCTTTTGTATAAATATCATTAAAAGAGATAGTCTTTGCACTTTTTTCTACATCAACTATTGATTTTAATCTCTCACTTTTTACTTTTATAAAATCTACTTCTTGCCATACTTTTGGATATAACATCATACTTAAGAAAAATTGATTTGCATCTAAACCATAAACACTACTTTTTCTTGTGATTTTATTTATTATTTCTATTGCTAAAGAGTTTACAGGTTTGATTCTTCCTTGATAATCTTGAACTAAAAGAGAACCAAACTTTGTTGCATGAGCTTTATCTATATTTAAAACTTTAGGATTATTCTCTAAAACAGTATTTGCAAAACTATTTGTTTGAATAAAGAACATACTAAAAGCAACAAGAATAAAACTAATAACTGCTTTTTTCGCATAATATATTTTCTTTATACTCTCTACATCATATTTTTTTGAACTAAGTTTTTTTAGTCTTCCTTTTTTTACAAAAAGACTTAATATAAGTCCTGTAAACAGTAAAAAATACCCTATATAAGTAGGAACTTTACCTGGGTCTTTATTTACTAAAAGTATTGTTCCATCTTCATTTTCTGTGTAAGATGACTGAAATAGTCTATATCCATTGTAATCTAAAGTATTATTCATATAAATTGTGTACTCTAATGTATTTTTATTTTCTGTGTCATAAATTTTAATATCACTCTCATAAGCAGAAGGAGCATTAGAACCTGGATATCTATGAAGTCTAAAGTCATTTAATAAAATAGAAAAAGGAAGTTTCATCTGCTTTGTACCCCATTGTAAAGTTAAGTTTTCTCCTTCAATATCAATATTTCTTTTAAAGCCAGTAAATCCATTTTTCCCAAATAGTGAAATTTCTTGTTTTTTACCATCAATAAACAAGTCTAAAATAACCGCAGATAATCTTTTGTTTTCAGGAATTTCTTCACTTCCATGTACAGTTTTTACTTCGCCTTTTAATGAAGCTTCATTTATTATAAATTGGGTTTGCCCTACTTTATAAATAACATCAGTTAGTAACTGCTCTTTTTGATTTGCTTTTATTGTTTTAGTTGAAGAGTAATCTTTTGTAAAAAGAGTTGTTTCAAGATTTGAATTATATAAAATCTTATTTCCATTTGTTTCAAAATTAACATAGGCTTTATTGCTCTTTTTATCACTATTTAAAGAGAAGTCTAAAAACTTTGTAGTTTTTTTTGTCTGCTTATCACTTAAATCAATGCTTTTAGCTTCTTTAAAACCTTTTACAATAATATTAATCATAGGTTTTCCATTTTCGCTTGGAACAATTCTTTCAACGGCATTATCAATAAAACTATTTAGTTTTATTTCTATATCTTTATCTTTTATATTTGTACTATATGAAAAGTTATCTTGAGCTAGTTTTGTCATTAAAACTTTTTTATCATACACTAATTTATCATTTTTATAGACTTTTATATACTCATCACTAGAGTACATTTTGTTTTCCATTCGTCCTTCGTATATAGTAATATTTGCTTCATAGCCCATATATCTTGTCATTGCAGAACCAACAAAAATAAATACTAATGAAATATGAATCATAAATAAAAAGAATTTATCTTTTTTATACATTTTAAAAACAAAAATATTTACTATTACTGCAATTGTTAATAAAAGCATTAAAAGTTCAAACCATGTTTGACCATAAATAAAAGATCTTGCTCCCATTGGTCCAAAATCATTTTCAATAAATGTGGCAAGTGCACAAGAAAGTCCAAAAAATAGTAAAAGTACAACAACAATTGGCATTGAAAATATAGATTTAAGTTTTTTTAACATAATAAACTGCCTTGTTTTTTTGTATTAGCACATGTAAGTAACATCAAGATTTATTTATGAAAGGAGATTTTGCAATGAAAGTCATTGATGTTACTTACAAGTACCAATAGAAATAAAGAGAACAGAAGTTCTCTTTATTTTATATTTTAGTTATAAGAAGTTTTATCTTCTATACCTTTAGTTGATTCAGGATTATAAATACCTTTTTTCTCTGCTTCTTTTTTCCATTCTTGCATTAACCCATTTCTAAATTTCATTTTTTCATCAATTAATTTTTCAAAAGGTAATCCAATAATCTCTTGAGCTTGTTTTTTATCTTTAATCTCAGGAGCTTTATAATCAGCTGCACCATATTTAGCTAACACTTTTGCTAATTTGATTCTTGCATCACCAGCTTTTCCTAATGCAGTACCAAGAACTCTTAAAGTCTCTTCTGGTGCGTGGAAGAATGCTGGATGAGAAGCTACAGCATAATCCCATCTCCATTGAGCATGTCTAATATCTTTTAAGATAGGAGCCATTTCTTCTTTAGTAGCACCTAATTCCCAAGCTTTCCCTGCTTCTAAGTGAGCAGCTGCAATAGCTTTCATAGCTTTTTTATGAAGCTCATTTTTTCTTTCTCTTTTAGCATTAATATTAGCAAGTAATGATTTTTCACTTACTCTATGACAATTCATACAAGATTTATCCATATTTTCTAATGGATTTCCGATATTATGACTTGTATATTTAATACCACCTTCTTGAACATATGGCATATGACAATCTGCACAAGATACATTGTTTCTTCCATGTGCACCAGTTTTCCACATTTCCCAACCTGGGTGTTGTGCTTTTAACATAGGTGTTTTAGAAATTTTATGTGTCCAATCTTTAAACTCCATATTGTCATAATATTTTTCCATCTCTTCTACAAGTGTACCCTCAGCCCATGGTAAAGTTACAACTGCTGCTTTTTTACCATTTTCTAATGGTGTTTTTGCAAAATAATACTCTACGTGACATTGAGCACAAACCATAGTTCTCATATCTTGTTGAGTAGCTTCGGCTAATGATTTTTCACCTGCTGCTTTTAATCCCTCATCTAAATATTTTCTATTTACTTGAAGTTCCATTGTTTCTGGATTATGACAATCTACACAACCAATTGGATTAATGATATCTGAACCATATTTAGCCCATTTACCAGTAAAGTATTCCATGTCACCATCTTTATTCATTATTCTAGGAACATCAGGAGATTTACATGTCCAACATGCAGTTGGCATAGGACCTGTTTTCTCATCAACTGGACCACCAGTTCTTAATGTATTTCTATTATCTTCTATTGCATAGAAGTGTCCTCTTGGTGCATTATAATCTTTTGCAAATCCATAACCTGCCCATAATACAACTAATTCAGGATAATCTTTTAACATATCATGAATTTCATCAGAGTTTTTAGTTTGTTTCCAAGAATCAAACTGTCTTGGATAATATTTCTTAAACTCTTCGTTTTTTGTTTCCCATCTATCTATTTTAGGAACCTCATTTAATTTAACTTGTTCTTCTTTCTTCTCAGTAATAGAAGTTAAAAGAGCAATCATTAATCCAATTGCAACTACACTTACTACCAGTAATATTTTGTATTTTTTCATAACAACCAACCTCTACTATTCTTTTGCTTTAACACCAAGATTATATGGTGTTGATATCAAACTTCTAACTTTTCCGTGTGGCACAAATTTGTGACACTCCCAACATTTACGACCATTCTCAAGACTTCCAACCTCTTCACTGTGATATTTGTCAGCGTTCATTTTAAGTGTAGCATTTTCACTTGCATGACATCTAACACAGTTTGCTTGCACACGGCTTGCTCCATCATCACTTATATGAATATTATTCTTATAAGTGTTAAGAGTGAATGCAACAGAGTGATTCCACCCATCTATAGCTTTTGCTTTGTATTTTGCAACAACATCGCCTACAGGTAGATGGCAATCAACACACCCTGCCACATTTTTATGTGAACTTTTTTCCCATGTTGCATACGCTGAATTCATAGTATGACAATTAATACAGGCTTTTGGATCACTTGACAAATATGACAACATATTTGACGCATAAACTGTGTAAACAAAAAGAGCTGAAGCAATTAGAAAACTTAAAATTGAACCATAAACTACAATTTTTTTATTCTTCTCCATTACCTATCCTTTATTTACTTTGAAATTATACAATTAGTTTTTTATATTAAAATTGACATTAATCAAGTTTTTGAATGATCATTCATTTTTTATTAAGTTTTTTTATGTTTTTCTGTATGAATATTATTTATTTTTATATTAATAAAGTTCTATAAACAAGTTTATATAGGGATTTGTTTAAACAAGACATAAGTTCGTCTTATAATAATAAAGAGCTAATTTTTTATTATTTATTTTATGTAATTTTTTTGTAATTTTTAGAAATTTAACTTAAATTCTTGACTTTAGCCATTTGTAATATATTGCTACAAGAAAAAATAATACCCCTAAAGTTAAAGTAATTAATTTTAATGACACTAACTCTGCCATTATTCCAATAAAGATTGTAGTTAAAACTGTTGTTAACATAAAAATCATATCATTATATGAAATAACTCTTCCTAGGTATTTATTATCAGTTTTCTCTTGTAATAAAGCATAAGTAAAAGACCAAATAGTTGTTGTGGTAAATCCAACAAAAAATATTGCTAATAAAGATATATAAAAATTACTTTGTACTAATGCCCAAAAAATTATAGCAGAACCTTGAAAAATAAAGATATATAGAAGTCTTTCTTTATTTACCCAATTTGAGATTATAAAAGGACCTATCATAAGTGCTGTTGCACGAAATGCATTTGTTAATCCAATAGCAAGGGGAACAGAGATTACATATTTGTATTGATTTTTTGCTAATAAAGTTACAATTGTATCAAAGATAGTAAGTCCAACAGAAGAATGAAGAACAATTAAATGAACTACTAATTTATTCTGTTTTAAATATAAAAAGCCATCTTTTATTAAAGATATTATTTTCTCTTTTGTATGTATTATTTCTATTTTAAAATTTATATTTATAAGAAGTATTATTGCAGTAAAAATAATAAAAGCATCAATAATAATAGCCCATTTTACTCCAACTAAATTAACAACAATGCCACTTAAAGCCATACCAGCAGCAAAAGTAAAAGACCAAATAATAGAGTGTATCTCATTTGCTTTTTGTAAAGCTATACCTGAAACTAGTTTAGGAAGTAGTGACATTTCAGTTGAAAAAAACATTGATGCACTAGCCATTCTAATAAAAATAAAAATCATTAAAAGCCAAACTTCTTCTTTACTATCAATAGTTAAAAAAAGTAAGGTCATAGCAAGCTCTACAGATAAAAGAGTTATCATTAAAGGTTTGATTCTAAATCTATCAATAATAGCCCCTGAAAGAGGAGCAATTATAATTGCAGGTAAGAAATGCATTGCAGTAACAACAGAAATAGCAAAAGCTGAAGAGTTAAACTGTACAAGCATAGTATAAATAGCTACATTTGAAAACCATGCAGCAAAATATGCTACTAATTGTAAAAGAGATAGTTGTCTAACTACATCATAGTTTTTTAATAATTCACGATAGTTCAATTTCTACTAAAACCTCTTGGAATATAGCAGAATCTGCTTCTTGATCAGTTGAAAAAGGCGTTACATAGTTTGCATATTTATTTCCAGAGTATGCTAATACACAATTTTCTTTTATATCTTCACTATTTTTTATTTTAATTTTTGTTTCACCAAATTTTGACTTTAATAAGACCTCTTCTTCATCTTTAAATCCTAAACATGGATTTACATATAAATAGTTATCTACTTTAAATTGAGAGTTTAAAGAGTTTTTTCTTTTTGCTGTTAAAAAATAGTATTGATTATCTTTTTTCTTTTCATGTAGTTCTTCTACTTCAAGCTCTTCTATAAATTCAAATTTTTCTATATAAGAGTTATCTTCAACTTTTGTGCTTATATAGTAATTTAAAATCTTCTCTTCATCATCAAGTTTTTCAAAACCAAACTTTTCATTTAAAAAATTAGCTAAGTCATATTCGCTTATAGTATTTTCATCTTTCTTTTCTGTATAGTTTGAAATTGCTTTTAACTCATGCCCATAAGAAAGTCTCACATCTTTTTTTGTTAAAAATGATGAAGAAGGTATTATTAAATCTGCATATTTACTTGTTTCATTTAATACAGTACCAAAAAATACAACAAAACTCTTTTGAAGGCCTTCTATTACTTTTTTAGTATTTGGAGCAGTTACAACAGGATCAGTTCCTTGAATAAATACTAAATCAAAATTTGAAAAGTCTACTGTTGGAAGAGCAATTTTTCTCTTTGCATTTGAAACTAGCTGTTTTTCATAACCATAAGATGAATCATCTAAATACCAAAGCCCACCCTTTTCTTTGTTGTGAACTCCAATATAAGCAGCAAAAGAGTCAATTGTTCTAAAGATTTGTGCGCCTTCATAATATTTTTGAGGCCCAAGTCCTAATAAAATAGAAACACTCTTTTCTTTTATGATTTCAAAAAACTTAGTAACTTCTTGTAAAGATATACCTGTAGTCTTTTCATAAGAAATTACTGGTTTTGACCTTGCTAAATCAAAAAACCAATCTGCTCCTTCATGAGAAGAAATAAACTCTTCATCTTCTTGATTTGACATATGTGCAAACCTAGTTAACAAAAGAGCTAAGTCATGGTCAGTTTTTGGATTTATTTGTAAATGAAGCTCAGATTTTTTGGCAATCTTTGTTTTAAGTGGGTCAATAGTTATAAAAGTTTTATCTTTTATTAGATTATACATGTGAGCTGATGTAACAGTTAAATTTCTTCCCCAAACAATTATTACATCACTATTTATAAGTTTTTTAATAGGAGGATTTACATTAATCCCACCTCTTCCTTGTTCAATACCTAAAGAACCAATTGCATCGCAAAGACTTCCTTTTGTAAGAGTAGAACCATATTTTGCAAAAAAAGTTTTAACACTATTTTGCATAACTCCTAAATTCCCAGCACCTTTATAAAATAGAGTTTTATCACTATTTGTACTTTGAAGTTTTTTAACTAAAATAGCTAAAGCTTCTTCTAGCTTTATTTCTTTATCTTTATAAAAAGCTGTTTTTAAAAAATTCTCTTTTAAAAGGTTTGCAAAATTTACACATAATTTTTTATTTGTAACTAAATGCTCACTACTACCTTTAATATTCCCTTTTTCATCTACATATCCTTGGCAAGTATCATAGCAATCTAAAGGACAGGCTACTAGATTATTTAAATTCAATTTTTACAAGCCTTGAGAATACTTTTGGATCAGGTACAATTATTTCTACTTTATATGAAGAAATATGTTTAGAGTCTGCAACTTTATAAACTTTGTCTAATTTTATATTGCTTTTTTTACCATCTAAGAAAATTGTTTTACTTTTTATCTCTTCAATATCATCAATAGGAACAAATATTTCTAACTTTCCCTTTGATAAATCTTTTGCTTCATAAAGTAAAGTGCCAGGATTAACATAATCTCCTTCTTTTACTGCAATATTATAAATGTATCTATCTTTTTCTTTTAATAATTTATTTTTAATACTATCTTGTAGGTTTGCAATTTTAACTTCTA
This sequence comes from Arcobacter sp. CECT 8983, assembly GCF_004118855.1. NCBI lineage: Bacteria > Pseudomonadati > Campylobacterota > Epsilonproteobacteria > Campylobacterales > Arcobacteraceae > Arcobacter > Arcobacter sp. CECT 8983. The sequence continues at coordinate 110,201 of NZ_PDKF01000004.1, read as the reverse complement.
TATCTGCTTTTGTTGTTTGATAGTTTATTGCTTTTAATTTTTGTGAATCTTTTTCAAAACCAGATTTAGATGATACTTGAAGCATTCTGTTATAATTTTTTTCTTCAATTTTAAGCATTTGAGAAATAGCTTTTAATTTTATCTTTGATTGTTTTAAATCTATTCTATCAACATAAGAATCAATTTCTACAATTTTTGAATTATTGGCTTTTTTACCTTCAATTTCATCATTTACATATATTACTTTCCCACTTACAGCTGCTTTTATTTCATAAGAGTTTACAGGTTCTAATTTTGCATAAAATTCATAGGCAAATAAAGAGTTAACTAAAAGAAATAGTGCAAAAATATATTTCATCTTTAACCTTTGATATCTAGTTGTTTAACTAAAGTGATAATATCTCTCTTTGTTTGTTTAAAATCCTCAGTTTTTTCACATTCAAATATTAATTCATCTAATTGAGTATTATATTTTAAATAAGGAAGAAGTGTTTTTAGCAGCTCTTCTTTTGTTTTAGATGATTTTAATTTTTTAATTAAAGGTTTATCTTCTTTAGTTTTTTGTTTGTGAATCTTAACATAAATATATAAACCAAATATTAATATTGTAACTAAACTTCCTAATGAAAAATATAGAAATTTATCTTTTAAAGTTATACTTTTTTCAATAACTTTTTTTATCACTTTAGGCTCACTTAATTTTTCTAACTTAGAAGTTGTTTTTTGTTTATTTAATGAGTTTACTTTTACTTTAAACTCTTTTGTTTCTTTCTCTATAACTTTTTTTTGTTTTTTATCAAAATATCTTAGTTTAAAACTTGGAATTGTAATTGAATTTGAAGGTACAATAGAAAAACTCTTTTTATAAGTTCCTTCAAATCCTTTATTAGAATAACTTGTTTTTATTTGTGGTTTATTATCATAAATAGTTGCATTTTCAATATCTAGTTTATAATCTTCTAAATCATCAAAATTACCACTTCCTTTGATATTTAACTTCAAAGATACCGATTCCCCTTCTTTAATCTCATTTTTGTCAAGGCTTGCACTTATATCAAAATCACCTATTAAACTTACATTTTTAGGTAAAGGTTTAATATCAAAATCTAATGAATTAGAATATACTCTTCTTTCAACAGGAACACTTAGAAAAGAAAAATTTCCATAATTTGAGTTTTGATTTACTAATTGAACAATTATTGATAAAGGATTAACTTTTAGATTTCCTTCTTTTTGAGGAAAAAGTAAATACTCTAATTCTTGAACAATATAGCCATTTTCTTCATATCTTCCATCTTTATTATTTAGTTTTTTATACCAGAAGTTTTCAAAGTGTGGTGGTTCAAAACCTAAGTTGGTAATTTGAAGATTTTTTTTATATTTAAATATTAATTTTAATAAAATATCTTCACCCACATAGGCTTCTTGTTTTGATGCAACTAACTCTAAATCAAAATTATTAGATACTGTTTTATTAACTTTTCTTTGAGTTATTTTTTTAGAAGGAGATTGAGTTTTTGTTCCATCTATTTCAAAAGTAAATGAAGGAATAATAAACTCTTTTTGAGGTAGGATTTGGAACTTCTGACTTATCTTTTCACTATAGTTGCCATTTATAATTTGTAAAGACCTTGAAGTACCTAAACTTTGAACTACATAAGAGTCTATTTTTTCTATCTTAGGGAATTTTATTGAGCTGCCACTTACTTCAAATTCAAAAATAAAAGGTTCCCCTTTTATAAATGTGTTTGAAGAGTTGAGTTTTACACTTGAAAATAAATCCAAGGTTAATATAAAAATAATAATTAAAGATTTAACTACTGTTTTCATTAAAAGTCTAATGTTCCTTCGATTGCAAAGTTTGCTCTAGAATCAAGTTCTGCATGTGATAATACAGCAACTTGAAGTCCAAATTTTTCATATATTTCAGAAATTCTTTTTCTTAACATTGGGTCAACTACCATAGCAACTTTTCCAAAGCCTTTTGTTTCTATTTGCTCTAATAATTCTTTAGTTTTTGTTACTAAATTATTGATCTCTGCAATTGAAAGCATAAGTTGCGACACTCCATGCTGTTCTTGCAATTTCCCTATAAATTGTTGTTCAATTTCTGGTTTAATAGTTATAATATGTAGTGTATCATCTACATCTTTAAATCTATTTGTAATAAGTCTATATAGTTTACTTCTTACATGTTCAAGTAATACATCAGGTGCTTTTGTAAACTCTGCAATATCAGCAACTGCTTCAATAATAGTTAACATATCAACAATAGGTATTTTTTCATGAAGTAAATCTTTACACACTTTTAATAACGAACCATAAGAAGTTACTTTCATAGCCTCTTCAATAACAATTGGGAAGTCTTTTTTAAGTCTTTCAACAATATCAACAATATCTTGTCTTGTAATAATATCTTCAGCGTGTTTTTTAATTAGTTCTGAAATATGTGTTGAAATAATAGTTGGTGCATCTACAACTGTAAAACCATTCATTAAAGCATCATCTTTTTGTGCTTCTTCAATCCAAACTGCATCAAGATTAAATACTGGTTCTTTTACTTTTATTCCTTTTAGTTTCCCTGGAATCCCACCCATAGCAAGAAGTTTTTCAACCTCTACTCTTCCTCTTGTTAAAGGTATTCTTTTTAAATATAATTCATATTCATTTGATGGCAAGTTTGCATCATCTGAAATTCTAATTTGAGGAATTACAAAACCTAAATCAGATGCAATTGTCTTTCTAATTGCTTTGATTTTATCAAGAAGTTCTGAATTTCCTTGCACTAGTTGTAGAAGTCTAATTCCAAGTTTAAGTTCAAGAACATCCATTTTCATGATATTCTCCATAACTTGTTTCTCATCAGGAGCAGCTTCTTGTTTCTTCTCTTTTAGAGATTCTATATCACCTTTATCTTCTATAGGTTTAGCTTTTTGTGCAGCAGGAGTAAATAGCCTTGTAAGGGCATTGTCTTTACCATCTTCAATCATTGAAATTGTGTACCCAATAGTTGCTAAAATAATTCCCATAACAACTAAGATTCCTGTTGGGAATCCTGGTACAAAACCAAAGAAAACAAGACCTATTCCAACTAAAACTAAAGATTTAGATTCTTTAACTAATTGAGAAACAGATTGATTTGCAAACTTATCTTCATCCATATTTGAACGAGTAATTATTACAGCAGTAGCAGTAGATAAAATTAATGCAGGAAGTTGAGCTACAAGTCCATCGCCAATAGTTAAGATAGTATATATTTCACCACTTTGTGAAACTGTCATATCATGCTGGAATAAACCAATAAGTAGTCCACCCACTAAGTTTACTATTGTAATAATAATACCAGCAACGGCATCACCTTTTACAAACTTAGAGGAACCATCCATTGCCCCATAGAAACTTGCTTCTGAAATAAGTTCTTTTCTTCTTATTTGTGCTTCTTTATCATCAATAAAACCTGCATTTAAATCAGCATCAATTGCCATTTGTTTACCAGGCATAGAATCTAAGGTAAATCTAGCAGTAACTTCTGCAACTCTTGTAGCACCTTTAGTTACAACCATAAAGTTGATTAATACTAAAATAATAAATACAATAACACCAATTACCATATTTCCGCCAACAACAAACTCTCCAAAGGCTGCAATAATAGAACTTACAGAATCAGGACCATTATGTCCTTCACTTAAAATTGATCTTGTGGTGGCAATATTTAAAGATAGTCTAAAAAGAGCTAAGATTAATATTAAAGTTGGAAAAGTTGTAAGGTCTGCTGGTTTTTGTATATATAAAGAAATTAATAAAATTAAAAGAGAAAAAGATAAAGATAAAATTAGAAAAAAATCTAGTACCCCTTTTGGTAGAGGTACTATAATAATCATTAAAATTGCAACAAAAAGTGCAACAACCAATAAATCTTTAGAAAAGAAACGTCTTATATTCATTTAGTTCTTTAACTTAATTCTTCAATTATCTAACAAAATTAACTAATGTTAATTCATGCATCTTACTAATTGTTGAATATAATGCAGTAAATGTTACTTCTAATGCCTTGGCTTCTACTGCTAGTTTTGTTAAATCAGCAGCACCTACTTCATGAGACATAATTTGATATTGATTTATTTTAGATTCTATTCTATCTAAAGAAATCTCAAATACTTTATTTCTCCCACCAAGTTTTGCATGTCCTGTATTTGCTGCTTCATATGCTTCTAAAATATCTTCTAACCCATCAGAAAGAGCATCTTTAGCTTCATCTTTACTAATGGCATTTCCATTTGAATCTTTAAGTTCTAAGGCATTAATGATATTATCAATAACATCAAAAGTATTACCTTTTGCTTCAAATTTCGTTCCATCTACATCAGGTAAATCAACTTGAAAATCTTTATTTTCACCTATTTTTACTTGAAGTATTTCATTTGTAGCATTTCCCTCTTCATTGTATTTTACTAATTGTGTCTTACTAAATTGTGCAGGAGCTTCTGCATTAGCTGGTGTCATATTAAAATTAGACATATCAACAACAAATGTATTAGTTGAAGAATCAGCAGATTTAAGACTTACAGTATTTCCCATATCATCAACTAAAGCATTAGCACTATCATTAAGTTGCCATACTTTACCATTTTCATCAATTAATGGAGTTTCAGCACTAAAACTTAATGTAGTTGTAGAAGATTCAGCAGATATTGCAGGTGAAGCTCCCTCTAATTTCCATTCAAATCTTCCTTCATCGATAATTCTATCACTTTTACTAAATTCTAAAGTATCACCTTTATAGCCAACTTCTGAATTATACATAAAAGTTTCAAAGCCAGTAATACCTTTTTCTCTATAAGAACCATCTTCTACTGCAACTTTTCTTAAAAAACCATCACCTTCAAAAGTAATTTTCCCTGAGGCATCCATTGAAAAAGGTTCTTTCATTGAATTTGAACCAGCATAAAGGTATTCTCCTTCTACTTGTTCATTGGCAAGCATAAAAAGATTCTCTTTTACTCCTCTTAAGTTAACAGCAATAGCTTCTCTTGCTTCATCATCTACTGTTCCATTCTTTGCTTTAGTTACTTCTTGTTTTACGTAATCTAAAAGCTCTTTTATTTCTTTTAAAGTAGAATCAGCTACATTATTTTGAGCAGTTGTTTTTTCTATTTGTAGCTTTATCCCTTCATATACATTAATTTTATCATCTAGATAAACATCCCTAGAAAATAAATTTGCATCATCACTACCATGTTGTAGTATTTTAGTTGAACTTGTTTGATAAGTTACTCTTTGTTGTTCTTTATTTAAATTATGTAATCTAAATAACGTTTCTGAAGTTGACCTAATCATTGGAATACCTCCTTGAACTTCGCTACTATTTCATTAAAATTATACTGTTCTTTCATGCCTTGTGTCAAGAAAGTTCTAATTTTCTCTTTTCTAGCTAAGGCATCATCTAGCTCTTTGTCCATTCCAGGTTTATAAGCACCCACACGAACTAAAACTTCATTCTCTTTTATTAATGATAATACCCTTTTTAGCTTTAAAAAGTAATTATAGTGTTCATCATTTACAACTTTGTCCATAACCCTTGAAGCAGATTTAAGAAGATTTATAGGAGGATAAAACCCTTGTTCTGTTAATTCCCTTGTTAAAACTATATGTCCATCCAAAATTGACCTACTTTGATCTGCAATTGGGTCATTCATATCATCCCCATCAACTAAAACTGTAAAAAAGGCAGTAATAGAACCCTTTGTGTTATTACCTGCTCGCTCCATTAATTGAGGTAATAATGCAAATACAGATGGTGGGTATCCTCTACTTACAGGTGGTTCTCCTGTACTAAGTCCTATCTCTCTTTGTGCCATTGCAAACCTTGTAACAGAATCCATCATTAAAAGTACATCATGCCCTTTATCTCTAAAGAATTCTGCAATTGCCATTGCAGTAAAGGCTCCATATTTACGCATTAATGCAGACTCATCAGAAGTTGCTGCAACAATAATTGTATTTTCTAGATTATTGTTAAGATTATAATGAATGAATTCTGGAATCTCACGACCCCTTTCCCCAATAAGGGCAACAACTTTTATCTGAGCTTCACAACCTTTAACAATCATTCCCATTAAAGTTGATTTACCAACTCCAGAACCTGCAAAGATACCTACTTTTTGACCTTTTCCTGCTGTTAGCATTGAATCAATTGCTTTAACTCCAGTGGAAAACCTCTCATCAATAACTCCTCTTTCAAGTGGAGACATTGAAACTTTATTAATAGCAGAACTCTCTGCTAGATCTTTAATTTTCCCTTTTTCATCAATAGGTTCCCCTAAAGCATTTACTACTCTTCCTAAAAGACCATATCCCGTTTCAACAGATAATCCATCTTTTTGTAAAAAAACCTTATCATGTATTCTAAATCCATCAATAAATGAAAAAGGTACAATTGTAAAAACATTTGATTCAATTGAGGCAACCATTCCTAAAACAGTATAAATATGTTGTTGGGACTCAATCCTTACAATATCACCTACAGCAACTTCAATTCCAGAAGCTTTTATTGTTGTTGAAGAGATATGTTTAATTCTTCCAAAAGGTATAGAAAGTTCTGTTGAGTCAATGCTATTTAATAATGAGTCAATATCCATACTTACATCTCATCACACATTTTTTTATATAAACTATCTTTAGTTCCTTCGATTGATTTACATTTGTTTATAAATTCATCTTTTTTTATGTTGTTATTAAACTCTTCATAAAGAATTATTAACTCATAATAAACCTGTGCTAAGTCATTTGGACTTATTTTTCTAGAGTAATCTAGGGCATCTAAAAGTAACTTTAATGCTTCTTCATTTTTATTATTAGTTTGAGCTATTTTTGCTAATTCCAACTCTACAAAAGGAGAATACACATAAGCATTGTTCTCTTTTTGTTTTTGATATAATTTATTTAAAATATCTTTCGCCTCATTTTTTAAATCTCTTTTCATCAAATAAAGATAGTAGTAGTAATAAAAATCAATAATCATAGGATTATTGGTATTAGCTTTTATAAATTGTTGATTTCTATGGGCATAGTTAAAAAATTTATCCATTGAAATAGAGTCCCCAACAGTATTTTTAATTAAAAATCTATATAAAAACTCCTTTTCTAAAACTTTTCTATCATCAACCATATCAATCTTGGCAGAAAAACTTTTTGCATCTGTAAAGTTTTGTAATGCTAGTGCCATTCTTTCTAAATATAGATATAAGGTTGCATCTCTACTTGTACTAAAAGTATCTTTTAATAAATTGTAGGCTTTTTCTGATGGAACCTCAACTAAGCACTCAAAAAACTTATCTTTTGTTGTTTCATCTTCAATAAGTGTTTGAAAGGTTTCTGTTCTTGCACTATTTAAAGTCTCATTTAATAAAAAACATTTTCCCGTTGCTAAATATTTTTTAATCATATCAATAGTTACTTCATCAAAAATTTTTTCTACTGATTCATAACCAAATCTTTGTGCAATAGTGTTTGAGATTTTTTTGTAAATTCTTTTTGATTTTAAAATCAAATCATATTTTTCTTGTCTTTTATGATTTAATAATTCTTGCACTAACACTTTTTGTTGCATGGCTTCAGATTCTGGATATTTTGCAGAAACTGCTGCTGGTTCTAAGATTCCTTGTCTCATTAAGATTTCATCTATATACATTTTTGCTTTTTCTGCGTATATTCCACCTGCAAAATCATTTAAAATATCTTTATAAAGTTCTCTTGCTTTTACTAAATATTTGTCTGTCCCATCGTACATTTTCATATATATTTCTGCTAATTTAAACTTAAAGTCTTCTATTGATGCTGGCTTATCTGTTCTATTTAATAACTCTTCTAAAATTTTTACTGCAAACTCAGGCATATCTGCTTTTAATAATCTATTAACCTTTTCCAATGCTAAAAAAGAGTCTTTCGCATAATAATCCATATTTTTTTCTAATACTTTAGAAATAAGCTCATATGCCTCTTTTTTCTGGTCATTCAAAATATATACATCAAATAATTCATCTGCAACTAACGTAGCAACTAAAAGGTCAGTAGTTTTTGTTAAAACTTCATACAAAATTTTAATAGCCATGTCATAATTTCGCTGATGTTTATAAACCTTTGCAAGGTAAATTTTTCCATAAGCATTTATAACTTCATTATCGAAGTTATTTATAATAATATTAGCAAAATATTTGGCCTCTTCTGATTTATTAAGATTAAGTTTTAGTTCAACTAAAATCATGTAAGCACGAGATAAATCATTTTCATGAATTTTTGAGTCATTTATAGCTTTTTCAAGTTCAGCTGCTGCATCAATTATAATTCTTTTTGATTTCTTTTTAATTGCTAATTCTGAATATAAAATAATAATATCTGAATATAAGATTTCAACTTTATTTTGTTCTTTTAAAGCAGTTACTTGAGAATATGCTTCATCAACTCTACCCTCTTTTGAAAGTTGCCTTGCATTTTTAATTGTTGAAAATCCATCATCTATTTCTTGAATTCTTTTTTGTGATATTTGCTCTCCTGTAGAGTCAATAAATCCATAATAAAAATCTTTTTTTGCAAATGAAAAAGTAAATATCAATATAAAAAATATAAAAAACTTCAAAAACTACCTTTTCTTTTTTTTCAATTCAAATACATAAGAGAATATTTCAGCCAAGGCTTTATAAAACTCTGCTGGTATCTCTTGATCAACTTCAATCTGAGAAAATAAAGATCTTGCAAGAGCAGGATTTTCTATAATAGGAACATCATTTTCTCTTGCAACATCTTTAATTTTTAAAGCAATAAAATCAATACCTTTTGCTACTACTTTAGGTGCATTATCTCTAGTGTTATCATATCTTAACGCTACTGCATAATGACTTGGATTTGTAATTACAACGTCTGCATCAGGAACATCATTCATCATTCTTTTTTGATGCATTTGCATTTGTATCTTACGAATTCGTCCTTTTACTTGAGGGTCACCCTCCATATTTTTAAATTCATCTTTAATTTCTTGTTTACTCATTTTTAAAGATTTAAAATAATAATGTCTAGTAAAAAAGAAGTCTATTATAGCAAAAATTATTATAATTAGAAGAATTGCTGCTAAAAAATATATAATCAGATTTATAATAGTATTGAATGTCGCATAAAACTCTTTATCCATCATAGCTAGGAAGGCTTTATGGGTTAAAGCTAAAACTATAAACATCACGATAATAATAATTGTTAATTTAAGAGATAACTTTAATGCTTCTAAGCCTTTTTTTAATGCAAATACATTTTTTAAACCTTTGATTGGATCCAACTTTTGAAGGTCAATTTTTAAAGGAGTTATGATAAAACCAAATTGACTCCAATTTGTTACCAATGCTAATAAAACAACTAATGCAAAAAGTGGTAAAAGTGCCTTCACAGCTGTCATAACAAAAGTATATACTATTGAATAAAATACTGTAGAATTCATTTCTTGACCCATGAAACCATAAGAAAACAACATTAACTTTTTTATTGATTCAAAGGTAAAACCAGAAAAGAATAATAAATAAACTGAACCAAAAAGTAGTACTGCTGCCCCTGTAACTTCCATTGATTTAGGAACATTACCTTTTTCTTTGGCATCATCTATTTTTTTCTGGGTGGGTTCTTCGGTTTTTTCTTCTTCGTCTGCCATATTATCTACTCAAACTTAGTTATCATATAATCTGTTAAATTTTCTGTAAAAACTTCCATACCTAAAATCAAAAATATAAATATTAATGCAAACTTTAGCTGAAAAGTAATTACAAAAGGAGAAAAAGCTGGCATTGATTTAGTTCCATACCCATAATATATATCCAATATAAACCCAATAAAAAATAGAGGTAAGGCAAAAGAGAATGCAAAAGCAAACATTCTTTGTATTTCATCTATTGCAATTTGTATTCCATCATATGAAAAAACATTAAACATCCCTAAGTGAACCATAGAAAAACTCTTTACAAGCATTATTATAGTTATTTCATACATACCAGTTTGGAAGAAAACCATCAAAGCTATTAAATATAAAAGTCTATTTACAAGACCTGTATTAGTTCCACTTGATGCATCAAACATACTTGCCATTGATAATGCAGTTGCATACTCAACAAACTCACCAATAATTCTTACAGCTGCAAAAATAACATGCAAAAAGAAAGAAGCTACAAGACCTAATGTTATTTCAGATATCAATGATAAAATAAAAGCTTCTTGGGTAAAATTACCTTTTACTTCTATTAGTGGATATAAAAAAATTGTTAAATAAAAAGCTATAGAAACTCTTACTGTAGGATTTACAGAGTTGTGATCAAAAACTGGAGGCATAAAAGCAACAAAAGCTAAGATTCTTGCAAAAAGAAGTAAAGAGCTAAAAAGTAGCTCTTCATTTAAAAAGGATAAAAGTTGTTCCATTTACATATAATTTAAGTCATCTGCAACATTTTTATTTTCATTAACTGCATCTAAAATATCAGATGAAGAGTGTTGCTGTTGTGATTCTTGATGTTGTTCTTCATTGTTATTTCCAGAAGAAGAATTACCTTGTTCTCCACCTTGCATACCAAACTCAAAATTTACATCTGTTTGATTATTGAAGTTTCTATTAATAGCTTCTCTTAGTGAACCTTGATTTTCTACAACAGCATCTAATGTTGAAGAGTTTGTCATATTCATAGAAATACTAATTCCACTATCTCTATCACTTTTCATTAAAATTGCAATTTGACCTAATTGTGCTGGGAATAAATTAATTCTAAATGCAGTGACAGGTGGCTTATAATTCTCATACATATTTCTTGCAATATCAGACATCATTGATGACATTTGTTGATGTGCACCAATAATTCTATTTTGTATAGTTAAAGTTGCATTTGGTGATACTGTTAAATTAACAGTTGTTTCTTGATTAGAAGAGTTACTTGCTTTAGAAACTGTTTCATTTTTAATTGAACTTTTTTTACTGTTTTGGTCTAAAAGCATTCTATCAATGCTATCTCTTTGAACCTTTTGTTCTGTTTGTTTGTTTAATTCATGTTTCGTTTCTACTACTTTTGCATCTTCTTTTGAAACAGATAAATCTTTAGGATTTAACTCTAGTTTCTCAGCACCTTTTTTTATATCATCAGTGCTTTTACCCTCTTTTACAATTTTTACAGCTTCACTTTTATTAGAAAGCATCTTATTATAAATTGAGTTTTTTTGTGAACCTAAATAAATATTTGTAACTAAATCATTATTTTTAGTAATTTTAGAATTTATAGTTTCTACAGCATCACTTGAGACAGTTTTAGGCTGATTTGCCTTTAAAAGTTGATCCATTAAAGACTTAGGTTTTGTCTCTTTTGTATTATCTTGTGTCGATTCTTTTAAAGAATCTTTTTTAACATCTACTTTCTCTTCATCTTTAACAATAGCTTCTTTATCAAGATCTTTTAAATTACCTGATTCTTTTTTAACTTCCGAGGTAGAAGTATTTGTTTCAGTTTTTTTATTAATATTCTCAGAAGAAACAGTTTTTTCTTCTTTTAGTACAGCTTCTTTTGTATTATTTGTTTTAGTCTTTGATTCTTCATTTAGATCATCAACTTGTTTTTTTGAACTATCAGAACTAACGACTTTTTCTGCTTCTTTTTTATTTGTATCTTTTGTTTCTATAGAAGTTTTATTTGTTTTTTCTTCTTTTATTTCAGAACTTTTATTTTCCTCTTTTTTTGCAACTTCATTTATATTTTTAGTCTCTGTTTTTGACTCATCCAAAGTTTCATCTACATTTTTTGCGATACTAAGCTCTTTTGAACTCTCTTTTAAATCACTATTTTTTTCTACTTTTGTTTTATCTTTTGCAGTGTTTTCTTCATTTTCTTCATTTTTAAGATTTTCTTTTAATTCAACTTTATTTTCTATCTTTGAAGTAGAGATATCTTTATCATTTTTAATTACTTTTTCTGAAGAATCTTTTATCTCTTTTTTATTTTCTTTTGTAGAAGATTTTTCTTTACCATCTATCTCTTTTTTTGCTTTATTAATTAATTCATCCATCAAAGAAGGTTGAGTTTGTTTTACTTTCTCATCACTTACTTTTTCATCAGTAACTTTTGCTTTTTTATCTGTTTTATCACTCTTGTTTTCTACATTTGTTTCTGAATCTTTACTTACTTTTTCTTTTGACTCTAAACTCTTTTTATTATCTTTGTCAATTTCTTCTGTTTGACTTTTTTTATCTGTTTTTTTATTTTCTTTTACAACTTCTTCAAATAATGAGTTTTGCTTTTGTGATACTTCTTTAGAGTCTTGGTTTTTTAAAGTTTTATCACCATTTTTTTCTAAATCATTCTTTTTAATCTTTTTATTTGCTTCTAAAACTAATCTATCTAATAAAGAACCGCTAGTTTTTGATGTTGAAGGTTTATTCGTATCTTTTTGATTTTCTGTATTTTCTTCTTTAATATTTTGTTTTTGATTTTTTTTATTTTCACTATTTTGTTCAGTATTATCTTCAGTTTTATTACTTGAAGACTCTTTTTTTAAATTATTAGTGTCAGTCTCTTTTGAGGTTTTTTCTTTAACTTCTTCTTTTGAAGTTTCAGTATTTTTAGAATCTAAAGTTTTAGATTCTGTAGTTTTTTCTTCTGAAGAAGTTTTAATTTTCTTAGCTGAACTATCTACCATTGTATCAAATAAAGATTTACCTTCTTTCTTTGACTCAGTAATAGCTTTAGTACTAGTAGTTTTTGTGTCTTGAGTAGTTTTACTAAGATTTAAAAATTTTACTTCTTCACTCATTTATTATGCTTTTAAGATATCTAATGTTCTCACATCAATATTCTTATGAGTTGTAAATGCTGTTACATTTGCTTCATAAGAACGTCTAGCTTCCAATAAATTAATCATTTCAATAACAGGATTAATATTTGGATAAGCAACATAACCTTCATCATTTGCATCAGGGTGTGATGGTTCATATCTCATAACAGGATCAGAATCATCTTCTACTATTGATTTTACTCCTACTCCTCTTAAAGATAATTGATCTTTATCACCATCTTTTTTATTAAAGTCTGAATTAATATCATTTGTTGCTTTTTCGTTTTGTTTTAATAGTACTTCATGAAAGGCAACACTTTGTCTCTTGTAAGGTCCACCATCTTCAGTATGCGTAGTTTTAGCATTTGCAATATTTGCACTTGTAACATTAACTCTTGTTCGTTGTGCACTCATACCAGAAACAGCAATATCATATCCATCAAAAAAACCCATAATAAACTCCTATTAAACTGGCATCTTCATAATTTCTCTATAAGCACTAATTGCTTTATTCTTCACTTCAAGCCCTAGTTTTAGAGAAAGCTCTGCTTCTTCAATTTTTTGTACAGCTTCTTGAAGGTTTTTAACTTTACCTGTTGCTATACCTTCCATTGCATTATAACCTTGTACTTGTGTATCATTTACATCATTAACTGCATCTTTAAGCATATCTTTAAAACTTAAATCTGATTGTTGACTTTGATTTACTTGATTAGTTTGTTTCGAAGTAATTGATCCAATTGAATCAGTAATAGAATTAATATTCATCTACTTCTCCTTATTTATTTGAAGTTTGTTTATCTACTTTTTCTTGAGCATCTTGAACACTTAATTCAGCTAACATAGCATCAATCTTGTCTTCATTGTACTTATGCTTTAACTCTTCTCTTTTATTATCTAAGTTAAAAAGTAAAATAATTAATGATAGCATCATGTTAGTGACACCTTTTAAAACAATAGTTACACCCATTATTCCAAAAATCATTTCCATTGGTGTAAATAAATCAGCATTTATTACGAAGAAAATTAGTGTTGCAAAAAATCCTGTAGCTATGTACAGTTTAAATATTCCACTATTTATAAGATTTTGAGAAAATCTTTCTACAACCATATTTTTCCTACTAATATAAAAAATACCAAATGCTTATTTATTAGCACAAACTACCCTATTTACTTAATCTCTTTTAGTAAAATGTCGATTATTTTTTGTAATTGCAAAGTTATTTCATCATTTGTAAACTCTTGAACAAATAACTTTCTTAATCTTGATGTTGTTGAAATATTTGTAGATGTCGACACATTACCTATATATTTTACCATAAAATTTGAATTTAACCTATTTTTTTTAGCTAAATTTACTAAAGATTTAGAAATTGTCTCACCAATATTATAATTTTTAGTATGATTAAAACATATCAATAGTTTTTCTTTATCTTTTGCTAGCATTTTTATCAATGCATAAACATCTGTTAAAGCAGAAGGATCTGTTGTTGTTAAAGCTAAGATATTATCAGAAATAGATAAAAACTCTTGTACATATTCATTTAATCCAGCGCCTGTATCAATAATTATATAATCAAAACTGTTTAAAGATTTTACATCTGTTACTATTCTTGTTAAGATAAATGAAGCTTTTAAACTAGAATACTGATATCCACTTTTCCCTGCAATTAAAGAGATATTTTCATATGAAGTTTTTGATATCACTTCTTCTATTGTATTTCTTCCTTCAATATAATCAAATAATGAATATCGTGGCTTTATATCAAAAAGAACTTGCATATTTGCTAGTCCAATGTCTGCATCAATTACAGCTACTTTAAAGCCTCTTCTAGCCAATAAATATGCCATGTTTGCAGTAAGTGTTGATTTTCCAACACCACCTTTTCCTGATGTGATTGTAAGTAGTTTTGTTTTGGATACAGCAGAAGTACTTTTAGTTAAATTTACAAGCTTACTAGCTTGTGCTGAGATAGAATTAAACAAGCTATCTCCTTGAGCAAGCATTATTCATAAAACAATCAATTAAGTAAGAGGAATCAGAAACAATTAAATCATCAGGAACATTTTGCCCAATTGAAAAATAAGTAATTGATTTTTTTGTTTTATGTGCAAAAGAGATAAGATTTCCAAAACTTCTAGTTTCATCTAACTTTGTAAAAGTTAAATAATCAATATTAAGTCTTGAATAATTAGTATAAATATCTACTAAATCACTATGTTTTACATTTGCAGGAAGCACCAATACTTTTTCTATAGGTAATTCATGAACTTTTTCTTGATATTCATTTATCATTTCAATCTTATCAACATCATATTGACTAGAACCAGCGGTATCTATAAAAATGTAATTACAATCTTTTAATCTAAGTAATGCCTCAACTAGATCTTCAGGTTTTTTAGCTACTTCTAAAGGAAGTCTCATAATATTTGTATATGCTTGAAGTTGCTCTATAGCTCCTACTCTAAATGAGTCTAAAGTAACAATTCCAACTTTGTAATTTTGTCCTAGTTTATAAGCATATCTTGCAGCTAACTTTGCAATTGTAGTTGTCTTACCAACTCCCGTTGGTCCAACCATCATTACTATTTTTCTTTGGTGTTTTCTTAATGGTATTTCTTGTTTTATTGGAATTATTCTTCTAAGAACTAATTTGAAAAAGTCATTTACTTTTTTAGGGTTATTTTTTAAAGCAACAGGTAGCTGCTTAATAGTCTTTTTCATAATTGTATATGTCATCTCTTGATCAAACTCATTTTGCTCAAAAAGATTATACATATCTACAAATTCTAAAGGTATAGTTAAATCATATAGCTGACTTTTAGGATTCCAAAGAGATTTTTGTACTTGCATAATTGCATCTTGCATCTTAAGAATCTCTTCTTTAAAATCATAAACCTTTGCTTCAAATCTTTTATCTTTTCTGTCATCGGCTACAGAAGAAACTGATGTTGAGATTTTTTTTGTATGTTTTATCTCTTTATTATCATCGTCTTCTAATGCAACAATAACTTCATACATATCTTTATTTCCATCTTTTGCACTAGATATTTTTTTAGTAGAAATTACAATTGCCTCTTCACCACATTCAGCTTGGGCGTTTTTAAGTGCAGCAGTAGGAGTCTCACCTAAAAATGAAAGCATATTCATTTTATTCTTCCATCTTTATAAATTTTTTCAATATCACCATTACTCTTTTTAATTCTTATATATTCATCATTTTCAAATATTATTCTACCATTCTTCTCTATTTCTATTGCTCCAAAGTCAAATAATACAGATTTTTGATTAAACTCTTTTATGTCATCTTTGCAAATCACATATCCCTTTTTCATATAATGAGTTGCTTGTACTTTTTTTGTTCTAAAATCATCTATAGTTGAAGGCACACAATGTCTTTTAACACTTTGCACTTTACCCATTGTAATCATTTCTAATGTAATGAACTTATTAAAATGGATATCCTCTTTTGCTATTATTACATTTATTGCAAATAATTTAGTTGTAAGAATTGATACTAAAAATAAAAGAGCACTAAGCCTTAACATCGAACATTTGTCCTCCGTTTAATTCAGTTAGCTCATCAACGATATCTTTATACATTTGTTGTATTGGTTTTACTATTAATGCTAACTTTCTATTTGCTTCATAAAGTGTTTTAAGTTCCTCTTCTAAACTATCAACTTTTTCCCTATAAATATTAACATCAACACCTTTTTCCATCTCTTCTACTAAGGCATTATTTAAATCTTGTTTGTATGATGTTATTTTCTCAATCATCTCTTCTTTTTCACTATTTCTAGTAAGAAGTTCTTCATGTTTTGCTTTTTTAATATCTTCAATATCTTGGGCAATATAGTCTTCCATTTTTCTTATTAAAAGTAACATTTCATCTATAATTGAGTTAACCATATTAAAACCTTCATTTTTTTCTTTCACTTAAAAAATTGTATAACATATCACTTATTCCTAAGGTACCTGCTGACTGTCTTGAAATAGTATCAGTGTACATACCTTTAATAATATCTGAACCACTTCCTTCACCTGCAAAAGTACTATCTTTTAAAGATATATCTAATAATTGCTTCATAAAAAAAGCCTCAAAGTCATTACTAACTTTTCTTAAGCCATCATCTTCTAATTTTGACGAATCAAGATTTTTATAATTATCTGATGGGTTCTTTTTTATTGTATTAATATCTACGTAATTAGTATTTATATCCATTTTTACTCCAATCTATCAAAGAAACTCTCTTCAGATAATATATCATCATTAGTATTGTCTGCAAAGAATTTCATCTCAACTCTTCTATTATCTGAGGCTAATTCACTCTTAGGATGATATGAAGAGTATGCTGATACTTTTAATGAGCTTGGGTCAATTCTATTTTTTATAAGCTCTTTAACCACAGAAATTGATCTTAAAGCTGATAAATCCCAATTATCTCTAGG
This sequence comes from Arcobacter sp. CECT 8983, assembly GCF_004118855.1. Classification (NCBI taxonomy): domain Bacteria; kingdom Pseudomonadati; phylum Campylobacterota; class Epsilonproteobacteria; order Campylobacterales; family Arcobacteraceae; genus Arcobacter; species Arcobacter sp. CECT 8983. Next base: position 92,908 of record NZ_PDKF01000004.1, on the reverse strand, counting down.
AATTTTATCATCTTTAAAACCATTTGTTGCTGTATGACCTATAATCTCAATATTAAAAGCTTGAGGCATCGTTCTTATAACTCTTGCAACTTTTGCAATGAATCTTTTTGAATTAGGATTAGTAATATTATATTCCCCTTCTTCAAACATAATAGTAGATGGAATATCTAAAGTAAATTCGTTTTGTCCCTTTTCAAGTTGAATCTGCTCTGTTTCTATTGTACTTATATCATTCATTTGATTTACAAGTTCTGTAACTTCTTGCATACTTTCTTCCATAGATTCATCATTTGAATCAGTATCATCATTTGAAGAGTTACTTGTTTCTGTTGAATGTTTTTCCGACTGAGTTTGAATATCAGTTGAAGCATCTATAAAGCCCATTGCTTTTTTCATAATATCAAAATATTCTTCTACTTTTTTCTTATCCATTACTGCCATAGATAAAAGTAAAATAAAGAAAGTTAAAAGTAATGACATTAAGTCACCAAATTGAACAAGCCAACCTGGTAAGCATTTAGGACATTCTGGACACTTTTTATTTGCCATGGATTTTACTCTTCTCCATCATCAACTAAGATTGCATTTAGTTGCATTTTAATATTACCTATTGATTCTTCCGCTGCAATCATACTTGCACCTAAAATGATTACTTCACAAGACTCAACTTCTTTTGCATGTTTTTGCGATAATTTACTCTCAATTAAGCCTGCAAATAATGTACCAATTAAAGCTCCATACATTGTAGTAAGTAAAGCTACTGCCATAGCAGGACCAACTGATGCTGGATCAGATAAGTTTGCAAGCATTGCAACAAGTCCAACTAAAGTACCAATCATACCCATAGAACCAGATGTTCCACCAATATTTGCAAATACTTTATGCATAGTAGTATGTCTTTTTTCCATATATTCTAGTTTTGTTTCTAATAAAGGAGTTAAAGTTTCTGCTTTTGTACCATCAACTAATAATTGGAAAGCTTCTTTAAAAAAAGGATTATCTTCTTCTAAAACTTTTTGTTCAATATGCATCACACCATGCTTTTTGATCTCAGTAGCATAAAAAGTGATTTTTTCAATTAATTCAGGTAAAGATTCAACTTTAACTTCATTAAAAGCTACTTTTAGTGAAGGTACAATTCTTTTTAAATCACTTGCCTCAAACTGCCCAGCAGTTACTGATAAAGTTCCACCAATAACAATAATTACAGAAGGTACATCCAAATAAGGTCCAAAACCAACTCCACCTAATATAATGGCCAGGGAAACTAAGGCCCAACCACCAGCCAATCCACCTGCAGTACTCTTATCCATATGTTATATTCCTATTTGACTTAGTTTTGTTGAACCATCGCCAATATTTTTTATTTTTAGACCAAATTTACCTTCAACAATAACAGCTTCACCTTCACCAATTTTAACGCCATTTACTAAAATATCTAAAGGCTCATTTACCATTTGTTCTAACTCAATAATTTCACCAATATCCCATCTTAAAATATCTTTTAATAAGAAATTTTTAGTTCCAAGTCTTACACTTAATTTTAGTTTGATATTAAATAAAATTTGTAAGTTTTCAGCTGAATCCTCTGATAATAAAGAACTTATTGCACTTACACTAGGACTCATAGCAGGTTGAGTAGAAGCTACACTTGAACTACTAGATGCATTTTGTGGAGCTGTTACTACTTCATGGTTAGAAGAGTCATCATATCCAGTTATTGATGATAAATAAGGCAAAATTATTTCGTCTAAAGATAAATAAATTGGTAATTTCTCACCATCTAATGCTAAATCTAAATTATAAGTTCTGTCATTATCTTCAATATCTGAACATGATTTTATTGAAAAATCTAAAACTTCAGATTTAATTGAAGATACATCAGGAAAACCTTGTGCATTTACAGAAGTACATAAACTACCACATACATTAGAAATTATTTCATTTACTGCATCTGCAATTTCATCATCAATATGCTCTTTTAAGTCACCCATTCCACCAAGCATAAAGTACTCAAATTTAGTTGCAGTAAGAGAAGGTATATAAAACTTCCAAGTTGAACTAATTGATGAAAACTCAAACTTAACCGATACCTCAATACATTGAGAATCATCTAAACTATTAACATCCAATGGTGATACTGAATCAACAGTTGTGCTTTTAGACAATAATTGCTCTAAAGTATTAGCTAGTTCATCTTTTAAAAAACTTGATAAATCAGACGCCAAAAATAAACCCTTTGATTATATATTCTTTTTTTCTTCTTCGTTTATAGACTCAAGCATATGAGCCTTTATTCTCATCATATCCTCAGTAGGATACTTATACTCAGCATCACCCCTTGTAACCTTTACAAAAAAGTCCTGAGATTGTTTGTTATAACCGAATTTCACATTATCTAGTATAACTTCATTTTTTTCTGTTTCATGTAATGAACCTTGTACTTTTTTGTACTGGTCATCCTGAATAGACTTATGCTTTTCATCAACTTCTTGTACAGTTTTAATCTTTTCTGTATGGTTAACTTGTGCATTATCAATTTCAGCAATTCTTCCTAGTTCCATAAGAACCTCCTTGAAAAGTACAGAATTACATTTATTATATCAAAAAAATATTAAAATAGATGAATATTACTAAAAAAACGAGGGGAATTATATTATTTTTACATTGACTCTAAAAGTGAATCAAAGTTAAGAAGTTTAAAATCAATAAAAGAGTCTTTATAAGGTTGAGTGAAATATTGTGATGCACTATTTAACTTTAGGTCTTGTATTAATTGTACCCCTGTTAAAAAGTCTGCACCAGGATCTTTTAAAATTGCTTTAATTAAAGATATTTGAAGTAATGCTTCATTGTATTTTTTGTCTTCTAATTGTGCAGCTACTATTAAATACATAGTATATTTATCTTCTAGTTTATACTTTTTTTGAAGATTTTGTAAAATTTTCAAACTCTTTTTAGGATTACTATTATGTAACTCTCTTAAAGCTTTTGTTCTCAAGTACGATGGGCTTTCATCTATACTTAAAGATAGATCAGCTTTTTGAAAAAGCCCAATTGCTTTTAATAAATCTATGTAATATTTAGTAATAACTAAAGGTCCTTCTAAAAAGTTATTATTAATACTTAAAGGAGTTTTATCTTGAAGTCTTGCAAAATAATTATAATCATTTTCCCCATCTCGTCTAATTGTTGACATCATTAAATAAACTAATGGATCTTTGTAATGTTCCACAAATAATGGATGCTCTAAGGTAATTTTATTTTGTGCTAATTTATCTAAATAATCTAAAGCCTTATAAAAAATTGTTTCACTATATGATAAAGGATCAAAAACTACACTAAACTTTTGATCTACATACTCTTTATATATAGTTTGCCCAAAATATTTATACATTCCATTCTTTGATTTTATATTTTGAATAATGTATTCTTTATCTTTTATAGCTCGGTTTATTTTATCTGCACTAATTAAAGTCATTACCGCATATAATTTATTTCCTGGATTCAACTTATATGCTTTTGAAAAATACTTATATGCATTGTGAAAATCACTAATTTGTGCATAACAAAGAGCTAAATTATAGTAAATATAAGAATTAGAGTCTTCTTTTAAAAATGATAACATTTTATTTACCCTAATAATTGGGTCTTCTTTTATTACATCAATAAATTTAGCATTAAACTTAACCATTTCTTCTAAACTTTCTACATTTTGCTCACTATTAAAAATAAATCCTTTTGAAATATCATAAAGAATTTCTTGCTTATCAGAAAATACAAATGGTGCAAAATAAAATAAGAAATCAATTTTTCTATCTTTGTCAAACTTTGTTACAAAAGTTAGATACTCTTTTGGTGTATATTTTGCTTTATTAAAAAATATTTTTAAAGGGTACTCTTGATTTACTTTAAAATTATCTTTTACTTTTTCTAACTCTTTTAATCTATCTAATAACTTCTGAACATCATTTGCTTTTAAATCTCTATAAATCATTAGCCAAATAATTAAATTAATTCTATCTTGATTAAAGGTTTCTTCTTTTGCTCTTTGCAAATGTGTTTCTGCTTTAATATAGTCTTTTAATTTCAAATAAAGTAAAGCTTTTTTCATATTCATTGGAAAATCCATAGTTTCTAATATCTTTAAAGCCAACTCATAATTTTTTAATAAAATAAAAGTATCTACAACCAATCTTTTTGAATGCTCAGTTAAATTTTTAAATTTTTTTGTAATATTAACAATGGTTTCTAGGTATTCTCTCTCTTTTTTTATTAAGTACAAATAATAACTAGCAGAGATATAAGAATAAGTATCTGAGTAAATTGCCTCTTTATAGTCATAAATATTATTTAAATAAAGTAAAGCATTATCTATTTGTCCTAGCTTGTAATATGCAATTCCTATATTTAGAAAAGATGGAACTTTTAATAAGTCGGAAGTAACTTTAAAGCTTTCAATTGCTTTTTTATATTCACCTTTTTCAAGTAATAAAATAGCTTTATTGAACTCTACTTGTAATCTAAATTTTTCTTGATCTTTTTTTAATTTATCATATTTAAAAAGTATTTCTGGTTGGGAATCAATTTTACCCTCATTTGAAAAAGCTACAATTGGCACAATAAGTATAATAAATAATAAACTATATATCTTTTTCAAAAAAGTTTTCCTAAACCATAGTATTTACTTGAGCATAAAGTTCTTCTGTTCTTTTTTCTAAGATTTCAACTTGATGCTTTAATTCAGTATTTTCAAGCCTTAATTTTTGTAGATCATCCCTTGCAACTTGTAAAGAGTCTTGAGAGTTTTTTAAAGTACCTGAACTTACTTTTACTTGTTTTTCATATCTATCAATTATATCTTGTAAACGTTTGTTTTCTTCTTCTACCATATTTTTTTCTTCATTTACTTTTCTATATAAAGATTTATGAACATTTGTACTAGAAAAAAAGTATAAAAGTAAAACTCCTATTATTGTAATTAATAAAAAATTATCCAAATTCCCCTCTTTAATTCATTAAGAAGGCTAAAGAAGCCTTCTTAAAATATTATCTTTTTAGATTGATTAGTGTGTTTAGTAATTGATCTGATGTAGTAATTGATTTAGCATTTGCTTCAAATGCTCTTTGGAATACCATTAAGTTAACTAAACTCTCAGATAAATTTGCTGTTGAAAGTTCTAAAGTTTTACCTTCAATTTTAGCAGTTTTCTCATTATTTAGGTTATAGATTGGTTCCCCAGATTCATTTGTTTTTGCTAGTAGGTTGTCTCCACTTGGATTTAACCCTCTTGTATTATTAAACAATGCAATTGAAACTTGACCAATAGCAAACTCTGCACCGTCTTGTTTCATTGTAATAAGTCCTGTACTATCTACAGAAAACTCTCCGAATGCTGAATCAGAGATACCTAAAGTATCAAGTTTTAATTGAAGTGAACTTTGAGTCGTAGTTTGATCAATTGTATTTACTAATTCAATAAACTCAGCTCCTGCACCTTGTCTTCCACTGTAATCATTGTTTTTATCAAGTGGTAACATAGAAGTAGGTGCATCTGAAATTAATGTTGTAGAAGTAAATGCATAATCTTCATTTGCAGGAGTAATAGTTATTGTATTTCCGGCAAATGCAGCTGTAGTAATATTAGAATCTGCTTGGATTAATGCAGCCATAGCTGTTTCATTAGCTGTTCCTGCTGGAATATCCACACTACCTTTTGTACCATCTGCTTTTTCATAATAGAATACAAAATTATCAGTTGTAGGGAATGTTAATGTTGCTGTATTAATTGCAGAAGTTGTTGTTCCTCCTGTGTGATTTTGAGGAAGCACAGCATCATTTACAGCTGCAGTACCACCATCTGAATCATCTAATGATGAAGCAGTTATATCCATTGTTTTATCTGCAAAAGTAATTGCTATATCTGTTCCCGATGTTGTAACAGTATCAATATTTGGATCTGCTTGTAATTTTGTAGCTAAATCATTGATATCTGTTACTCCTGTTAGAGTAATAGTATTAGAACCACTTGAACCACTATAATTATATGTGAATGTACCTGGGAAAGTTAGCGTTGCTGTATCAATAGTAGAAGTTGCCGCTACAGGAGCTGTATGAGAGTTAGTAATTCCTGAAGTTTCATCTAAATAAAATGGCAATGCACCTTTTAAGTTTCCACTAAACTCAACATCATAATTATTATCTAATGTTTGAATTACAACATTTCCATTGATATTTACTGCTTCTACATAATCAGATAACATAGGACTAGATAAAGCTGCTTGTGCATTAAATTTATCTACAAAATCTTGAACACTATCAACATCGCCAATACTAATATTTGTAGCTTGAGGAGGTGTTCCATTATCATTTGGTACAGGAATAATTTTATCTAGTTCTTTATCAAAGATTGAAATAGAATATGTAAAGTCATTTTTGATATTAGGTATATCTAATTTTAAATCAGCTGTAGTATATACATCCCTTTGATTTCCTGTAATTGCTCTTGCAAGGGCATCTCTCGCACTTTGAAGTGCTCCAACACCTTCACCAGCAGAAGCTACAGTTGTAGTTTGGAAATCACCTGCAACAGTATTATTACCAGATATCTCACCTATTTCAGAAATATCAAAAGCTACACCAGGAATTAAAGATTTAATTTGAAGAATCCCTTTTATCATATCCATATTAGATGTAGATAACTTAAAGTTATCACTATCTTCTAAAACATCATTATTTCCAGTTGTAGAGTTTGTCTCACTAACCATAGTAGCTCTAAGACCTTGAATTTCTGAAATTTTATCAGCTAAAGCTCTATATGTAGCAATTCTACTTGCAGCTACATCTAAATCAAGAGGTACAAGACTATCAAAAGTTCTTTCTGAAATTTCAATTGGGTCTGCATGAGAGATAGTAATTGTTTTATCAGGTGCAGCAGGCATATTTACAGTATACCCTGAAAGAGTACTTTCTGCTTCTATTGCAAGCTTAAGTCCATTTCTAATTTCATCTGTAGTTGCATCATTATCACTCTCATAATATACAGTTGTTCCATTTATTTCAATTTCATATCTTGTATTATTAGTTGGGCTATCTACAGAATAAGTTGCTGTTGATGTATTATTACCTGTAACAGAAGCTTTTCCTGTTTTTAAACTATCAATGAAATCTTGAGATGCTGAAGTAGAAATATAGTTTTGAGAAATTTTCTTTCCATCTATATATACATATACTTGATCTCCTTCTTTAGAGATAAGTCCATCAGAACCTGATTTAAAGTTTACTTGAGAAATTTGAGCAATTGAGCTTGCACTTCCTCCATCAGGATTATCTGCAAGTTTTTGAAGCCAAGAAGCATAATCAGCAACTAAAGCTTCCACATCAGAAATTTTTGATGCTTTACTTTTTCCACCTGCTCCTTCATAAATAGTTGATGAGTCTGCTTTTGCACTTTGATTATAATCAGTTGCTTTAGCTGTAATTGTCTCTATATAGTTTGAATATTTAATTACTTTTGATGTTAAAAGCTTAGTATAATCACTAGTAAAAGTTTTGTTATTTGGGTCAGTTGATACAACATCTTTATTTGGATCAATGGCTCTCATAGCCCACCCTTGAACTTCATTACCAGCTGCATCTTGAAGTGTACCATTATCACCCATTCTGAAGTTACCAGCACGGGTATAATAATTTTCTCCACTTCCTCTAGAAGTAGTGTTTTTTACTGTAAAAAAACCATCTCCATTAATTGCCATATCATAATCAACTCCAGTAAGCTTTAAGCTTCCTTGTACATAAAGTTTTTCAGCATCAAGTATTTTAGAACCTTTACCAATTCTATCTTGATACATTTGATCTGCAAAAGAGATTCTTGAAGATTTATAACCTATTGTATTAACATTCGCGATATTATGTGATTCGTTATCTAACGCCGCTTGATGAGACGCAAGTCCTGAAATTCCTGTCCATAATGCTCCGATCATGATTTATCCTTTTAGATAAATTTTTAAACACTTTCATGTTCAAATATTAATGCTTAAAATTAAGCACTGATATTTAAACACAAACTAAAGAAATTATTTCTTTAGTTGTATTGCTGTTTTAAGAAACTCATCAGATGTTGTAATTGATTTAGAACTTGCTTCAAATGCTCTTTGATATACCATTAAATCAACTAAACCCTCACCTAAGTTTGTATTACTAAGTTCTACTGATGAACCAACTAAATTATTTACGTTAGATGCATTCATCATTTCTCCTGCCTCTTTAGTTGCCCTATATAAATTATTTCCTTGAGGATCTAATCCATTAGGATTAGTAAACATAACAGTTTCTAATTTTCCTATTAAAAACTTATTATCCCCATCCTTTGCATATATTGCTCCATTTTCTATAGATAAATTACCAAATACATCTTCTGTTATACCTAAACTATCAAGTTTTAATTGTAATTCTCCTATTGCACCTAAAGCAGCACCACTACTAGGAATAGTATGGGTCATTTCAATTAATTTGGCATCTGCTGCTTCTAATGCATTTTTTAAAGCCTCTCTAGCATCATCAAGCATTGCTCTTCCAGTACCATTTGATGGAGATATTGTCTCAGTTATTGCAGGTGAACTAGTATTTATTGCAGCTTCTCTTATATCAAAGCTTTTCCCAGGGATTAAAGAATCTATTGTTACAAGTCCAGTAGCATCAACACTTGCTGTTAAACCTATTACAGAAGATAATTTATCAGCAAAAAGATTCATTGTAGTTTGAACATCAGTATCAAAATATTGTCTTACTTTTTCACCATCAACTGTAACTTCTACAAAATCATCTGTATCTTGTAAATCTGTTAAAAAAGTGCTATAAGAGATTTGATTTTGTTGAGATGTAGAGGCTTGACTAGTTGCATTAGGATCACTTGCAAAAAGTTCTAATTTTTCTTTATAATTTGTAATAAGAGCTTGGATATCAGAAATTTTTGAATCTTTATCTTTAAATCCACTTCCTGAAACACCACTATCTTTTGCAGTTTTAGTATAATCTGTAGCTTTTGCATTTATTGATTCTAAATAGTCTGATGTAGAGATTTGTTTTGAACTAATATCCACACTATAATCTGAGTTAAACTGTGTTGAACCATCAGAGCTAACTAAATTAGTTAAAGCAGGAGAAGAACCATATATTTTTTTGTTATCTACTGTTTGAAGTGTTCCATCAGCACCCATTTTAAAGTTTCCAGCTCTTGTGTAGAAAGTCTCTCCGGTTAAGGGATCATTTACAACAAAAAAACCTCTTCCTTCAATGGCAACATCTAAATCATTTCCTGTATCTTTAAGTCCACCTTGTGAAAAGTCTTTTTGTACAGATTGAATATTTACACCTTTTCCATAGCCTGATTGATACATCATATCTGCAAAACTAACTCTATCTGACTTATGTCCGATTGTATTAGAGTTTGTAACATTATTTGATTGAGAACTTAATGCTCTTTCAAAGGCACTAAGTCCAGATATTCCATTCCATAATCCACTAATCATTTTTTAGCCTTTAGAATATTTTAGTAACTTGAGAAAAAGGAATAGCAGACAATTGGTCAGAATAAACAGGCATAGTACTTCCATCTACTGTATATCCTGAATCTTCAATGATTTCATTATTTTCATCTAAAATTACAGGATTTCCATCTTTATCTATGATTACCCTTCCTGGATCTTCTAACGCAACTTTTTTCCCAGTTGGTTTACCATTTTCATCTAATATTTGACCTTTTACATCATAAAAAACATAATTACCATCTTTATCTCTTACTTGGTCTTCAATATATAAAATTTGTCGCGCTTTTAATATAACTTCTCCATCTACAGTTTCTACTGAATTTACAGTATATGCTTTAGTAACTCCATTATCACCAACATTTCCATCTTCTATATTTTTACCTATTATTGTTGCTGCATTAGAGATATTTGATTGCTTAAAAGAATCAGCAAGATACTGCATTGTTTTAATTGTTTCAAGATTGGTATTGATACTTGACATTTGCATTTGAGTAGTAAGCATTTGTTCAGAATCCATAGGTTTTGTAGGATCTTGCATTTTAAGCTGTTCTAACATTAATCTTAAAAAGTCATTGTTTGTTAGTTCATCATTAGCTACAGAAGTAGTATATGAATTGCCATCTGCTCCCCTTGAACTATTAACTGTTACATTATTTTCTACTGCCATAATAATCTCCTAGTTTGCTTTTTCATCAAAGAAATATCTAACTACATTATCAGAATCCATTGCTTCTTGAACTCTTACTGCTAGTTTTTCGTCAATTACAATGATATCACCTGTACCGATAATTCTTTTATTTACAAAGATATCACCACCTGAACCAGCTTGCTTATCTAAAGATATAATGTCACCTTCTGAAAGTTCTAAAAACTCTTTTATAGTAACATTTGCACTTCCTAGCATAACATCAACAGTAATTTCTGTATCTACTAATAGGTCATAATCTCTTTCACTAATTTCCATAAATGCACTTTTTTGTTAAATTACTACATTATATCACAAAATTATAGTAAAAAAGATTATATAAAAGAAATATTTAAATAGTTTATTTTTTGTAAGTTTTTTTATAAGACATTATCTAAAGATTCAAGCATAGTATTAACTTTAGCTTCAATATTGCCATCAAAGTTTCCTAAATCACTAGCTATAACTACTCCACCTGCTGTTACGTTGGGATCGTCAACTAATTGAATAAAATTTTCTAAATTTAGTTCATCTTTTAATACTTGATAATCTTTTGGATTCAAATGTATCTTAACTTTTGAAGCATTCTTTATCTTCTCTAAAAGATGAGAAATAGTTTGTTTTGCAATTGCTGCTGAGTTTTGTCCAATTTCTATTGCAATAATTTTTTGTGCTATTGAAATAGATGTTTTAAGAAGTTTTGTTTCCATCTGAAAAGTTGCTTGTTCAAAAAAGTTTGCATAATGTTTTAAATCTTTTATAGCTTGAACAACTTGTGCATCTATATCTTTCTCTTTTACTCCTGCATTTTCAAGACTAGTAACTTTTTGATTCATTTGAGTAAGTTGAGTACTTAAATTTTTTATTTCACTTAGTACAGCTTCCATATCACCATTGATATTACTTGTATTTAGTACAGATGTTGGAATATTAACCTGTTGTGTTTGTCCAGCTTCATCTTTAACAAAAGTACCTAATTGGTACTCTTGAACTTCACTGTTTTTTACAACTTTTGCATTTGAGTATACATTTGCTTTATTCATTATTGTTCATCCATATCTCTATCAATTGTACCTTCTTCAATCATCTTTTGTGCAACATCAAGCATTTTTCTTTGTGCAGCTTCAATGTCTTTAATTTTAACTTTTGTAAGCATTTCAAACTCTTCTCTAAATCTATCACTAGCTCTTTGAGACATTGCACTTGTAACTTTAGCCATATCATCTTCAGTTGCATTTTTCATTGCTACTGCAACATCTGCTGTATCAACATTTTGTAAAATTTTCATTACATGTTCTGAATCTAAATTTAATAAATCTTCAAACACAAACATGTTTTCTTTAATTTTTGTTGCTAATGATGTATCAACACCATTGATATTTTTAAGAATATCTTGAGATTTTGGTCCAACCCTATTTAACATATCTGCAACAACTTTAACACCACCAACATCAACAATAGAAGAAAGAAGAGATTCAAGCTTCTTCTCTAATACTACAGAAATAGTTCTTACAACATCTGGTGATACATCTTTAATTGTTGCCATTTGCATCGTAACTTTAACTTTGATATCTTCTTCAAGTTGCATTAAAACATCAGCTGCTTTTGTTGCTTCCATATGAGAAAGAATTACTGCAATAGTTTGAGGAGACTCATCTTTAATAAAGTCAGATAGTTGCTTCGGATTAATTGCATCTAAGTAAGCAAATGATTGCGCTGCAAGCTTCATTCTTGATAGTTTTGCTAAAACTTCATCTGCTTCACCTTTTCCTAAAGATTTATATAAAATATCTTTAGCATAATCATATCCACCTGAACTAATAAAGTTTTTAGACCTAGTAAATAAATGAAACTCTTCTAATATCGCAAGTGATATCTCTTTATCAACAGATTGAATCATTGTGATTTCAGTAGAAATGTCCTCAACAACATTTTTTGGTAAATGTTGGAAAATCTTTACTGTTGCATCTTCACCAATAAGGACACAGAAATGTGCAACCTTACTTAGCATTGACATCCCTTTTAATAAATCTTTATACTCTTCAGCCATCTTTATTTTCTTTCCGATTTAAATTTACCACTACCTTCTGTAAGTAGTAACTCAATCATTCTTGCTATTTCTTCTGGATTATTATTTATCTCTTTATCAATTGCTTCAATTAATACTTCATACTTAGCAGCACTCTCTTCATCTAAGCCTTCAATATTATTCATAATTTGACTTTTGACTTTAGACTTTAATCTACCTTTTGCAGTATTTCTATCAAACTCATTTTCATAATCACCTAAGAACTCATTCATAAAATCATCATCAATAGGATTACCATCAGCATCAACTTTTCTTTTGCCTTCATCTCCTAATATAACAACTTCATGATTAACAATGAATTTTTTGTAAAAAATAAATAATAGTAATGCTGCAATTAAATATTGGAAATATTCACTAAACTCTTTTAATATTGATTTAACCATACTTAAAGTATCAACTGAAGAGTCTGCTTCTGAAGCATCAACAATCACAGGATTTCCATTTTCGTCAACTTGAACTTTCGTATTTTTCATTGTAACAAATTTGAAAGCTTTTACTGCAATTTTGTCACCTCTTTTTGCATTAAAACCTATTGTTTCTTGAACTATAGACTCTATTGAGGCTAAAAATTCTTCTTTATTTTCATTATTTTCAAATACTGTTGAATCAAAAGTTACTGCTGCACTTACTTTTTTAACAGAAGAATAGTTATTGTTCTTTTCATCTATTATTTTTTTTGAGATTTCATAGTTAGTTATATTCTTAGAACTTTCGCTATTTGATTGAATCCCGTTATTTCCATTTGCTTCATCAGGTACTTGAATATTATTCTCAACCCCAGCTGTTCCACCAGTACCAGGATTTCCTCCAGTTGCACTTGAACTATTTTCTGTAGTTTGTTGACTTCTTATTGTTCCTTCAGGTTCGTATATTTCTTCTTGAACATGTCTTTTTTTGAAATCTAATTCCATTGTTACTCTTGCAACAACTCTTCCAACCCCAACTACTGGCTCTAATAACTCTACAATCTTTTTTTCATAATCTTTTTCAAGTTTTTGTTTATACTTATTTTGTGTTAATGATTTTTCATTTTCTAAATCATCTGTTGACATTTGTAATAAAGCACCATCTTGATCTATAAGTTTGATATTCTCAACTTCTAAATCAGGAACTGCTGATGCAATGAAGTTTTTTATTCCATCAATTTGTTTTTGTGTTAAAAAAACTCCAGGTTTTAATGAAAGTACTGCTGATGCAGTTGGTTCACTTTTTCTTTCTGTAAAAATTGTATTTTTAGGAATTGCTATTTTAACACTTGCACTTAAAACTCCAGAAAGAGACTCTAAAGATCTAGATAATTCACCTTCTGTTGCTCTTAAAAATTTTACATTATTTTCAAAATTTGTTGTTCCTAAAGAAGATTTCTCAAATATTTCCCAACCAACGTGTTTACTTGTTGCAGCTTCACTTGTAACAAGTTTAATTTTTGCAATATTAATAAACTCTTTTGATGTTTTAAGTGTAAGAGAGTTTCCACTTCCTATAACAGAAAAAGGAACACCTGATGCTTCAAGCTCATTACTTGCCATCATTACTTGATTTTTAGTTAAATTACTTGCAATAGTATAATTAAGTTTTTTATCTTCTGCTTTTATATTTGAATATACCAATAATCCAACTAGTAGCACAAATAAAATAGAAAAACCTCCAATTATTACAGCTCTTTGTGCAGCATTTAAGTTGTTAATAAACTTTAAAAGTTGATCCATATAATAATAATCCTAACTAGTTTTTTTGTGATGATTCAATTACTGACCTAAATAGTCTAGAATCTTTTTTAATTGATGATTGTATAGCATCAAAGATAATCTTATTTTTTGACATTTCACTCATTTGACTATCCATGCTAACATTGTTTCCATCATTTTGTTCTTCTAATCCTTTTACATTAACTAATTTAGGTTCATTGAATTTATTAATGTCACTTAAAGAAGGATTGATATGTTTTTTATTTGTTGTATAAAGTTCTAATTCTCTATTACCTTTTACTTTATTTAGTTCATTTTCAAAAACTAAATCTTTTGTTTTATATCCTGGTGTATTTACATTTGCAATATTACTTGAAATAACATTTTGTCTATCACTTCTAAAGCTTAAATGTTTGAATAATAAGTTAGTTACGCCACTTGCTTCCATTATCTACTTGTATCTCCAATTTTTTGAACTAACACTTCATTCATTTCACTCTCTGTTTGAACTGCTTTTTGTGCTTGTTCTAATCTTCTGTGAGCATCAATTAATGCTACCATAGATGAGACACTATTTACATTTGATTTTTCTAATGAACCTTGCATAAATTGTCCATCATTATTCTCTATTGGAATAATATTTGCCTGCCCATCTCTAGCTTTGAAATTATTATCTTTATATTTTTGTAAATCATCATAGTTTATTTGAACTACTCCAATTTGAGCTTCAAAATTTTCACCAGCTTCTATTGCGATTGGTTCATCGTCATTTGATAATACAGCTTGACCATTTGAATCAACTAAAACTCCATTTAAATTTTTAAATGACCCATCTCTTGTATAAACAACGTCGCCTGTATTTTCATCTCTAACTTTAAAAAAGGTATCTGATTGGGTTAAAGAAAAGTCTAAAGCATTTCCTGTAGGTATAATTGGTCCTTGTTCAGCACTTATATATTTTGTATCCATTTTTGGAATTGTATTAACTACTTCGTTTAATTTTGTTGGATCAAAACCATCTTTTTTGGCTCTTTGCATATAATAATTAAAAGACCCTTCAGCTGTTCCTTCTTGTTTAAAACCAACAGTATTAACATTTGCTAAATTATTAGAAACTACATCAATCCTATTTATTTGATTAATCATTGATGCTGCTAAAGGATATTTTGCCATTATCTTCTCCTATTTATTAAACTCTGCAATTAATGCATCTAAATCATCTTCTGCCATTAAATCACCAGTAGATGAATCTCCATGAATATGTTTTGCTACTGCAATCTCTTTATAATCATTTTCATCTTCGAAAAGATTATTTAAGTATACAGTTAATTTTCTAATAACTGACATTACTCTTTCTATCTTTTGTCTATTAATATCATGATATTGCATTAATTCCATTGCTTGGAATATTTCCATATTTCCATTATTTATCTTATCATTAATATCAGAGATAAAATTTCCCATTTTCTCTGCTTGTTCAAGATTTTGTTTAAAAGCGTCTATATTAGGAAACTTTTGATTTAATGAAGATAACATTGCTGTTTGTTTGTCACTAAAGTTTGCTAACTCTTGAACATCATTTTGAATTTCATTATTGTAGTCTAAAATATTACTTAATACATCAAATATTTTTGTTGCTTTCTCTTCTGAGTCATTTGCAACTTGACTTAATTGATTTACTACTTTATTATCTTGTTCTACTGGCAATGGAAAAACCCCACTATTAATTTTTGAATCGATATCTTCTATATCAGGATCATTTGCTGGAATATCATAAGGGATATCCACTTTTTCAGATTCAGAAGTAGTTTCTTCTTTTGGCTCTTCTTCTTGTATTCCATCAATTGAAGAAAGAATATCATCAAAATTATCTTCTTCAAAAGCTTGTTCCTCTGAAATACTTTCATCAGTTGATTCTTCTTTAGTTGGTTCTTCTACTGAAGGGATATCTGTTTCGTCTATTGTAGGAATATCTACTGAAGGGATACTATCTTCTGTAACCTCAGGTTCATTTACCTCTTCAATTGATTCAACTTCTTTTAAAACATCATCAATATTTTGTGTTGTATCAACTACTGGTTCTGTTTCTTCAATATTATTTAAAATATCATCAACTGTTTCTTCTTCTGTATCTTCTTCTTTATTATTAACTATTTCTTCAGTTTGTGCAATCAAATCATTAATGTCATCTTCTGACATCGTTGAGTTTTCTGTCGTCTCTTCTGCTTGAGGCTCTGGTTCTACTTCTTTAGAAATTTCTGGCTGTTCTGCAGGTGTAGATTCTTCCTTTGAACTATCATCTTCAAAGTCTAAACCATTCATTAAAGCTTCAATTTCTTCTTGACTCATACTCATTTTAAAACCTTTTATTGGTACTGTAAATTATTTATTATTTTAAAACTCCATCAAGTTTTTCTTTTAAAACTTGTGCATTAAATGGTTTAACAATATAGTTATTTACTCCAGCTTTTAGTGCTGTAATAACTTCCCCTTTTCCACCTTCAGTAGTAATCATAATAATTGGAACTTTTTGGTGATTTCCCTCTGATCTAACTTTTTTAACTAAATCTAAACCATTCATATTAGGCATATTCCAGTCTGTTAAAATAATATCATACTGACTTTCAGTAAGAAGTTTCCATGCTTTAACACCATCTTCTGCTTCATCGAAGTCATCTTTTGCAAAACCTAATTGCATAACAACATTACCAATGATTCTTCTCATTGTAGAACTATCATCCACTATCAAAATTTTCATAATTTAACCCTTATCAAAAAACTATATTCAAAATCTATACATTATATAAAATTTGTTTTAAATTTATACTTAATAAATAAAAAAATGATTAATAGAATTTATCAAAGTTTAAAAGTACTTTAAATATAATTATTTAATATTACTTTAAATAAAAGGGATACCATGATAAGAGGTTTATATACTGCAGCAACAGGAATGAATTCTATGCAGCATCAAATTGATGTTACATCTAATAATATCTCAAATGTAAATACTGCTGGTTTTAAGAAAGACAGAGCAGAATTTCAAGACTTAATGTACGAAAGTTTAAACTATACAGCAGGAAGAACTTCATTAAACACTATCAATCCAACAGGAATGGATGTAGGTTTAGGAGTTAGAATTTCTGGTATACAAAAAGACTTTCTAGAAGGTGACTTAAAAGAAACCTCAAATCCACTAGATATAGCTATTGAAGGTAAAGGTTTCTTTCAAATCACATTACCTAATGGAGAATTAGCTTATACTAGAAATGGTCAATTTAAACTTGATGAAGAAGGAAACATTGTAAATGGGAATGGATACCTTTTAGAACCTCAAATTACAGTTCCTGATAACCTAGTTGATATTTCAATTGGTACTGATGGTATTGTAACAGGAAAAGATCCTCAAACAGAAGAAGAAGTTGAAATTGGACAAATTACAATTGCTGATTTTATTAATCCTGCTGGATTAACTCCTACAGGTGAATCACTATTTAAAGCTAGTGAAGCGTCAGGTGATGCAATTGTAGCAAATCCTACTGAAGATCAGTTAGGTGGATTAAGACAAGGAATGATTGAATTATCAAACGTAAAACTGGTTAATGAAATGGTTGACTTAATTACAGCACAAAGAGCTTATGAAGCTAATTCAAAAGCAATTACTACAACTGATAGTATGCTTGATACAGTTAATAGATTAAAAAGATAATTATTAATTTTATAGTTCAATGGATTTAAAAGAATTAAAAAGACTAAGAGAAGAAAACTTTTTAAAACATAAAAAGAAGAAAAGAGAATATTACTTAAAAAGTAAAGATAAAGACTCTTCTGCTAAATATAAAAACTTAAAAAGTATAGATTACTCTGAAGAATTAAATGATATAAACTTTTTAAAAAATATGAAACTTATTGCAAAAAAGCAAAAAGGTCATATTGATGATAGAAAAGAACAAATCATTAAAAAGATTCAAGACTATAAAAAACGTAAAAAAGAGTACTACGAAGAAAATAAAGAAGAAAGACTAAACTACGATAAAGAGTATAGACAAAGAAAAAAAGATAAGCTTAAAGAGTACCGAAGAGAATATTATAAAAGAAACAAAGAAAAAATACTAGCAAAACAAAAAGAAAAAAGAAAACAAAATAAAGAGTAAAAAATGGCAGAGAAAACAGACCAAGAAATAATAGAAGAGTTAGGTTTAGAACAAGATAATAATCAAACTAATGAAGAAGATACACTTCAACTTGTTGATAATGAAGAAAACTCATCATCTGATAATCCTGTAGAAGAGAATATTCAAAACACCGAAGAGAACCTAGAATATGAAGATAATACCATTGAAAATGAAGATTTAGATGAAGAGCCAATTCAAAAAAAGAAACCAAAGGTTTTAAAAATATTAATTGGTGTCATAGCTGCATTATCTGTTATTTTAACTTTAGGAACTATTCTATTTCTAGCAGGTTTCTTTGATGAAGAAGAAAA
The DNA here is from genome assembly GCF_004118855.1 of Arcobacter sp. CECT 8983. Taxonomy (NCBI): domain Bacteria; kingdom Pseudomonadati; phylum Campylobacterota; class Epsilonproteobacteria; order Campylobacterales; family Arcobacteraceae; genus Arcobacter; species Arcobacter sp. CECT 8983. The sequence continues at coordinate 74,411 of NZ_PDKF01000004.1, read as the reverse complement.
AGTACAAAAACCTATTGTTAAACAAGTAAAAGAAGAAAAAAAACCTGAAGTTGATATTAATATTGATGATATTGATAAAAATAAGTTAAACCAAAAACTTAAAATGTTAACTAAAACAGAGATTTTAAATAAAGAACAGTTAGAAGCAGAAGAAAGAAAAATAAAAGAAGAAGAAAGAAAAAAAGAAGAAGCTAAACAAAAAGCAATTGAAGAAGAAAAAAGAAAAGCAGAAGAAAAAATTGCCAAAGAAAAAGAGGCTTTAGAGAAAGAGAAACAACTTCTTGAAGAAAGACAAATGGCAATAAAAAAAGAGCAAGAAGAGTTTTTAAAACTGCAAGAACAAATAAGACAAGAGTTTAAAGAACAAAAAGCAAAGATATTTAAAGAACTTGAAGAACAAAAAAATATTATAAAACCAGTAGAAGTTAAAAAAGTTGTAGAAACAAGTAATAACGTTGAACAAATAATAGAGAATGCAATAAATGAAGATAAAGACACTACTGTTATAATTGAACCAAACTCTAATACTAATGAAGAAGAGAAAAAAGAAGTAGCAATAGCTATTCCTACAAAAGAAGAAGCTAATGATGTTATGAACTCAAATCTTTTCTTACCATTTATTAATGTAGCTATTATAAAAGGAGAACTTCATAAATCATATTTAGACAAAGTAGAAAGCTTTGATAAAAAGATTTCACTATGTAGAGATTCTAAAAATAGAATAGAAATTTATTTTGGGCCATATGAATCTTCAGTAGAAAGAAACAAAGTATTTAGTGCTCTAATGGACAATGGGTTTAAGGATTCATTTTTAGTTGATTTTACAAAAGAAGAGTATCAAAAAAGATGTAATTATTAGAAAACTTAATTAAGAGTTTTCTAGTATTACTAAAGAGTTTTTAACCTCAATTCTTTTATTATCAGTATCTACGCTTACAATATAGTTCTCAATATTATAAGGGATTAAAAAAGTTTTTGGATGACCTTTATCTACTAACTCTTTTGATGTTTTAATTTCTAAATAGTCTTCAATTGGATATCGATGAATTTCAACAACTTCACCTAAATCTAAATTATTTTCAATAACATTACAAGAAACAATATCAAACCAGAAGTGTTCATTTTCTTCTAATTTGCAATCATTTTTTGTTTGTTCTATTGTTGCATATAAAAGTTGATTTGTAAGCTTTTTTGCAGTATCTACATCATCATAGTCTTCAAATTTAACTAAGTCTCTATTGGGATTATATTCCTCAAGAGTTAATGTAAGTTTTTTGTTTGTAGTAAAGCTTGCGCCTTTTTTAAATTGCTCAGGAAAGTCAGAGTCAATAAAAAGTCTTAAGTGACCTTTTAGACCAACAGCCTTTCCTAATTTAGCAACATAGATTTTATCATTCATTCTAGTTTGACAACACTTGTATTTTGTAAGATACACCATCTTTGGCTTTACAACCGTTCGCCATTGTTTTTAATGCATTTATCATGTTTCCATTTTTACCGATAAGTTTACCGATATCTGCACTATTTGCATGAACAGTTATCTCAGTAAAAGTTTCATCAATTACATTAGTTGAGATGCTAACATCTTCAGGGTAACTTACTATAAGTTTTGCATAGTTTTCTATAAAATTAGTAATCATGATAAAATCTTATAATAAATTTACTTTTTTTCAGCTAATTTCTTAACTCTCTCAGATGGTTTTGCACCAACACTTAACCAATAGTTATATCTTTCTTCATCTAGTTTTAATACTTTTGGCTCAGATACTGGGTTATAATAACCTAGTGACTCAATCCATCCTGAATCTCTTCTTTTTCTTGAGTCTGTTACAACGATTCTGTAAAATGGTTTTTTATTTCTACCCATTCTTGTTAATCTAATTACTGTCATTTTTTTTCCTTCTGTTTATTTATAGTATTGAATTCTAAACTCCTCTTCTTTCAAAGTAAGTTTACAACTCAATACTATTTATTTGTTTACCTATTTAGGTAAATTAAGTCCTCCTGGACCACCTTTTCCTTGCATTTGTTGCATCATGTTTTGTAAACCTTTCATTCCACCTTTAGAAGAAAGTTTTTTAGCCATTTTTGATGCATTTTTAAATTGCTTAAGTATTTTGTTTACTTGCATTTCTGAAAGCCCAGAACCTTTAGCAATTCTTCTTTTTCTACTTGGATTCATCAAGCTTGGGTTTTCTCTTTCTTTAGGAGTCATAGAACCAATTAAAGCTTTGATTCTTTTAATTTCATCAGAGTTTTCAAAATCCATATCTTTTAATGGTCCTGCCATTTGAGAAAGTCCAGGAATCATTCCAATAATTGATTTCATAGAACCTAATTTACTCATCATTGAAAGCTGATCTAAGAAGTCATTAAAGTTAAATTCACCTTTTTTAATCTTCTTTGATACAGCTTTTGCTTTTTTCTCATCAATAACAGCTGCTGTTTTTTCAGCTAAACCTTCAATATCCCCTGCACCCATAAGTCTAGATACAATTCTATCTGGAATAAATACTTCAAGGTCTGGCATTTTTTCACCAATACCTATAAATCTTAAAGGAACACCAACTTGATGAGAAATAGAGATTGCAACTCCACCTTTAGTATCACCATCATATTTTGATAATACAACCCCATCAATTCCAATTTTTTCTTTAAAAGTAGTTGCTGTTTTAGTAGCATCATGTCCTGTTAATGAGTCAGCAACATAGAAAATTTCATCTGGAACAACTGCTTGTTTTACATCATGTAATTGTTGCATTAATTCTTCATCAATTGCAAGTCGTCCGGCTGTATCTATTAAAAGTACATCATAATGTTCTTTTTTTGCTTTTTCTTGTGCAGCTAATGCGATTTTAATTGGATTTTTTTCATTATCATCAAAATAAATATCTACTTCAATTTGAGCTGCAATTTGTTTTAACTGTTCAACTGCTGCTAATCTTTGTAAGTCACAAGCCGCAACTAAAACTTTTTTCTTTCTAAGTTTTAAATAATTTGCTAATTTACCTGTTGTTGTTGTTTTACCAGAACCTTGTAGTCCTGTCATTAAAATTGTAGTTGGAGGAGTAGCAGAGAATACAAAACCTTGATTCCCTTCTGTAGTTAAAATTTTTGTTAATTCACTTTTTAATGCTCTTAAAAATGAGTCTTGTCCTATTCCTAGTCTTTTTGTTTCTAATTCAACTGCGGTAACAAGATCTTTTGTAGTTTTATGATGTACGTCTGACTTTAATAATGACTTTCTAAGTTCAGTTGTCGCCTTTTTAAGAGAAGCGGCATCATCTTTATGTCTTATTTTATTAACTGCATTTTTTATCGAACCGGTTATTGAATCAAACAAAATAAACTCCAAACTTTAATAATTTTTGTGGATTATATTAAAAGTATACTTTAAGTTAGGTTAAGTGAAGTAATAGTTTAAGTAATTATTAATTTTAATAAGAAATAGATCTCCCATAAAAAGGGAGATTTTATTTTTCATAAGCTTAAATTTTAGTTAAAGTCATACACTTTGAATTCTCTTGGCTCTTTTGCCTCAAAGTCATAGTCAAATATTTTTGTTCTTTTTGAGTGTAATAATACTCTATTTATATTAGCAACAGGCTTTCCATAAATTGTATCTCCAATAATTGGAAGTCCTATATTATTAAGATGTACACGGATTTGATGAGTTCTTCCTGTATCAATTACAACTTTGATTTTAGATTTATTCCCTTCAACAAACATTGGATAAACAGTTGTTTTTGCAGGCTTACCTTTTTTACTATCAACTTTTGATTTTGCTTGACCTCTATCTTTTGTTGTTAGAATTGGTTTATCTATTTCAATTTCATCAATTACTTTTCCATCTACAATTGCAACATACTCTTTATATACATTGTTATCTCTAAACTCTTTAATTGCTTTTTTCTGGAACTCTTCATTTTTTGCAAAAAGCATTACTCCACTTGTCTCTTTATCAAGTCTATTTAACATAATTGCTTTTGGAAATTTTTTTGCTATCTCATCAGAAGTTAAAAATGCTGGTTTATCTACTGCCAAAATATCATCATCTTGAAAAATAACCTTAACTATTCCAATCTCTTTAACAGTAAACTTTGTATCAGTATCAATTTCACCTCTAGCAATCATTACTTTTTTGCCAGCAGCTCTAACTAAACCTTTATCAATAAGCTCTTTTGCTTTAGAGTTCGAAATTCCTTCTTGTTTTGCAAGAACTTTATATGCTTTATCGTATGCCATGTAATTCCTTTATTATTGGCTTTATATCACCTTCTTGTACTAAAGATGATTTTTCTATATTATGAACATTTTCCAATGTTTCTTTCAGTTCACTATCTTCTATTATCTTATAATTTTTAACACATTCAAAAAGTGATTTTTGATTAAAAATTCTTTTTCCTGAAATTAATTTACACTCAAAAAAAGCTGGTTCAATTGGATTATGACCACCAACATTTGCAAAAGCTCCACCTAAAATCACTATATCTGAAATAGCATAGATGTTATTAAGTTCACCTAACTTATCTACTAAAATTATATCAGAAGAGAAGTTTTCTTGTTGTGAAAATCTATGAAAATTCAAATTTTTTTCTTTTGCAAAAGATTCAATAAGTTCAGCTACTTTTTCAAATCTTTCTGGATGTCTTGGAACAATAACTAGTTTCCCAAATTTTCTATCATATGCTTCTAAAATAAGCTCTTCTTCTTTTTCATGGGTACTTCCAGCTGTAATTAAAGTTTCACTTGGTTTTTCAAAACTTCTAGTTATTTTAGGAAGTTGTGCTAGTTTTATATTTCCTATAACTTCTACATCCTTTGCACCAAGTTCTAAAAGTCTTTCTTTATCTTCTATTGTTTGAGCAAATACTTTATCTATATTTGAAAATACTCTTTTATAAAAAAAAGAAAACTTTCTATATGAAGCATAAGATTTATCAGATATTCGTGCATTTATTAAGTATGTTTTTGCACCCTTTTTCTTTGCAAATAAAAATAAAAAATACCAAAGCTCAGCTTCCATCACAACTAAAGCTTTTTGTTTTTTTATCCAAAAAGGTAAAAATATTTCAAAAGGCAAATATCTAACACTAAAAGATAGCTTTTTTGCTTCTTCAAAACCTGTATTTGTTATTACACTTATATTTGTCTCTTCTAGTTCTTTTACTAAAGGTTCAATTGCTTTTGCTTCCCCTAAAGAACAAACATGAAACCAAATAGCACTTTTTTCAAAAGGTTTATTGTTTTTTAAAAAAAATTTTGCAGGAATTGCTTCTTTGTATTTTTTGTTTTTTGTTTTATAAAGTAAGTAGGGAATTGCTAGTATATAAATTACTAAAGAAACTAGATAATAAAAAATACTAAAAAGGCTCAAAATTAAGCCTCTTCAGTCTCATCTTCTTTGTAAAGAATTCTTCCACAATGTGGACAGTTAATGATCTCTTCTGATTTGATAACTTCTGAATAAGTTTTGTCATTGATTTTCATAAAACATCCATAGCACGCTTGGTCTACTACAGGAACTACTGCTGAATCTTTTGCCCATCTTCTAATTTTTTCATAGAAAGTTAAAATTTTATTATCAAATTTTTCTAACAGTTCACTTCTTTCTTGATAAACTGCATTTCTTTCTTGATTAATTTCATCAATTGCATTATCAACTGCAATTTGAATCTCTTTGATTGAATCTTCTTCTTCAGCTAATTTTGCTTGTAATTCTTTTAATTCTTCTTCTTTAGCTGCTGCAATTTCATCTAATCTTTCAATCTCTTCGTTTGCAAAAGCAATTTGCTCTTTTGCAATCTCTTCTTCTAATTGTAAAGCTTTTACTTCTTTTTCATTTGTTACTTCATTATGCTTTTTAGAAATATCATCTAATTTAGTTTTTAATTCTGCTAAATGAATATTGTTTTTTGTTCTTTTTGATTTTACATCATCTATTTGTGCATATGTATCATTAATTGAAGTTTTAATTGTTTCTGCTACTTCAATAAATGTCGATAACTTTGCTTTTTCATTTTCTATTTTTGGTTCAAACATACTGATAGAACCATCATACTTAGATAGTTTTACTAAATCCTGTAAATACTTATTCAACCGTGTCTCCTTGTGTACAAAACTTAAATGGGTTTTTTGAAGCTGTTATTATAGCTTTTAATTGATTTTTTTTCAAATATTCACTAACAAGTCCCTCTAATAGAGTGCTGAAATACTTTTCACTTTCGTAGTGTCTAATATCAATTAAGGAAATACCTCTTGCTTTGGCTTCCATAGCATCATGATATTTTATGTCTCCTGTTAAAAAGAGATCAGCTTGAACTTCATTTATTAATGACATACCTGCACCTGTTACTAATGCAACTTTTTTAACTTCTTCGTTACATTTTACATATTTTAAATACTCTAATCCTAAGTTCTTAGTAATTTTGTTTGCAAAGTTTTCAAAGCTATCATTCACATGTGCATAGCAAATAAACTCTTCACTATCAATAACTTCTAAATCTAAAACTTCACGTGCCACATACTTATTTAAATGTGTTTTATCAATATTAGTATGCATAGAGATTAGAGCAATATTTTTTTGAATTAATTTTTTAACTAATTTAGAACTATAGCTATCATAATTGATAGTTTTTAAAGCTTTGAAGATTAAAGGATGATGAGTTATAACTAATGAGTTTTCTTCCATCTCATCAACTATTTGCTCATCTAAATCTATAGAAATATAAACTTGTTTAACCTCATCTTCAAAGTTTCCTATTAGAAGACCTGAATTATCCCACTTTTCTTGTAACTCAAAAGGTGATAATTCATCTAAAAAACTATATATTTCTTTTATTTTCAAAACTAGTCCTTTATTAATTTTCTCATAACAATCTAGTTCATTTTATTCACTACGATTGATACGACACATAGTGTCTAATTCACACCTGCTTTTTGTGTAAGTTCTTAACTTACAACAAAAATCAAAAAAAGCTAAAAGAGTTATCCCATAACTCTTTTTAAACGCTCTTTTTCCTGTTCTTTATATAAAACAGCACAACCTTGTGCTAACTCTCTAACTTTAAGAATATAGTTTTGTCTTTCAGTTACTGAGATTGCTTTTCTTGCATCAAGAGTATTAAATGCATGTGAAGCAATCATACACTGATCATATGCAGGTAATGGAAGCTGCGCATCTAAACAAGATTTACACTCATTAAAAGCATCATCGAAGTGTCTAAATAACATCTCTGTATTTGCTATCTCAAAATTATATTTAGAGAATTCATATTCATCCTCTTTGTGAACATCTGCATAAGTAGTTGTTCCATGTTCATTTTTATTCCATACAATATCAAATACAGAATCAACACCTTGAAGATACATTGCAAGTCTTTCAGTACCATAAGTAATCTCAACTGCAACAGGGTCACAAGCTAGACCTCCAACTTGTTGGAAATAAGTAAATTGTGTTACTTCCATTCCATCAAGCCAAACTTCCCAACCAAGTCCCCATGCTCCAAGAGTTGGAGATTCCCAGTTATCTTCAACAAATCTAATATCATGTTTAGAAAGGTCTAATCCTAAATATTCTAAAGATTGTAAATATAAATCTTGAATATTATCTGGACTAGGTTTAATTAAAGTTTGGAACTGATAGTAAGCTCCTAATCTATTTGGGTTTTCTCCATATCTTCCATCTGTTGGTCTTCTACTTGGTGCAACATATGCTGTACTCCAAGGTGTAGAATCTAAACTTCTTAGAAGTGTAGCTGGGTGAAAAGTTCCAGCTCCAGCAGGGATATCATATGGTTGTACAATATTACATCCTTGCTTTGCCCAGAACTCTTGTAACTTTAATAGAATTTCTGAAAATGTTACCATCTATTTTATTCCTAACTCTTTATTAAATTTTTGTTTATTGAAAGTAATAGCTTACTTCAATTAATAACACAGGTTAATTTGTGTGTACTATAAAATTACTTCTATTTTTTTAGAAATTGTTTCAACTTTTTTTGATTGAACTATTCTATCTTCTTTTAATTTTACAGCCAACTCTTTATCTGAGATTGCTAAAATTTGCATCGCAAAATATGCAGCATTTATAGCTCCTGTTTCACCAAGTGTTGCACTACAAACAGGTATTCCTGCTGGGGTGTAAACAGTTGAAAAGGATTCATTAATATCACTACTTTTTGTTTGATGTGATACAACTGGTTTAGTAGTTAAAGAACTAACCATTCCCGCTAAATGAGAAACAACCTTTGATGCAGTAATAAATACTACAGCTCCTTTTCTCTCAGCTTCTAACACATACTGTTCCGTTCTTTTGGGTGACTTAAGGGCAGAAGAAACAACAAGTTCATATTTAACTTCAAACTTCTCAAAAGTCTCAACACAACACTTCATTGTTTCGTAGTCAGATTCACTACCCATAATAATAGATACAAACTTCATTTTCTCACCTGTTATTTTTTAAACACGTGATTTTATCAAAGTTTTTCTAATAATTTAATTACTTTAGATGCTTTAAGTTCTTGCCATCCATCAAAGCGATATAAAACTAAAGATTCATTTTTAAAAATAAACTGACTATAGTCTTTTGATTTATCTTTTACATATATTGCTTTTGAATGTTCATACTGTTTTACATTTCTTTTGCGGTCATAATCTGTAAAGATAACAACACTAGGAATAAAAAAAGCATCTGCAATATGATATGTTGAAGTATTAACTGTAAATACCTTATCACAATTTGAGACAATATAACAAAAATCTAAGAAACTACTTGAATCATTTGAAAGGTCAATATATTTATTATCTTTAAATTTTGGGTCAAGTTTTAGTGCCGATACAAAAACATAATCAGGCATTTTTTCTATCATTTTTTTTAGTAATTTTACTGCATAATCTTTTGGTATAGATTTAGCTGCATTTGCTGAATATGGGTGAAATAATAAAACCTTTCCCATTTGTTTTATTGATTCAATTTTTTCTTTTATTTCTTTTTTAGGCTTATATGAAGTAAAGTTGATTTCATTATATTTTTTCTTTTCTGGTATAGTTTTATAATCTATTCCTAACTTATATAACCAAGCATCAGTGTAGTTAAGCCTTTGATAAAAACTTCTTTTAGTAACTGAACTTGCATCAACAAAGAAATCATAAGAACAAAACTCTTTAACATCAATTGATAAAGCACTGATTTTGTTTATAAAACTTTGATTTGAAAAAATCATTTTATCTCTTGAGTAAAATCTATTTTCAGAAGCATTAATATATATATCTAAGCTTACTGTTTTAAACTTCTTTTTTAATCTTTCATAAAAAATTCTAAGGGCACTACAAGCACAAATCATTTCAGAGATACTTGAACCTAAGCTACCTAAAATTAGAACTTTTATATCTTTTTTTAGAGTACCATCTATTTGTTTTTTCAAATCACTTTGTTCTTCATTTAAATAAACAGACTCTACAAGATTTTCTTCACTTTGAATAGCTATTTTATTTCTATATTTATAGTTTAAATTATTTGTAATATTGTATTCATTTATATTTGTAATACCTAGTTCCCTAGGAAACTGACTTAAATATCTAACTTTTGATTCATCGATAATTTTTGCTTTGTATTTATTTCCGACATTTGCAAAAACTTTTTTTAAATCACCAAAATCATCTAATGTAGTTATATAAATAGTTTCATTTAATAAGTTAGATGGTCCTTTTACTTTTTCATACTTAACTAAAGTCCCATCTGTTGTCTTGATATTTATATTTTCTGTAACTCTAAAAACTACCATTCTTAACTATTACAAGAACCTTCACAAGATTTTACTTCTTCTTCACTTTTAACTCTAAGCATTGTTAAATAAGGTAACTTTCCTGGAAGTTTAATTTTATTTGTATTTCCACTATGTACTGATTCTAACTCTTTATTTGTTTCTGTTAGAATCTTTTTAAATGAAACATAATATTTACCATCTTCTTTTTTATAGATTTTTCCAATTTCATTTTCACACGCTTGAATTAAACTTCCAATTGGAGCAAAAATTTCTATCTCATCATTTGGATAAGTTTTATATTTACAATAGAAATGTTCTTCATCTTCTGTAATAAGTCCACTTACCTCATAACTTCCTTTGCTTAATGCATATTCATGATTTTGAGTATTAGTTCTATCAAAAGGTCTATGCACTAAATAGGCATCTGTAAAACCTCTATTTTTTGTAGTTGCTAGTTCTTCTTGATATTTGTCTGCTTCAAATTTTCCAGCTTCATAATCATCAATTGCTTTTCTATAAGCATATGCTGTTACAGCTGCATAATATGGTGACTTTGTTCTACCTTCAATCTTAATAGAATCAACTGCTCCACTTTCTAAAATCTCATCAACATGAGAAGCTAGGTTCATATCTTTTGCATTAAAGATATATGTTCCCACACCTGGCTCTTCTTCAAGTCTAAATAATGTACTATGATCTTCATTTGCTGCATATAAAGTATATTCAAATCTACAGTCATTTGCGCAACTTCCTCTGTTTGGAACTCTTCCCATTTGTACAGCTGATACTAAACATCTTCCAGAATATGCAAAACACATAGACCCATGTACAAAAATCTCTATTTCCATGTCAGGTAAATGTTTTTTAATCTCTTGTACATCTTTTAAAGAGATTTCACGTGCTGCAATAATTCTTCTAACACCCATATCCCAAAATACTTGAGCATCTAAATAGTTTAATACATTTGCTTGTGTTGAAAGATGAATTGGTATTTGAGGAGCAAGCTCTCTACAAAGTCTTACAACCCCAGGAGCTGCAACAATAAATGCATCTGGTTCTAACTCTGCCATTTTAATAATATGTTTTTTTAATAAATCTATTTGAGAGTTAAAAGGAAACCCATTAATAGTTGCATAAACTTGTTTTCCTCTTGCATGGGCATAATCAATACCCTCTTTAAAAGTTTCAAAACTAAACTCTTTTCCACTTCTAATTCTTAAACTAAAGTGACTTACACCACCATAAACTGCATCAGCACCATAGGCAAAGGCAATTTTTAATTTCTCTAAATTACCAGCAGGTGAAAGCAATTCTACCTTATTATTTTTGTTCATTATATTCCTTTGTGTTTCCAAGACACTGTTTTTAAAACGTGATTATATCAAAAAATTCTATAGATTAAAGTTTAAAAAAAATTAGTTAAATTTTATAAGATTTTGCTTATACAGATGAAGAAGGAAGCTTCTTAGAAGCTTTCCCACTCATCATCGTCATTATTGTTTGCAGTTATAGTTTTTTTTGCTGAAGTAGGATTTGTATTCGGTTCTATTTTTTTAGAAGAAGAAACCTCACTTTCTACATGTTTTTTTATAACTGTTTCTTTTTTAGGTTCTATTGAAGGTTTTTTTTCAACATGCACATCTTGAGTATAAGTTTTACAATGCTCTACTTTTATATTATCCATCATATCAAATAAACTTTGAGTAGAATCTTCAAGCTTTTTAGAAATCATTTCTAATTTATCATTTGAAGCATTTTTAGCATTTTCATCAACATACTCTTGTACTGCTTTGTGTACATTTTCATGTTGTTCTTTTAATGAAGGCCAAGATGAAGTTTTTGTAAAATCTTTTCCTTTATTTTCTTGTTCTAAAATCCATTTGCCAAAGTCACACTCTTTACAAGTTTTAACTTTCCAAGAACTATTTGAGTTTCCTACTTTTGCAAAGTTATCATTTTTGAATTTAATATGATCATTTTTAAGTTTTGCAATTTCAAAGACAAGATTAATATCACAAATCTCATTCTTTTTTTCTTTATTAAAGTTTGCTCTATCTGCTATTTCAAGCATATTTGTTGATAGTCCTGCAACTTCATTTGCAAGATTACTGATTTGAGTTGAAGACTCAGCATTTTTTTGAGTAGCTTGGTCTAAAGAGTTTACAACGTCATTAATTTGAACAATTCCAGTTTCTTGTTCTTTACTTGCACTGTTTACATCTGAAATTAATCCGATTGTTTCAGTTACTTTAGAACTTAAGTCAGCATAACCACCAATCATATTATTAGCAATTTGCTTACCTTCATTTGCTTTACTAGTTGCTCTTTCAACTAACTCTTTAATCTCTTTTGCTGCTTCAGCAGATCTATTGGCTAAATTTCTAACTTCCCCTGCTACAACTGCAAAACCTTTTCCAGCTTCACCTGCTGTTGCTGCTTCAACTGCTGCGTTTAGTGAAAGAATATTTGTTTGGAATGCAATTTGGTCAATTACAGTAATTGCTTCATTAATTGAACTAACTTGCACATCAATTTCTTCCATTGCACTTGTTGTTTTAGTAGCTAATTCTTGACCATCTTGAGCTGACTTATTTAAATCATTTGCCAAAATTGACATTCTATTTACTTTTTCATTACTTGATTTAATAATTGAAGTAATTTCTTCAACCGCAGCAGCTGTTTCTTCTAAACTTGCAGCTTGTTCATTAGCTGAAGTTGATAATGTAGATGAAGATGAAGATAAAACATCAGTATCATTATTTAATTTCTCACCAGTAGTTGTAATCATAGATAAAAACTCAGATACAGTTCCACCTAGTTGTTTTGTACTTGTGAAAATAGAACCAATAATACCATTTGATACAGCATGTTTACTACTTGTTTTATAATCAAAATTAGAATTACCATACTCAATTAAGATTTTGTTTATTTCTTCAAGTTTTACATTAGTACCTTCAATCATAGCGTTAATAGAAGTTCTTAACTCTTGTATTTGAGGATTACTTGAAGTTGCATTTACTTTATAAACATAGAATCCATTATTTACTTTTTGTATTACATCTTTTACTTCATCAATTACAATAGCATCTTGCGCTTGCTCATCTTGTAAAGATTTTATATAACCATTAAAAGAATCAACAACTTTTCCAATTTCATCATCATTCTTTTTCTCAATCATATTATTACTATTTGAACTTTTTAGATTTTCTATTGCATCTTTTAAATCTTCTAATGGATTAGTAATTACTTTTTTTATTAAATATGAATAAATAATGTAAATGATAATAATAGAAATTAAGATAAAAACAAATGTGTATTTAATAATTGAATTAATTTCATCAATAGTTCTTTTCTCCATTGCAACAATACTATCTTCTACATCGTCTACATACTCTCCAGTACCAATAATCCAATCCCATGGCTCAAATTTTTGCACAAATGAAAATTTTTGTTGAGGCACATCCTTACCTGGCTTTTCCCACATATATTTAATAAGACCACCTTCAGATTTAGCATTAGCAATTTTTGACATGTCATTAAATAAAAATTTTCCTGCTTTATCTTTTACTGCTGATAAATCTTTTCCATCAAGACTAGGTTTGATTGGATGCATTATCATTTTAGGATGTGAATCATTAATCCAAAAATATCCATTATTTCCATATCCCATATTTTTAATAGCTTGTAAAGCCTCTTTTTTAAGATTTGCGGTAACATCTGAAACATATTCACCTGTTCCAATGACCCAATTAAAAGGTTCAAATAACTTTACGAAAGAAACTTTAGGTTGTGGTTTTTCAAAGCCTGGTTTAGGCCAAACATAATCAACAAAGCCTTCTGAATCTTTTTTTGCAACATTAGCAAATTCTGTAAAGATCTTTTTCCCACCTTTATCTTTAAATTCAGATAAGTCTTTATTATTTAATTGAGGTTTAATAGGATGCATTACCATTACTGCATCAGTGTCATTGATCCAGAAATATCCAGTCTTTCCGTATCTTGTTCCTTCTACAATACTTTTAAGCCTAGATTTTAATTCATCTTGAGATATTTTTCCATTTAATCTAATATACTCTGCTTCTAAGATTGAAAAAAGAAAGCCTGTATGCTTTTTAATATCCTCTTGAATTTCAACTTTTACTTTGTCAATAGCTGTTCTTTTATAATAAGAATCAACTGTTTTCATTGCTAAAGAAACATAGTTTTGCAACTCTTTTTCTTTTTTTAAGTAAGCTTCCTTTCTAAATTTTTCAACGTCCTTCTTAGATAACTCTTTTATTGAGTAAATAGATTGTACTTCAGTTGTAACTACAACTAGTACTATTGCTACTAAAGAAATAAGCAGCAATTTACCTTTGATAGATAATCCCCCCATATTAGCATCCCTTTTCATTATTTTGATATATTTTAGCTTTTAAAAACAAAATTTGTCAAGTTACTTAGAGAATTTGTAAAAATTATTTTTATTTTTCTTTATTTATGTTAAAATCCAATTTTAATGGAGAAAAAATGATAGGAAAACTATTTAAAAAAACTGCTGATGATTTAATTACAGAAATAAAAAGTAAAAACTTTAGTGAATCAAAAGCAAATTCAATTTTAGAACATATTAATATTAATCATACAAATCAAAATTTACAAAACTTTTTACATATTGCAACATTAGAAAATAATCATAAAGCTGTTGCTTGGCTTCTAAAAAATGGTATAAATGTAAGAGATGTTGATGGAGAAGGTCAAACTGCATTATTAATTGCTTGCAAATATAATTATGTTAAATGCATTGAAGAACTTATAAAGTATGATGTTGATGTAAATAAGTTAGACTATGATAAAACATCAGCTGTTGAATATATTATTGAAAACAATTTAGTTGAAATTTATAAAAAAATTAAAACTAAGATTACAGATGTAAATAAAAAAAACCATAAAGGTTTATCCCTTCTACAACTTGCAGTGAAGAATAAATCAATTGAGATTGTTCAAGATATTCTTGATAATAAAAACTTAAAAAATAAAGAAGAGATACTTTTTTACAATGAAACATTTTTAGATGAAAAAATTTTTAAACTGTTAATTCCTAGATTTAATAAGTTTAGTGTTGAAGATAAACATCAAAGAAATGCTTTGTTTTATATTGTTGAAAATGGAGTTAAAAGTAAAAAGTTATTTGCTCCTTTTACTCAAATTGTCGATATTAATCATGTTGATGAAAAAGGTAATAATATTCTATTGCATTTATTGTCTATTGTTTTAGAAAAAGAGTACAAAATAGAAAACGGAATTGTTGAAAATTATGAGGAAGAAGTTAAAGAGTTAGAGAATCTAACTAATATGATACCAATAGTTGCAAATAGTGGAATTAATTTAGATACTTGTAATTATGCCAATGAAACAGCTGTGTCTCTTCCTGTAAAATATAAATCTGTAAAAATATTAAATCTTTTACTTGATTGTGAAGTTGATATAAATATAAAAAATAGAGATAGACAAACTGCACTTAGCCAATCTATTATTCAAAACTCAAGTTTTACAGAAATAAATCAAATATTAATTGATTTTGGTGCAGATCCAAATATAAAAGATAAAGATAGTGTAACAGCAATTGAAAAATTAATTGAAGCTATATTAACGGTTAAAAGTGAAAAGAAACCAAGATTCCCAGAGATTAGCTCAAATACGGACTATATTACGCTATTTGAAGCAATTTTGCAAAATACAAATGCAAACCTTACTATGCTTAATTCAAAAAGAGAACCATACTTTTTTGAAGCTTTAAGATATGGCAACTTTGATTTAATCAAAATACTTATTAGATATGGAGCAGATATAAATCAAACAGATATGGAAGGTTATCATGTTCTTTACAAATATATGGAAGAGAATTTAAAAGAAGAAAATGAAGTAAAAAAGAAAAAGTATTATGATAATCTAAATACAATTTTACTACTTGGGGCAAATGTAAATGCAAAAGATTCTTTTGGAGGTGTTGTTCTACATAAAGCTATATTAGACCTAGATATTAATGTAGTTAGAATATTAATGAAAAATGGAGCAAATTTAAAAGCAGTTGATAATAAAGGCAGACATATGCTTCATAATGCAGTTTGGAAAAATGATTTAAAAATGTTTAAATATATTTTTGCTCATTGCCAAGAATTACTAAATACCCCTGATAAGTTTGGAGTTTTACCTATAAACTATGCAGCATTTTTAGGTTATACAAAAATTGTTTCAGAGATGTTAGAAAAAGGGGCTCATATTAATAACCCCCACAAAAAAACAAAATATATTTTAACCTTCTTAAAAAAATTCCATGATACCTTACCAAAAGTTTTAGAAGGTACTAAAGATCCAATTAAAAAAGAGAAAGTTACAAAACTTATCTCAAATATGAAAAAAGAGTTTGAAGTTTCTTCTTAAACTCTTTTTTCTAAAAGATTCTTTGCAAAAGTATATGCATCTTCTGTTATATCTTCACCACTAATCATTCTTGCTATTTCATCTACTCTTGATTTATCATCAAGTTTTTTCACACTAGAAATACCATCTTTTTTATCAACTAAAAAATGAATATCAGCAGTTGATGTTAATTGTGGTTGATGAGATATTGCAAATATTTGATAGTTTTGTGATAGCTTTTCTAAAACAGTTGCAATGGCTGAACTTTCTTTACCACTTAAGTTAGCATCAATTTCATCTAAAAATAGTATTCCATTGTTTACTATTTCAAATTCACTAATAGAAGTTAATAGTGCAAGTCTTAGTCTGTTGAACTCACCACTACTTATAGTATCAAGATTCACTCCATTTAATTCAAAAATAACTTCATCTATACCTGTGTGGTCTAACTCTTTTTTCTCTAATGTAATTGTTGCATTTGAAAGATATAGATATTTTAGATAATGATTTATTTTTTCAACTAAAATTTCTACAGACTCTTTTCTGTATAAAGAGATTTTGTCAACTAAAATTGAAATACTTTCTTGCAATTTTTTTAAATTTTTTTCTAAAACAGATTTTTCAAAAGAGATGTTTTCATATCCATCTAACTCTTTTTGTTTCTCTTCTTTATAAGCAATTGCTTCTTCAATAGAACCAAATCTTTTTTGTAACGAAGATAGTTTTTCTAATCTATCTAAAACTGTTTCAATATCTAACTCTTCTAGTTCATATAATGAGTCATTAAACTTCTCAAATATATTATTTACTTCATTTATACTCTCATCAAAGAAACTTGAATCTTCATCTAATAATTCTAATGCACTATTTACATGAGAAGTATAATCAAAAATAGGACTAGCTAGTTTTATTGCCTCTTCTATTTTCTCTTTTTTTGATAATTTTTTCTTTATAGAATCAAGTTCCTCAAATTCATCAACCTTTGGATTTATACTATCAATTTTTTCAATTTCAAACTTGGCAAACTCTTTTAAGTCTTCTAATTTTAATTCATCTTCTTTAATCTTTGCAAGCTCTTTTCTTGTTTTTTCTAACTCTTTATACTCTTTATCAAATTGTTCTTTTAATGTTTTAAACTCTTTATTGTTTTTCATACATAACGAGTCTAAAAAGGCAATTAGTTTTTTACTATCAAAATCACTTGTATCTTTTAAATGAAGATGTTTAATTAATTTCTTTGAAAAGGTATTTAAATTCTTTTTAGAAACAGTTTGGTTATTTAAAAAAAATCTTACTTTATCTTTTTTTATTTGTTTTATTACAATATCATCATCTTTTGAAATATCATAAGCTTCATCTTCTATCTTTGAATCTATTAATGATACTTCTCCTAAACTTGCTTTACTCTCAGTTATGGCAAATAAAGATAAAATAGATTGCATTAAAACTGATTTACCAGCTCCTGATGGACCTGTAAAAACTATTAAACCTTTATCAAGTTCCATTTCTACTTCTTTAAACGATAGAAAATCTTTTAAATAAATTCTTTCAATCATAAAATTAATTACCCCACTGTAATTTATCATTTAAAACTTCAAAAAAGTTTCTTTTAGTTCTATGTATTAGCTTAGCTTTTTGTTTGGCAATAGTTACTTTTACTACTGTGTTATTATCAACTTCATAAGTATCTTGACCATCAATTAATAAAACAGCTCCTTGTTCATCTTTTATCTTAAATTCTATCTCTATATCTGCTGGCATTACAAGTGGTCTTTGAGTAAGACTATGAGGTGCAACAGGTGTTATAATAAAAGCTTCTGTTAAAGGATAAACAACAGGTCCACCAACTGATAAATTATATGCAGTTGAACCTGTAGGTGTAGATATAATAACACCATCTCCATAGTAGTTATTAAATGAAGCACCATCAATTTTTGCTTTGATTTTAATCATTGAAGAAACAGTTTTTCTTGAAATAACTATATCATTAAAAGCAACAAAAGTTTTATCATTTACTTGGCATTCTACAAGCATTCTATTATCAATTCTATAATTATTATTGAAAAAGTCAATTAAAAAATTTGGTAATTCTTCATACACAATATCAGTTAAAAATCCTAGTGTTCCCATATGAATACCTAAGATTGGGATATTATATCTAAATGAGTTTCTTACAACTGATAATAAAGTACCATCTCCACCAACTGATACTAAAAAATCAACTTTTTCACATAATTGTTCTAATGAGACACCATTATATAGATTAAGCATTTTCGCACTTTTTTCTTCTAAAAAAGTTTCTATATTATGGGCTTTAAAATAATCAACTATTTCAAAGTACTCTTTTCCTATTTCAGGCGATTCTGGTTTTAAGATGATTCCCGCTTTACTTTTGGTTTTAAGCTTTTTTGCACTTCTTGTAAGTTTCAAATATTTTTCCTATTTGATTATATAATTTGTAGAGATTTTATCTAATTAAAAGTTAAAAAGCAGTGGGTATAAAAAAAGCCCAAGCCGAAGCTTGAGCTTTAAACGCTATTAGTTCTGACATTTACTGTTTAATTACGAAATCATAGATTTCTATTAAACAAAGTAAATCTCGTTAATCACTAAAGAAGTGAAGCAATTCACTCTTACTTAACGTGATTAACCATTTCTCTTAGTAATGATTTCTTCAGAAACATTCTTTGGAACTTCAGCATAGTTATCAAATAACATACCGTAAGTTGCTCTACCTTGAGACATAGATCTTAAGTCAGTAGAGTATCCGAACATTTCAGATAATGGAATCATTGCAGTAACTAGTTTAACACCAGCTCTTTCATCCATAGATTGAACTTGTCCTCTTCTTTTGTTAACGTCACCGATAACATCTCCCATATACTCTTCAGGAGTTTCAATTTCAACTTTCATCATTGGCTCTAAGATTACAGCTTGTGCAGCAGCACTTCTACAACCCTCTTTAAATCCCATTGATGCAGCTAATTTAAACGCCATCTCAGATGAGTCAACGTCGTGGTAAGAACCATCATATAAAGTAACTTCAATATTAACCATTGGATATCCAGCAAGAATACCACCAGCCATAGCTTCTTCACAACCTTTTTGAACTGCAGGAATATACTCTTTTGGTACAACCCCACCTTTAATGTTGTTATTAAACTTGAAGTTTTCTTCAGAATCAGATGGTAATGGGTTGATCTCTAAGAATACGTGACCATATTGACCTTTACCACCAGATTGTTTAGCATATTTGTACTCATTTTTAACTGGGTTCTTAATAGTTTCTCTATAAGCAACTTGTGGAGCACCAACTTCAGCTTCAACTTTGAATTCTCTTTTCATTCTATCTACAAGAATCTCAAGGTGTAATTCACCCATTCCTGAAATAATAGTTTGACCAGATTCTTCATCAGTATTTACTCTGAATGATGGATCTTCTTCTGCTAATTTTCCTAAAGCAATACCCATTTTCTCTTGGTCAGCTTTTGTTTTTGGCTCAACTGCAACAGAGATAACTGGCTCAGGGAATTCCATTCTTTCTAAGATAACTGGATCTTTATCAGAAGCTAAAGTATCACCTGTAATTGTAGTTTTAAGACCAACAACTGCACCAATTTCACCAGCATAAAGTTCTGAAACTTCTTCTCTGTTGTTTGCGTGCATTTTAAGTAATCTTCCGATTCTCTCTTTTTTCATTTTAGTTGAGTTCATTACATAAGTACCAGACTCTAATTGTCCTCTATATACTCTTGTAAATGTTAATTGTCCAACAAATGGGTCAGTCATAATTTTAAATGCTAATGCAGCAACTTCACCCTCATCAGAAGAAGGTACAATTACAGCTTCACCATCTTGAGTTTCACCTCTAATATCAGCAACTTCTGTTGGAGCTGGTAAATACATTGCAACAGCGTCAAGTAAAGTTTGAACACCTTTGTTTTTAAATGCAGTACCACAAGTCATTGGAGTAATTTGCATAGCTAAACATTGAGCTTTAAGACCTGCAACAATTTCTTCTTCAGATAATTCACCTTCTTCAAAGTATTTTTCCATTAACTCTTCTGAAGACTCAGCAGCAGCTTCGATCATTTTTTCTCTATACTCTTCTGCTTTGTCCATCATATCTGCTGGAATTTCTTCTACGTGGTAGTTAGAACCCATAGCTGCATCTTCATCCCAAACAATAGCTTTCATTGCAACTAAATCAACTATACCTTGGAAGTTTTCTTCAGCACCAATTGGTAATTGAATAGGTACTGGATTAGCTTTTAATCTTTCAGAAACTTGTTTTTCAACCATATAGAAATCTGCACCAGTTCTATCCATTTTGTTAACGAATATCATTCTTGGTACTCTATATTTATTAGCTTGTCTCCAAACTGTTTCAGATTGTGGTTGAACCCCACCAACTGAACAGAATACAGCTACAGCACCATCAAGAACCCTCATAGATCTTTCAACTTCAATTGTAAAGTCAACGTGACCTGGAGTGTCAATAATGTTTATTTGTAGTTGCTCATTAGTTTTTGGGTGAGGCCAGTGACAAGTAGTAGCAGCAGAAGTAATTGTAATACCTCTTTCTTGCTCTTGTTCCATCCAGTCCATAGTTGCAGCACCCTCGTGAACCTCACCAATTTTGTGAGATACACCAGTATAAAATAAAATTCTTTCTGTTGTTGTAGTTTTTCCTGCATCAATGTGTGCAGCAATACCGATATTTCGAACTCTGTTAAGTGGTGTTTTTCTAGCCATGTTAATTGTTTCCTATTACCATCTATAGTGAGCAAATGCTTTGTTTGCTTCTGCCATTCTGTGCATATCTTCTTTCTTCTTGAATGATGCACCTCTGTCATTAGCAGCTTCGAATAATTCGTTTGCTAATCTTTCTACCATTGTTCTTTCATTTCTTTTTCTAGCAGCGTCTACAATCCATCTTAAAGCTAAAGTTTGTCTTCTTACAGGTCTAACTTCAACTGGAACTTGATATGTAGCTCCACCAACTCTTCTAGATTTAACTTCTAAAAGTGGTTTAACATTTTCAATTGCTTTTTCAAATAATTCAATACCAGCTTCTTCACCTCTAGCATCTAAGTTTGCAATTGCACCATACATAATTTTTTGCGCAGTAGATTTTTTACCATCTAACATTACAGTATTAATAAATTTTGTGATCACTTTACTATTGTAGATAGGATCAGCCATTACTTCTCTAACAGGAGCTTTTCTTCTTCTCATTATCTTATCCTTCTACTTATTTCTTAGGTCTTTTAGTACCATATTTAGATCTTGCAACAGTTCTATTTGCAACACCAGCTGTATCTAAAGCACCTCTAACGATGTGATACTTAACACCAGGTAAATCCTTAACTCTTCCCCCTCTAACTAATACGATAGAGTGTTCTTGTAAGTTGTGACCCTCACCACCGATATATGAGATAACCTCAAATCCAGTTGTTAATCTAACTTTTGCAACTTTTCTTAAAGCCGAGTTAGGTTTCTTTGGTGTAGTTGTATATACTCTTGTACATACTCCTCTTCTTTGTGGACATTTGTCTAAAGCTGGTGATTTAGATTTTTTAATCACCCTTTTTCGCTCTTTTCTAACAAGTTGATTGATAGTAGGCATTTTTTTCCTTATAAAATTTGGTTTGAGCTTTAAAGCGGCTCATGCTTCTCGTCTACTTTGACATATGTTAAGCTACATAATCAAAACGATACTACCATTCTAGGAAACGTTGAGTTTTCTAAAAAAGTTAGAGATTATACTTAAAATAAAATTAAATTAGGCTTAGTAACTAAATATAGCTGTATGTTTTCTTTCTTTTAAAACTTTGAACCATTTATAAAAACAAGGCTAAAAGATAGCCTTGTTTTTATGATTTCCTAAATTTCTTTTTATTTACATTTTCAATAATATTTTTAGCAATAGTAGAAGTATCCATTGCTATTTGATAAGTATGATTTGCAACATTAGCATTTTCTTGAGTTCTTGAATCAAGACTTGATACTACATCATTGATTTGTTCTATTCCTTGTTTTTGTTCTGTTGATGCAACTTCCACATGAGATATTAATTGCGTAGTTTTATTTATATTTTCATTTAACTGTGCATATCCACTAATCATCTCATCTGCATTCTTTTTACCAGTATCTGCTTTTATTGTGGCATTTTCTACTAGATTTTTTATCTCTTTTGCTGCTTCTGCACTTCTAGATGCAAGGTTTCTAACTTCAGCTGCAACAACTGCAAAACCTTTTCCAGCTTCACCTGCCGTTGCTGCTTCTACTGCTGCATTTAAAGATAATATATTTGTTTGGAAAGCTATTTGGTCAATTACTGTAATTGCCTCTGCAATTGCACTTGTTTGATCATTTATTTCATTCATAGATTCAACTGTTAGTTTTGCTAAAGCTTGTCCTGAACTAATTGATTTAAGTAAGTTATTTGAATAAACTGCCATTTGTGAAATATTTTGAGTATTTTCAACAATAGTTGAAGTTATCTCTTCAATTGAAGCTGAAGTCTCTTCTAATGAAGCTGCCGTGTCTGTTGATGAATTATTAAGTGTATTTACATTTTCTAAAAGTTGTTTTGCATTATTTTCCAATGTTACACCTAACTGGTGGTTTTCTTGTAACATCTCATTGATAATATCACATAATCCATTTAACCCTTTAGAAACTTCACCAGTAGCATTATCTATATTTTTTTCAAAATCAAGTTTTGAGTAGTTTTTAAGTGCAGACAAAATTGTATTGATATTATTATTTACATTTTTACTAATTGCATCTATCATTTCATTTAAAATGTCTTTTAGTTCATTTAATGATTCTTTTGAAGAAGTTTTTTCTACTTGAACATCTAGATTTCCATTTTTAACTTTAGTAACTACTTCTTTTACATTTTCAATTAATAATCTGTCTTTATCTATACCCTCTTTTACAAACTCTATTTCTTCGTCAATCTTTCTTGCCATATTTCCAAATTCATCGTTTGTATTAATATTTAATGGCTCTACAGTATTTTTTTTACCCTTTAAGTATTCAAAAAAGTCATTTAGCCCTGATTCTAGAGTATTAATTGGATTCAATAATCTTTTTAATAAAAAATATAAAAGCAATAAGATTATAATTAATAATACTAAATAAATAGCTACTTGTGTATAAATATGCTTATTTATTTCTTTATATACTCCTTCTTTATCTATTTCAACAACTAAATACCAAGAAGGAATAGGAACTTTGCTATAAGCTACAAGTTTTTCAACTCCATTTTCACTAGCCTCTGCGAACTTATTATCTTCATCTGTTTTAATACTTTTGAATAAAAGGCTATCTTTTTTTAATAATTCTTTATTTTTATGAATTATCACTTTTCCATCATTAGATAAAAGATAAGCAAATCCATCTTCACCTAATTTTAAATTTAATATTTGATTTACTACAGTATCTAAAAATATATTTGCACCTATTACACCTATAAATTTTCCATCTTTTTTATATGGGGCAAAAACTGTAATAACTAATCTTTTTGTAGTATTATCAACAAAAGGTTCTGTAACACCTGAACTTTTTATTTTTACGGCTTTTTTATACCATGGTCTAATTCTAGCATCATAATTCATAGTTGCGATACTTTTTAAAACACCATTAAATTTAACTAAATCTCCACTCTCTTCTATTCCAAGATACATACTTGCAAAATCACCTGCTCTTTTGCCAAGCATAAGTTGATTTACTAAGACTTTATTATCTATAGAAAGATTTTCATTTTCAATCATAGTAGCAACAGACTCTACTACAGTAAGCTTTGATTGAAGATAATCATTAATAAATTTTGCTGTTTGTTGGGCTAATGCTGATTCATCTTTCTTTACTAAAGAAGACTCGACTTCATACTTACTTGAAGCATCTTTATATCCAATTATAAGAAATGCACAAGAAATACTTATAAATAATAATATCAAAAGCTTTGATTTTATACTTGAAACATTCATTTTTTCCCCTTTTAAATTTCTTATTCTAATTATACAATAAAAGTATAATATTAATATAAGAATTTTATATTTATTTAATTTTTATGGAGTCTAAGGCATAACACACTAAAATTCAAATAAAAATAAAGAGCTTTTATGTCTATAATAAATTATAAAAAAATAGGTAAGGGAGATATTTGTATAATTGTTTTACATGAACTTATGGGTTCGTGTAAAAACTACGAAGCAATATTTCCATATCTTGATACTACAAAATTCACATACTATTTTACAGACCTAAGAGGTTATGGTTTATCAAAAGAGTTCAAAGGTGAATATTCATGCAATGAAGCTTCTAATGATGTTAAAAACCTCATCACCCATTTAAACCTTGAGTCAGTACATATTATTGCACACTCAATGTCAACAATGATAGCTCAAAAACTTGCTTTGATAGACAATAGAGTTAAACAATTAATTTTAATCACTCCTATCTCTGCAGCTGGTATAAAAATGAAACCAACTGCACAAGCAAAATTAATTGAAAGTATGAAAAAAAATGAAAACTTAATCGAACATGTTGTTGAAAGTGCAAGTAAAAGATATAACCAACCATGGAAAGAGTATAGAATCAAAATGGGATATGAGTCTTCAACCTTAGAAGCTAGAACTGGATATATGACTATGTATCTTACAACTGATTTTATAGAAGAAGCAAAGAATATAAAGGTGCCTATAAAAATAATGGTAGGGCATCATGATTTACCTGCTTTTCATAAAAACAATATAAGAAAACAGTTTGAAGGTTATTATAATAATTTTGAAATAATAGAGTGTATGGAAGCAGGACACTATCCTATGATAGAGTGTCCTGTTTATTTTGCTACAAAAGTAGAAGAGTTTATTTTAAAAATATAAATTAAAGTTTTGAAGATAAAAACTCATTAAAATCAAAAAAGGAAGTCTTATTATTATGACCTCCTTTTTCTACTAATTTCAAAGAAGAGTTCTTAAGTATTTTTGCTGTTTGTTCTACTGCTTGATATGGAACTTCCCTATCATCTTTTGCATGGTGTAAATATACTTTTGTCTTTACATCTTTTATAGAAAAGCCCCAAGACTTGCTTTGTAGTTTTACTTCTTGACCTAAAGCTTTATTCTCATTTGCAATTGTATCTTTATATCTATGGCTTTTTTTAAACTCTTCATCAAAAATCTCATTATAAAAATTAAACATAAAATCACCATTTTGTTTATTGCTTTGTTTTGCAAAAAATTCATAAAATCTTTTTATCTGTTCATAATTACCATAACATTTAATAACCTCTTCTTCATTAACTGCTGCCATAGAACTATATACAAAGATGTTTTTTATTCTATTCGAAATCAAAGTATCAAGACAATAACAGTGTAACGCTCCAGCAGAAGTTCCTAAAAGTGAAAATTCTTTTAATTGTAAACTATCAAGAAGTTTGATTATTATATTTGCATATTCAAGGTAGTTTTCCAGTTCTTTATATGTTGAGTTTCCATAACCTACACGGCTTATAACTATAAGTCTGGTCTGTTTTTTTTCATAGAACTTTGCTAACTCATCTTGTTTTATAGTTCCAAAAGTTCCATAAAGCATAACAAGAGTTTTTGAACAAGAACTGTTATAATCGCTATACTCTAAAAAATAGTTTTTTTCATATTCATACCTTTTAATAGCCAAAATAAACCTTTATTTTAAAGAATATCTTTTAGGAATAAAATACATAACCGTTTCATATATTCCTTCCATATAGTGTCTTAAATAAATATCATATTCACAACAAATTTCTAATACTATCTCTGGAACTTTATACCAATCTTGGGCTTTGTGATAAATACAAATAGCTAAGATAGGTTGATACTTTTTAATAGTATTTTTTGCACCTATTAAAGCATCTTGTTCTGCACCTTCTATATCTAGTTTGATAAAGTCAACTTTTTGCTGTATTAGATTATCTATTGTATCTATATTTAAAGCTTGGTAATCATGTGTTCCATGGTGTTTTATATGAGTATTCTCATCTCTTACTAATTTTTCTTTCCCTAAACCACAGTTTATAAACTCAATTCTATCACAAGTCCCAAAATCTCTTTTTGCAATATTTATATGAAGTTTATTTGGTTCTATACAGTATATTTTTTTATAGTCAGGAAAGTTTTTTATTATAAAAAGAAGAGTATCTCCAACATATGAACCACCATCTAAAAAAACAATATCTTTTATATGTGGTATTAAATCTTTATCAAAGTATTGTTCTTCATGGTTATTTGTAAAACCATCCATAAACTTTAAATCAAAACTTATTTTAAAATTTATAACTTTTGTAAAGACCTCTTTTGATTTTTCATCACATAAAGAAGAATAAACCTTTTCATATTTTAATTTATTGTTCTTATAGTCTTCTTCAAAGTCACAGATAAAAGGAGGTTCTTTTAAGTCAAGACCTGAATATTTATAAAAACTAAGATAGTTTATATTTTCAAAGCCTCTTTTATCAAGTTCTTTTTTCACTTCTAAGGGACTTCCTGTAGAAACAGAAAGAATAAGAGCATCTTTTGGAATCTCTTCTATTTTATAAATAGATTTTTTTCTAGAGCTTTGAACTCTTGTAAAGTCATCAATCACTCCATCTACTTCTATATGTTTTTGAATAGATTTTGTAAATTTATTAATTCCTAAGATAAACTTTTTTTTCCTTGAAAAGATAAACTCTTCTACTAACTTTTTATCTTTATAGTTAATATAACTTTGATCAATAATATTTTTCATAAACTATTTAATAAGTGCTTTTAAACTCTTTACTGTAAATAATCTAAGGTTCTCACTCTTTTGAGACTTCAATTCATTGGTAAAACCACTTTTTGAAAAAAGAACAACATAATCAGGTACTAAGTCTAACTCTAAACATAACTCTTTTAGTCTATTTACATCACTACTTTTCATCTTTGAGTTTGTATATTTACAAAGCCCAACTATAACTTTTCCATTAGAAGTTTCAGCTAAAAGATTTATCTCTCTTTTTTCATCATCCCAATATCTTCCTATTTCTTCAATTTCATCATTTGAAAAAATTTCTTTTGTATATTCATGGCATAATTGTTCAAAAATTAAATCCATAAATTCAGATTGGTAGTTATCAAATTTTTTGAAACACTCATTGTAGTCTTCTCTTGCTATTCCTTTATATAAAGGAGAAACAAAAGCAAACCAAAACCTTAAAAATGGTGTAGTAAAAAGAAGTTTATCCGCTGATTCATTTTTTTCAAATTGATTTGTTAAAAAGTCCATTGAAGTTTCTTCAGTAATAAATTGTAAATCTTCCAAATCATCAATACAATCTATTGCTTCATCATAATCTAAATCGCTTCTTTTAAAAGCACTATTTATTCTTCTATCACCTAAAGAGATTCCTGTTAATATTTTATGAAATAAAGAAGAATTTTTAGTCTTTTTTTCTATAAAATCATGAATTTCATAAAATTCATCCAAGATATGTCTTATTATCAATGTTCTTAAAGGTTTAGTTAAATCTAGTTTAACATCTAGTCCACCAAATACTGCAAAATAATTTACTGCTGTTTGCATATCTTTTGGTTTATTTGTTTCACAAAAGTATTGAAACTGTTCATTTAAAGTTTTATTAGTTAAAATAATTATAAAGCCTTTTTTAAATTTTTAAATTACCGTATTATATCAGATAAATAACATATTATTTTGATAAAATAAAAAAAGACATTTATTTAGCAAAGTATTCTCAATGAAAAAACATCTTATCGAACAATCAGTTATATTTTTTAGTGTATTAAAATGGGTGCTCCTATCATCAGTAATAGGTGTTGTAATTGGAGCTATTGTTACGTTTTTCTTAAATATTATTCATGAATCAGATGATTTTAAAGAATTTCTGCCCTTTCCTTCATATTATTTACTTCCCTTTGGTTTAATGTTAACTGTATATCTTATTAGAACTTTTGCACCTAGTGCTTCAGGTCATGGTACTGAAAAGATTATTGAAGCTGTTCATAAAAAAGAAGGAAAAATTGATTTTGCAGTTATTCCTATAAAACTTGTTGCAACAGTTATTACTATTTTTACAGGAGGTTCTGTAGGTAAAGAAGGACCGGGTGCTCAAATTGGTGCTGGTGCTGCCTCATTTATCTCAAAATTAGCAAAATTTTCTGCAAAAGATAGAAAAAAACTTGTAATCTGTGGTATTAGTGCTGGTTTTGCTTCAGTATTTGGAACACCTATTTCAGGTGCAATATTTGGAATTGAAGTATTAATTGTAGGTATTATTATGTATGATGTCTTATTACCTTCATTTATTGCTGGTTTTGCAGCTTATACTACAGCCAAACTTTTAGGTGTTCATTATACTTACTATGTAATGGACTTTCTTCCTTTTGACTTAAGTCTTATATTCCAAGTTGCAGCTGCTGGTGTATTTTTTGGTTTAATTTCATATTTCTTTATAATATTTGTAAAACAAGCTGAAGTAACAATTGGAGCAATAAAACTAAATCCATATATAAAAGCATTTATTGGTGGTCTTTTTCTTGTTATATTATCATTTTTTATTGGAGATCAATTCTTTGGATTAGGCTTAGATACTATTTCAAAACTATTTTTCTCAAATCCTGAACTTATAGAAGATATTCCGTGGTACTCATTTATTGCTAAAACCTTATATACTTCTGTGACTTTAGGAGCTGGAGGAAGTGGAGGAGTTATTACTCCAATATTCTATGTGGGCGCTACAAGTGGACATTTCTTTGGAACATTATTAGGAGATAATCTTGCATTATTTGCTGCACTTGGATTTACAAGTGTTTTAGCTGGGGCAACTAATGCTCCTATTGCAGCAACTATTATGGCAGTAGAACTTTTTGGAGTTGAAATTGCTCACTATGCTGCTGTTAGTGCAGTGATTACATTCTTACTTACTGGACATAGAAGTGTATTCCCTTCTCAAATTTTAAAATTCTCAAAATCAGATATGTTAAATATTGATTTTGGAGATAATATAGAAGAAAGCAAAATAGATTTAACTACAAAAAGTAGAAGTAAAGTTGAAAACTTTAAAAATAAATTTAACTGGAGAGTTAAAAAGTAGATGACCTTAAGATTTGCTACTTTTAATCTTTTTCAGTTTTGTGAACCTTCTTTTTCATATTACACAAAAAAAGAAAGATTCACACAAGATGAGTGGCAACAAAAAACAACTTGGATAAAAGAAAAAATCACTCAAATGAATTGTGATGTTATAGGTTTCCAAGAAGTTTTTTCAAGTAAAGAATTAGAAAAATTAACAAAAGAGTTAGGCTTTAACTACTTTGCAACTGTTGATAAACCAAGAGTAAATGAAAATAAACCAAATATTTACATAAGTACAACTTTAGCACTTGCTTCAAAATATCCAATAAAAAAAATCTCTGAAGTAAAAGCAAATGGGTATAGTTTAAAGAAGTATAATTTTAAAGGTAAATTTAGGTTCTCAAGAATACCTATAAAAGCTTTAATCCAGTTTCCAAACAATTTAGAAATAACAGTTTATGTAAACCACTTTAAATCAAATAGATTAAATGAGTTTGAATATATCTTTACTAAAAAAGATACTCTAAAGATGAAAAAAGAAAAAGTTAAAGAGGCTTTAGAAAAGGATTATTCCCCTGCACTAAAACAAAGACTTTGTGAAACCTCCTCTTTGTATTATGATTTTAAAAGAACAAAATCACCTATTATTTGTCTTTGTGATTTAAATGACAAAGAGTTTTCATTAAGTATTGATGCACTTACAAATAGAACTTACCATGAAGACTTAGATAAAAACTTTCAACTACTTCATGATGCTTATTATTTATATGAAAAAAAGATTTATAATCCACATCCAGAACAAAAAGAGATTAAAAGAACTCCTACAAGTTATTATCAATCATATGGAAATGTTATTGATTATATTTTTGTTTCAAAAGAGTTTGATAAAAGATATAAAAATCATCTAGGAAAGATAAGCTCTTATGAAGTCTTTGATAATCACTTAAAAGATAACAAAGATGGAAGCCTAGTTCAAAGTGACCATGCTTTAGTTATTTGTGAAATCACTTTAAACTCTTAGCTAGTATATTAAGATAGACTACTTTTACTAGCTTTTTGATTATTTTTTAATAGGCTTGATAAGAAAATTTGTTCTTGCCTATTTATAACTTCACTTTTTAAAAGTTCACCTAATATAGCACTTTCACTTCTTTCTAATTTTGAAGCTATAAGCTTAATATTTGTATCTTTTTTAAATAAACTCTTTACTTTTACTCTATCTTCTAAACTCCATTTTAGACCACTTTTTTTAGCTTTTCCCTGTTGTAAGTTTTTTTCTTCTTTAAGTTTTTGAACCTCATCATAATCCATTTTTGAAATTGCTTTTTTCTCATCGCCTTTTTCAAAACTATCTTTTGCTTCATCAATTTTAGTGTCAATTAGTTTTTCTAACTTTGAACTCATAAGATAGTGAAAATTTTCACTGTCTTTTACAAGACTCTTTTTTGCTCTTGTAAGTGCTACATAAAAAAGATTGAATTCATCAATTAACTCTTGATTTGATAATTTTTCTAACTCTTTTTTAAACTGTTTTAAACTATCACATCCCAAATCAAAAATTAGCTCAGCAAAGTTTGGGAAATCATCTGCAACAATTACACTATCCCACTCTAAACCTTTTGCAGTATGAGCTGTAGTTAAAAAAAGTATTTCTTCAACCCTACTTTCAAAATTGTTCATTTTTCTATTTTGCCATGCTTTATAAAACTTTATAGCTATCTCTTTAAACTCAAAAATTCGCTCACCATACTCTTTTACTACTTTAATTGCTGTTCTTAACTCAAAATCATCAACTTCTTTTGCATAAGAAGCTAACTCTTCTTCATCTTTGAACCCTTTTAAAAATTGGTTTCTTCTAATTTGGTCACTTTCGTTATTTAGTAAATAATATACTTCAATACTAAGATTAAATATCTCTTCTGGATTTCTAACAGTTACAAAAGGATTTCTTTGTTCAATTCTTTTTGAAATAATAGAAATAAGTTGGGCATTTGTTCTTGATACATAGCCATGACTTTTTATCTCTTTAGTCTTTGAACTTGGATTTAAGTGAGATTGAATATTTACTTTTTCATTTTTAAAGTTTTGTAAAAGAGTATTTGCATAAGAAGCAATCTCTTCGTTGAACCTAAAACTTTGAGATAAAAAAAGCTCTTTATCACAAGAGATTTTATCAAGGGCATTTTTACTTCCCCTAAAAGAGTAAATCTGTTGATGTCTATCTCCTACATATACTTTAACCTTAGAACTAATTGCTTCAAAGATACCTAAAGTTACTTCATTTGTATCTTGTGCTTCATCAAGCATCACAATATCATACTCAAATTGAGGGATTTGCTCTTTTGATATAAGAAGATAGTAATACTTTAAATAAAAACTATGAGTAGGTTTTAAAACACCAATTAGCATTTGGTCAAACATCTTTTTTGCAGTTTTATGTTCTGTGTCATCTTTTGAGATTTCATCTTGAGTATTATTACAAAAGTTTTCAAATATTCTTAGTGCACTAACTGCTTGTGTGTATGGTATTTCAAACTCATTTGCGATATCAATAGCACGATAATTTACAAGTGAGTTTAAATCTATTTGTGTATATTTTTTAATTGCAGAGTATGCAAGTCCATGGGTTGTTTTTACATTTGTATTATTTGGAAAAATCGAGCTTGCTTCATTTTTGATTGCACTATTAAATGCTAAGTATAAAATTCTTTTATCATTATACTCATTTGCAACTTCTTTTAAAGTAGTTGTTTTACCCGTACCTGCAAAAGCATTTATCTTTATATTTTTGTTTCTACTAACTGCTTTTATAATATCTTTTTGTTCTTTAGTTAAATTCATAAAGCAATGGTATCTAAATATTTAAAGGAGTAAATAAAGTATTACATTTTGCAATTTTGCAAAAATGCATTTAAAGAGTTTGCAAACTTCTGTGCATCTTTTTGAGTAAAGGCACTTGGTCCTTTTGTTATTTCACCACTATCACGTATCTCTTGCATTAGATTTCTAACTGCTAGACACTCTTTTATATTGTCTTGCGTATATTCTAAACCTCTATGGTCTATTGCATGGGCTTGTTTTTCTATAGTCCTAGAAGCTAAGGGAATATCAGCAGTAATAACTAAATCACCTTCTTGTAAAAGCTCAACAATTTTATTATCAGCTTCATCAGCTCCTTGGTCTACTACCATATAAGTGATATTTGAAGATTTACCAATATTGATTTTTTTGTTTGCTATTACAAGAGTTTTTAAACCTAGTCTTTCAATTGCTCTTAAAAGAATAGGTTTTAAAAGATTAGGAAAAGCATCACCATCTACATACAATGTCATTATAAAATCTCTTTTACTCTTCCTACTTGTCCATCTTCTAACTGAACTTTTATTCCATGTGGGTGATATGAAGAGTTAGTTAAAAGTTTTTTTACTACACCTTGTGTAAGTTTATTTGTTCTTTGATCTTTTTTCAAAACAATATTAACTTTTAATCCAATGTTAATATCATCCCTTTCTTTTGGATCTCTTATCATCTATTTATCTTCATAAGCTAAAGCTTTTTTAGCCTCATCTAAATGATAAAAGAAAAATGCTTTAAATGCAAAAGTCACTTTAGTCTTCTTCTCAACACTTGTATCTAAAATAGGAAAAGTAAAAGTTTCTCCTGTCTCTTTTGATTCAAAAGTTACTGTAGTTGGTTTTAAAGTTTTAATCATATTCATTACAACTTTGTACTCTTTTGGATTGATTCCATCTAGCATATCCCCTAGTTTTTCTTCTCTTCTAATTGAGTCAAAAAGCGTTGTAAAAGTATCTTTAAATAAAGATTTACTTAATGAAATTCTTGCTTTACTTGTATGAAAAGCTCCTGTTTTATTTAATAAAGGGTTTGGTTTGATATCTCTTATTTCTTCTAATGTTTTTAAAAAGAAGTTTTTCCCACCTAAAGTTTCACAATATTCTTTAAACTGAGAACTTAATTCTTCTTTTGTTTTAGTATCTAATTTATTAAAATCCATGATTGTCCTATGTTATATATTAGCGTAAGTATATCTAAAATTCTTAGCAATTAATTTACTAATTGATTTTTTCTAAAGAGTTTTCTTTTAATCTATAAATTGTAGGAGCAAGACTTTCAATAAATGATTTGTGATGAGAAACTATAATCATTGACTTTTTAATACTGTTTAAGATGTTTACTATTTTCTTTTCGGCTTCTTCATCTAAGGCATTTGTTGGTTCATCAAGTAATAAAATTTTTGGTTTAGTAATTAAAATGCTAGCCAAAGCCACTATTTTTTGTTCTCCTCCACTTAAATCATAAATATTTCTATTTTCTAAATGCACAATTTCTAACTCTTTTAAAATTTTAATTGCTTTTGCATAAGCTTCATCTTTTTTTATTCCTTTAGCTCTTAGATTAAACATTACATCTTCTATAACTGTAGGACAAAGAAAAAGATCATTTACATCTTGGGGTAAATATCCAATATCAGACCTATATTTTTTAAAATCTTTTAGCTTGTTCATTTTTTCATGGAATAAAAATACTTCACCTTCTTTTGGTTTTACAAGACCTGCAACAATTTTTAAAAAAGAACTCTTTCCACTTCCATTTGAACCAATAATTGCAATTTTCTCTTCATGGGATACATTTAAAATTATATTTTCAAAAAGAACTCTTTCATTTACCTCATAGGATACATTTTTTACATTTATTGAGCAACTCATACAATAAACCTTTTTACATAAATAAGTGTGATTAGAAATATTAGTATTAAATCATAAAAAGAGATTTTAATAGTATTTATAAGATATATTCTACCATGAAAACCTCTTAGGCTAAAAGTTTGTTCTAAAGCATATGCTTTTCTTATTGATTTAACAAAAATATGTCCAAATAAGTTTCCATATGTTTCATAAGCAAAAAGTGAAGAATTAGCCCTAAAACCTCTTGCTTTTAAAGTCTGCCTTATCGTTTTTAATTCATCACTTAAAACTTGTATCATTTTTAGAGTAAAGTATATTGAACTAACTACTGTTTTAGGGAACTTCAAGTCATTTAAAGCTCTTACTATATCATAACCACTTGATCTGAAAAATATTGCTATATTAAAGATAATAATCATATTTGTTCGTAAATATACATTTAAGGCTTCATCTAAAGAAGTTTGAAAAAGTAAAACTACAAAAATCATCACAATAAATACATTAAGTAAAATCACTCTTTTAAAAATTTGAAAAAAGTTTTTATACTCACAAAATAGTACATAAAGTAAAGGAAGGAAATAAAGAAACTCAACATTTGAGAAACTAATAAAAAGAGAATAAAAAATTGCAGCTATAAAACTAGCCGTAGGAGAAAGATTTATCACTTTTTTACTCTTTTTAAACCTAAGAAAATTAAAATAATTAATCCTATTGCAATAATAGAGGATAAAATTGAGCTTTCGCTTTTTATTTCTGCTTTTTTCTCTTTGTCATTTTTTAAAGCATCATTAATTTTTTCTTTTGCCAAGTGTCCACCTAATGCTTCAACTTTTACATATGATACTTTCTCATAATCTTTTAAAAAGTATTCACCCTTTTCATCAGTTTCTAAAGTTTTTAATAATATCTGCTTTGAATCAAAAAGTTCTATTTTACAGTTTTTACATGGAGCACCTGAATTAAAATAAGAATAAATATAAAGTTTATCCTCTTCATAATCTAAAAAAAGATTCAATTTATGTGCAAATAAATTCAAACATAAAAAACATACTAAAAAAGCTACTCTCAAACTTTTGCCTCGTCTAATAAATCAGGAATTGATTTTTTTAAATAATTAATTAAAAACAGTGTTATTAATCCTTCTATAAACATAGCAGGAATATTTGCTAAAAATACTGTATATGAAGCATATAAATACTCTTCTTTTGATAAAGCTAATATCAATGCTAACAGTAAAGTAGCTAGAAAAACTGCTAAGAATCCTATCATAAAATATTTTAGTTTTTCTGGAAAGATATTTAACAATTGCATTTTAGAAGCCAAATATAGTAAATAAGCAGGTAAAGACATAATTATTAAGTTGGCACCTAAAGAACTAATTCCACCATATCCTAAAAGTGTTGCTTGTAAAAGAAGTGCTATAAAAATAGCCAAGAAAACTTGAGCTCCTAAAACTATACCTATTACTCCAATAAGAATTAAATGTATTTGAACAAAACCTAATGGAATATGAACAAATGAAGCTATGAAAAATAGTGCAGACATTGCTGATACTATAGCTATATTTTTGTTTTTTAAATCCTTAAAAGAAAAAGCTAAAAGTCCAACAGAAATAATTGCAGTTCCTATAGCTACTTCGCTTGTTAAAATTCCATCAGATATATGCATAATTAGTAAGCCTTAATCCAAATTAATGCACCATTTTCAATAGGATACATTTTCCCTTTGTACTCTTTTTGCCCTTCTTCTATAAGTGCAGCAAATCCCCACCACCCTTTGTGATTCATTACAAAAGAGAAATTACCATTTTCATCTGTTTTAACAACTTGTGTAATATGAGTATCACTTGGTGCTTTTAATCCAAACTCATTATATAGTTCAACTTCTACTTCTACATTACTAGCAGGCTTTCCATCATGTAAAACTTTACCTGTAAAAATGTTACCTGCATATAAAGAAAAAGGTTTAGTCATAGGTATGATTTCATACTTTAACCCAAGTGGTTCATCCCAACCATCTTCCATTCCATATGCTGAAATTATTGATTTTGGTACATGATATATATATTTTCCTTCATCTGGTTCAAAGTATGGCTCTGGTTGCACAAAAAACTTATAAACACCAGGTCTTCTTATCTTATATGTAGTTTCCCATGCCTTATGTTCAAACTTTTTAACTTCTTTTAAAGGCAATTCTTCTTTTTTGTTTCCTAAATAAATACCTTTAGGTTTTTCCATTGTCATACCAGTTTGTTCAAAAGGATGAATAAACATAGCATCAAGTTTTATTGTTGATTGTTTTTTTGAATTAACATTATCCGTAGATGGTATAAATGTCAAAAAGTGTGCATTTACAATTGTTGTAGTAATAATTGCTAAAGTTGAAATGATTTTTTTCATGATTTGCCTTTCTATTATTTTAGAAATTATATTTACAAGGCAGTTATAGAAGAATAAAATTTATGAATTGTTATGTATTTTATGAACTAATTATTGTAACTTGCAATTGCTACAATCAAAGCTTGTAAGCCTAATACTATCCATAGAATTTTATTTGAGTTTTGGTCAAACCATTTATTAAATTTTTGAAAGGGTGTCATAAGAGTTATTTTATAAAAGTAGCACTTAAAGTGCTACTTCTTTATAATATAAATAATGCTAAAAGAACAAGTGCTGCTAAATAGATAGCTCCAAAGATTGCACCTAACATCCACCATTTTGCTTGAGAGATATAGCCTGCTCCATACCAAATAGGCGATGGTCCTGTTGCATATGGTGTTAAAATACCCATTAAACCTAAAGATCCAACTAATAAAAGAGCTAATGAAGGAACCATATCAGCAGGAATAAGGTTTACTCCAATTCCTAAAAATAGTGGTAATAAAGCTACAACGTGAGCCGTAACACTAGCAAATAAATAGTGGAATAAGAAGAATAATACAACAAGTACCAATACTACTATTGAAGGAGTTAAGCCTTGAAGCCAAGTAGAAATTAATCCTGCTGCCCAATCTAAATAACCTACTTTTTTAAGCCCTCCTGCCATAGCAACTAAAGTTGCAAACCAAATAAATACATTGATTGCACCTTTATTTGAAATAACATCATCCCAAGTAATAACATTTGTTAAAACAAGTAAACATAATACAGAAATAGCTGCAACTGTACTATTTACTCCTACTTGTTTACCAAAAATCCATAATACTAAAGCTAACATACCAAGTCCTAACATAATAAGTTCTTTTTTAGTAATAGAACCCATTTTTTTCAACTCTTCAGTTGCCCAAGCTGGAGCTTCGGGAGAATGTTTTTGTTCTGGTGGATAAATTAAATAAGCTAAATATGGTACTAATAAAAACAGTGGAATCATAATAATTGCTAATGTTGAAAACCATTGTCCCCAAGAGATAACTATGTTAGCATTTTTTTCAACTAAAGAAACTGCAAGTAAATTTGGTGCAAGTGCGGTTAAAAACATAGAACTTGTAACACAAGTAGCTGCAATTGCAACCCAAGAGATATAAGCACCTAATTTTCTTGGTTCATTATCAGGAGTTGAATTAAACATTTGTGGAATATTAATTGCAATAGGGAAAATAGTACCTGCACTTCTTGCCGTGTTTGAAGGCATAAATGGAGATAAAATACCATCTGCAAAAGCAACTGCATACCCTAATCCTAAAGAAGTTTTTCCTAGTTTTTTTACTAATAATAAGGCTATTCTTTTACCAAGCCCAGATTTTTTATATCCAAGGGCAAACATAAATGCAGCAAAAATAAGCCAGATAACACCATTAGAAAAACCACTTAAAGCCCAATCTCTACTTGCCTTTGCACTATCACTTACTAATCCAAAAGTTGCACTAAATGCAACACCTACTAATCCAATCATTGCTGCTGGAATTGGTTCTAAAATCAATCCTACGATTACACCAATAAATACTGCAAAGAAATAATGAGCATTTGTTGTTAAACCTTCTGGAGTTGGTAAAATAGCAATAAAAATTGCAACAATAATGGGTAAAACCATTTTCATCTTATTAGATAACATAATTAACTCCTTCTTATTTATATTATGAAATATATTTATAATTATTGCAGTTTTTTTCTTTTATTATATTTAATTTTAATATTGATATTAAGGTATATTGTTAAGTTATTTTATAGTCTTGTAATTTTTAGTACAGGAGTAGATCCTATACTATTATTTAGAATCAATGCTATTGTAAAGTTTCTGTATTCAATTTAAAAAGGAAAAACTATGATTATTGAAATAAAACTAGGAAAACCTGTAGAGGCAGTTGGAGATTGTGCAATATTCTACTATGAAACTGAATATGAGTATTTTATTGATGAAATAAAAAAATACAAATGTCCATTTAGGTTAGCAATGTATCTTGATGAAGCAATGGAACAATTTGATGATATCAAAGAGCTTATCAGATTAGAGCCTAGTCAAAAAATTGACTTACTTATTGATTTATTAGCTGAATCAGAACGAATAATTAAAAATCCTACTTTATTTGCATTTTTAGATAAGTACTTAGAGTAAACTAATTATTTAGACAAGTATGGATATGAAATTGAAGAATCAAATTTAACAGAACAAAGTGCTAGAGGTAATGATATGGAAGTTGATAGTTATTTGTATAAAAACTAGTATTTATGTATCTATTATTCGAACTTATGACAAAAATAATTGTTATATTCATTTATAAGCTCTGTAAAATTGTTTTTGTCTTCAGGAATATCGACCACTTTGCCACCTCTTCCATAAGCTGGAATTTTTAATCTGTTAAAAAACAAGCTATCATATTTGATTGCTATCGTTCTGAAAAAGTTATATTCTTTTTTTCTATTATTCTTAGCCGATAGTAAAATACCAGTCATAACAGCTTCTTTAAAATGTTCTCCCAGTTTTCCAATGCCTAATTCAACACATTTTTTACAATATTCTAATGCTTCTTTTGGTTTATTATCAAAAATAAAGTAACGAGTTTTTAAAAAACATATATATTGATTTGTATCATCCTCTTTAAATTCACTTTCTAACTTCTTGAAAATCTCATGGCATTCTGTTTTGTCATCCAGAGTTTTCTCTTTTTTCATATCTAAATGTTCAACGTACAGTTTAGTCAGTAACTTACTACTAGCTGATTGTGTAAGTTGTTCAATATTGTCTTTTTGTGAATTCATTTGATTCCATAAATCAACATATTCATTTTGATGTTTAGTTTTATTAAAATATAATACAGGAAGATTTGTTTCAATATATTTCATACAATCTGTTTCAGATAAATTGTAAAATAACCTATTTCTCTCAAGTACTTTTTTTATCAATTTATAGGGAGTAATATAATCTCTTTTTACAACTTTTCGAAGCCATATAAAATAATCATCAAAATAATGGTTAAGATTTATTATATTAGGATTAATATGATTTAAAAGCTCAGTATAAATTCTATATTCAGTTTCTTGAATATCAAATGATGTTGATGAAACTGAATAAAACTCTAATAAGCAAAAATAGTGTTCTACAAGAAGTTCTATTTCCTTATAATTAAAATTATTTTCAAGTTCTTTATTAATAAATTGAAAAAGCTTTGAAAAAAGTGATAGGTTATGTAAATTAAGGTGTGTTGCTTTGTTACAATATTTTAAATATTGAACTATTTTTTGAAGGTGTTCTTTCTTAGGAATAGTTTGTTCTTCTAAATCAAGCCAACTGTTTATTAACTTTCTTACAGTATCATAGCCTTTGTCATAGTCTTCATCTTTTTCGTACGTACCTATTAAATATTTTTTTATATCTTGCTGACAGATGTTTCTTTCTGCCCAAACTAAAAATTTTTGAAAAGACTTTTTTACTTCATCTGGTTTTATTTGTCTTAATATAATTAAATGCTTGCCAAACACATATGAACTGAATAGAGCAAGAAATGGAATAACGATGTCCTTTGCTAATAAAAAGTCTAATTGTTTTTGTGAGGTATGGTAAGATTCAACATATTGAGTAAAACATTTATAAACTTCAATAAAGTTTTCTAGCAAGTATTTAAAATGTTCTTTAGAATTATCTTGAAACTCTATTGATTCTAGAATATTATTTACTAAATTATCGAAAACATCAGTATTCTTTTCTACTTTTTGAGATTCATTTTTTATATATCTTTCAATAGTTTTTCTATCGAGTTTTACATCTATTGCTTTTAAATACCAATCAAAAACCTCTTCAATACTTCTAATTTTTCCATCCATAAAAAGTTGTCCAGCCTAATTCCTATCTTAAATTAACATATTGTGACACAATTTCAATTAAATTTTTAAGGAGGAAGATATGACAAACAATAACCATAAAGGAAATTAAGCAAATTCAAATAAAGATACTAACGCACACATAGTGTTTATTCAAAAGTACATAGAAATAGGAGATCTCAATTGAATCCTAATAACCCAAAAGGTTCAAAAGGAAAATAATGGTTTCTAAATCTAATTTAACTGAAAAAGAGTTAATATCATATGTAAATTCAATTGGTTATAAGTTTGAAAGATTAAACAAGGGTAATCACAGAGTCTATAAGCAAGAAAATAAAAAGATATTAATTATTCCAGTGGATAAGAAGAAGTTAGTAAAGTTAGGTTTACTCTATAGCATATTAAAGAATATCAACGTTTCAAAAATAGAGTTTATCAACTATATCAATTAAATATAAAAGGAAAAAGAATGTCTAGAGACTATAATGATTTATGGAGTGATATAAATAATCCAAACAATGATGCAGATATGGATGATTGGGCTGATGCTCATAATGACAACAATGATGCCTATGATGATTATAATCATGATGAAGATGAAGATTAATATAACTTTTTAGTTATCTTAACAGAGGAGTTTATCCAACCAATCTGCATACCACTGAATAAGCTCCCTCTTCTCTTCAAAGTACTTAAACTTTGATTCTCTATTATATTAAACTTTTTCTTTATGAGATAAACAAGCTTCTATACTATCAGAATGAAAACCATGTTCTTTATAAAAATTATGCGCAGTAGTAGAGAACATACTTCTAAAGCCATGCACAATATGCCTATTTTAATATCCAAGTCTTACTAATGTATTACTTAGAGTTACACCTGAGACACCTCTATTACTTTTTTGAGGAGAAGAAAATACAGATTTCCTTTTAGTCTTAAATATGATTTTATCTCTTTTATAAGTTAGAGAAGGGGGGGGAAGGAAAAGACACAAATTCTATATTCAATTTTATGTACATTTAATTCTTTTATTTCTTAAACTCATTAAATTCAACTATAGCTCTTAAAAATAGAATTAAAGTCATTAAACTTATTAATAAACATAAAAAATTTATATACCAAAATATATAAGCATTATTTTCTTTATTATTACTAGATGACGAAAAATTTCTTTCTTCAAAGAATTCTACTATTGTTAGAGGAGAAAAAAGATTAATAATAATTTCATTCGTTTCTAAATAATCTTGATATATTTTTTCTGCTTCTTTTTTTTTCTTTACACTCACCAAATAATCAATTTTATTTTTTTGCATATCAATACTTTTATCCAGCCCATAACCCAATAAAGCAAATAAAGTAGTTATAAATACAAAAATAAATGAATAATAAATTTTCCACATATCAATAATTATTTTTCTATCATCTTCATTTGCACGATAAGAATAATAAAAAAGAGAAATTAAACTAAATAAACATATTAAAATAAAAGAAAACACTACTAAAATTTTTGAAGGAAAAAATAATAATAAAAAAGAAAAAACTATTACACAAATAATAGCAAACTTTATTATATCTATAATCCTTCTTTTCTTATCAAGCTTATTTATACCCAATTTTTTGCCTTTTTCTAATTTAAAATAATATTATATTACACCTTTAATAAATTAATTTAGAGTGGGAAGAGAATAAAGGATATTAACATACGAGTTCATTTTATAGCATTTTTAAGTTGCGTATAATCTAGGGAGTTTAACGGTTCTTGCCATTTTATTACGGTACTCACTTTTTAATATTTCTTCAGTACCGTACATAGTACCGTTAAAAAACTGTGAATAATATAAAAAGAATCGAAAATTAATGGAAAGATTTGGATTAAAGTAAGCCCATATTATAAGAGTTTATGGGCTTTTTTTGGAAATATTATTATGCGTTTGGAAGTAGTTTTACAGGTACGATTTGGAACTCTTCCATATTCCATACGCCATTTTGTACGTATGGCTCATTTGAAAGCCATTCATTGATTTCATCATCATTTTCAAAATCAACATATAAAGTTGAACCTACCATTTGATCTTCTTCAATTAAAGCACCAGCTTTAATTACTTTCCCCTCAGCCATTAATTTTTTTGTACCTTCAATATGAGCATCTCTTACTTCAAGTCTTTTTTCTAATGCACCTTCATTATCATATGCTATTACTAAGTATTGCATTTGGACTCCTTCTTTTTTAAAAGTATATCATTTTATGATTACTAAATGATTAAAGTAGTAACCCTGCATATAGTCACACTCTAGTTTTTTTGCCAATTGATAATCATATTTTGTTTCTATACCTTCAATAATAGACTTCTGCCCATTTCTACTGATAGTTTTTAATAATCCTTCTAAATAGTAAATATAGTTTTTATTTGAAGCTATTTGTCTTAAAAAGGATTTATCAATTTTAATATATTTACTTTGTCCCATTAAAAAGAAAGAAAACATTGATCCGTCTTGTCCAAAATCATCTAGTGCAGAGTCAATATCTTTATTTTTTAGCCATTGACTAAATTGTCTTATTATTTCTGCACTCTTTTCATCATCACTTCCATTTTCAGTTATTTCTACTACTACATCTTTTTTATGTGGACTTAAAAAATTCTCCCAATACTCTTTTTGCTCAATTGTATTAACAATATCAGCATCAAAGTTTAGAAATAATTTTTTATCCATATCAAAACATTCAACTTGTAACTCTTTATTTCTTCTTTCAAGTTCAAAGAAAAGCATATTATTATGATGCAGTTTTCTAAATATTTCCTCTGTACTAATTACATCTTGTTTAATTTCAAATTTTGAAAGTGCTTCATATGCGTAGATAGAATCATCTATGGAAGAGATTATTGGTTCGTACTTTGTTTTATATTTTGCATTTTTTATAAGGTATTTAAATTCTTGTGTATTCATGGATAAAATAATAT
Organism: Arcobacter sp. CECT 8983; assembly: GCF_004118855.1. NCBI lineage: Bacteria > Pseudomonadati > Campylobacterota > Epsilonproteobacteria > Campylobacterales > Arcobacteraceae > Arcobacter > Arcobacter sp. CECT 8983. Next base: position 31,215 of record NZ_PDKF01000004.1, on the reverse strand, counting down.
CCATATTATTCTTAAATTTAATTAATAGTGATTATCAATTTTAAAAAATAAAATAATTTGTAGCAAATAAAAAAGTAATTGGATAAATTATTACATTTGCATATCTAAATAATAAACCTACTTTAATATTAGGCATAATATTTTCTAAAGGTGTATCACTATTGATTCTTGACATAATATTTAGTTTAAATGCGATATCTAAAAACTTTATACCTACAATACTTAACATCCAAAATGAGTTATTTTGTAAATATATTACTAAAAAAATTGAATAAATAAAACTAAAGTTTAATAAGAAAAATAAGAAAATGTTGTATCTATATACTTTATAGTTATTAAGTAAGATTCCATGTATAGAATCTGATTTTTGCCAGTTTGTTTCAAAAAGTTCAATGGCTACAAAAATGAAAAAAAGTGAAAGTATATCCATCTTTATATACCATTAGGGCAAAAGCCCTATTTGGTTTACTCAGCTTCTTCTTCAGTTGAAGCGAATTTGATCTTTTGATCTTTGTATAGACCAGTTCCTACAGGAATTGTTCTACCAATTACAACGTTTTCTTTTAAGTCTTCTAACATATCCATTTTTGCACTAATTGCAGCTTCTGTTAATACCTTAGTAGTCTCTTGGAACGATGCAGCAGAGATAATAGAGTCTGATGTTACAGCAGCTCTTGTAATACCAAGTAATAATGGTTCAGCAATTGCTGGTTTACCACCAAGCTTGATAATTTTCTCATTTTCAATTTTGAATCTCTTTTTAGATACCATATCTCCAATGATGAATTTAGTATCCCCACCATCTAAAATAGATACCTGTCTTAACATTTGAGATAAAATAACCTCAATATGTTTATCAGCAATATTTACCCCTTGAGATCTATATACTTGTTGTACTTCAGATACAATAAAGTAATGTAATGCTTTTTCACCTAAAATTCTTAATACATCATGAGGAGAAACTTGACCATCAGTTAATGCTTCACCAGCGTGAACAAATTCACCTTCATGTACTAAAATTTGCTTAGATTTTTCAACTAAGTACTCTGCTTTGTTACCATTTTCATCAGTAACAATAACTCTTTGTTTATTTCTAAGCGGCTTACCAAATGAAACAATACCATCAAAAGATGCTAATACAGCAATTGCTTTTGGTCTTCTTGCTTCAAATAATTCAGATACTCTTGGAAGACCTCCAGTAATATCTTTTGATTTTTGAGTTGCTTTTGGTGTTTTACCAATGATATCTGCAACTTCTACTTTTTGACCTTCACTTACAAATAATGAAGTTTTAGGCTCTAAAGAGTATCTTAATAACTCTTTGTTTTCAGTAGTTAATACAACTGTTGGTTTATAACCAGCAGGAATATATTCGTTAACAACAAGTTTAGATGTACCTGTTAATTCATCAAATTGCTCTGCAACTGTAACACCTGGAATAACATCTTCGAATGAAATCTTACCTTTTTCTTCTGCAATAGAAGGATTTGAATATGGATCCCACTCAGCAATTACAACTTGCTCTGCACTTGCTGGGTTTGCAATAACTGAATCTTTTTCTACTTCTGAGTTATCATCTAATTCAACAACAGAACCTCTTGCAACATAGTGTCTTAAAGCTTCTCTGTCTTCACCATCAACGATAACAGCAAATAGACCTTTTTCATTTACAGCTTCACCAGCTTTAATGTCATGTCTTCTTTCTAAATAATCACCTTTAAGTTTATAGTATTTAACTATTCCTTTAGACCCAGAGATAATAGTAGATGTAATTGGTGCTCCATCTTGAACTTTTAATTCAGCGGCAAATGGAATTCTGTTTGGAACATTCCATCCATCTTTAATCATTTCAACGATAGATTCATTTTCTTCTACTTCATGTCCATCTCTATATGGTAAATATAATTTACCTTCAATTTTACCAGAAACACCTGCAAGCTCATTTGGCTTAGCAACGTCATTCTTTCTTAAATAGTATTTTTTCTCTTCTTTACCATTTGTAATTGTTAAGATAGTCTCTTCATGAATAGTTTCAACTGAAACCTTACCTTTAAATGGTGCATTAATTTTAGGTTCAACTAATAAAATACCCGCATTTCTTCTATTTGAAACAATTTGCTTACCATTTTTGTCTGTATAAGTTCTGATATTGTAGTATCTAATGAAACCTTCTTTATCAGCTCTTAACTCTCTTTCTGTTTGAGTTGCAGACGCAGTACCACCAACGTGGAATGTTCTAAGTGTAAGCTGAGTTCCTGGCTCACCAATTGATTGAGCAGCAACAACACCAACTGCTTCACCTGGAGTAGCTTTTCTTTGCTCACCTAAGTTTAGACCATAACATTTAGAACATAAACCATGCTCAACTTTACAAGTTAATGGAGTTCTAATAACTACAGATTTAACTTCAGCTTCAGCAACAACTTTTGCATCATCTTCAGAAATTAATGAACCTTCTGCAAATAAAATCTCATTTGAAATTGGATCAATAATATCTTCTGCAATTACTCTACCTGTAATTCTTTCTTCTAAAGACTCAATAAGTTCATTACCTGAAGAGATATCTGTTATTTCGATACCTTCGTGAGTACCACAATCTTCAATTGTAATTCTAACATTTTGAGAAACGTCAATCAGCTTTCTTGTTAAGTAACCAGCATTTGCTGTTTTAAGTGCTGTATCCGCAAGACCTTTTCTTGCACCGTGAGTAGAAATAAAGTACTCAAGTACGTTTAGACCTTCTTTAAAGTTTGAAATAATTGGTGTTTCAATAATAGTACCATCAGGTTTAGCCATAAGACCCCTCATACCTGATAACTGTCTAATCTGAGCAGCAGAACCCCTAGCCCCTGAATCGGCCATCATATAAATAGAGTTGAACCCATCTTTGTCACTTTGTACTAAATTCATCATTTCAGAACCAAGTTTATTGTTAACTTCAGTCCAAATATCAATAATTTTATTATATCTTTCTTGCTCAGTTAATAAACCTTGTGCAAACTGTTTTTGAACTTCAATAACTTCTTTTTTAGATTTAGTGATATGCTCTTCTTTAGTTTCAGGAACTCTAATATCATCAATTGATACTGAAATACCAGCATCAGTTGCATATCTAAAACCTAAGTTTTTAAGGTTATCTAAAAATCTTGGAGTTACTTTATATCCACCATATTTGTAAATATAATCAACAAGTGCACCAATATCTTTTTTCTTTAAAATTTTATTCCATAATTCAACAGGAACAAAATCAGGTAAAATTTCATGAACAATTAATCTACCAATAGTTGTATGAATAACTTTATCGTTAATTTTTGTTCTAATTTTCGCATGTAAATCAACTTGACCCATTTCTAAAGCAATAGTTGCTTCATTTACATCTGTAAATAGTTTATGTTCACCTTTTACACCATCTTTTTCTAATGATAGGTAATAAATACCTAAAATCATATCTTGTGATGGTACAGCAATAGCTCTACCAGATGCTGGTAAAAGAATGTTCATCGAAGACATCATAAGAATTTTTGCTTCCGCAATTGCTTCTTGTGATAAAGGAACGTGAACAGCCATTTGGTCACCATCGAAGTCGGCATTAAATGCAGAACATACTAATGGGTGTAACTGAATTGCTTTCCCATCAATTAATGTTGGGTGAAATGCTTGAATAGAAAGTTTGTGAAGTGTTGGTGCTCTATTCAGTAATACTGGATATTCATCAACAATTTCATTTAAACATTCCCATACTTCATTTGCTTCTGATTCAATTAATCTTTTTGCAGATTTTAAAGTAGTTGCATAACCTTTTTCTTCTAATTTAGCCATTAAGTGTGGTTTAAATAACTCTAAAGCCATTTTCTTAGGAATACCACATTGGTCCATATTTAAAGAAGGCCCAACAACAATTACAGATCTACCTGAGAAGTCAACCCTTTTACCAAGTAAGTTCTGTCTAAATCTACCTTGTTTACCTTTAATAATTTCAGATAAAGATTTAAGAGGTCTTTTATTAGCACCTTTTACTGCATTTGCAGTTTTACCATTATCAAATAATGCATCTACTGCTTCTTGAAGCATTCTTTTTTCATTTCTGATAATAATTTCTGGTGCATCAAGTTCTGTTAATCTTTTTAGTCTGTTATTTCTGTTAATAACTCTTCTGTAAAGGTCATTTACGTCTGAAACTGCAAACTTACCACCATCTAATGATACAAGTGGTCTTAAATCAGGTGGAAGAACTGGAAGTTGAGTTAACATCATCCATTCAGGTCTATTTCCAGAGTTAATAAAGTTTTCAACAACTTTAAGTCTTTTAACAATAGTTTTTCTCTTAGCTTCAGATTTAGTAGCTGCCATATCAGCTTTTAATACAGTTAATAACTCAATTAAATCTAAATTTTCTAATAAATCTCTAATTACATCTCCACCCATGTTTGCTTCAAAACCTGTGTGATCAAATAAATCAGAAATTGTTCTATATTGTTCTTCATTTAAGATATCATATTTATTAACTTTTTTAGTCTTTTCATTATCATAATATGCTTCACCTGGTTCAGATACAATATATGCTTCGTAGTATAATACTCTTTCTAAATCTTTTAATTTAACACCAAGTAATGTACCTATTCTTGTTGGAAGTGAAGATACCATCCAGATATGAGCAACAGGAGATACTAAATCAATATGACCCATTCTGTGTCTTCTAACTTTTGATGATGTTACTTCAACACCACATTTTTCACATACAACACCTTTGTATCTCATCTTTTTATATTTACCACAAAGACATTCGTAATCTTTTACAGGTCCGAAAATCTTTGCACAAAAAAGACCATCTCTTTCAGGTTTTAATGTTCTATAGTTAATAGTTTCTGGTTTTTTAACCTCACCAGAAGACCAAGAAAGAATTTTTTCTGGACTAGCTAATCTTAATTGAAAAGCAGAAAAATCTTGTGGTCTTTCTAGTTCTTTTATTTCAATAGGTTCTAATACTCTTTCATTATTACTCATTATCTTCCACCTCGTCAAAAATATCAACATCTAAACCTAAAGCTTTAAGCTCTTTAGTTAATACGAAGAATGTTTCAGGAACACCTGATCTTGGAACATTTTCACCGTTTGCAATAGCTCTATAAGCTCTTGTTCTACCTTCAACGTCATCCGACTTAGTCGTTAACATTTCTTTAAGAACACTTGTAGCTCCATATGCTTCAAGAGCCCAAACTTCCATTTCCCCGAATCTTTGTCCACCAAATAGTGCTTTACCACCAACTGGTTGTTGTGTAACAAGTGAGTAAGGTCCAGTAGATCTTGCGTGAACTTTTTCATCAACTAAGTGGTGAAGTTTTAGCATATACATGTAACCTACGTTTACTCTCTCTTTCATTTTATCACCAGTCTTACCATCATATAATGTAGACTTACCATCAGTATCAATTTTTGCTAATTCAAATAGTTTTTCAAATTCATCAACTTGAACACCATCGAATACTTGAGTAGCAAATCTTACACCTTTTGCCCAGTCTTGACCATATTTAATAAGCTCTTCATCAGATAAAGAATCCATAAACTCTTTACCATTCATAAGCTTAGCAACTGAAGCAATTTCAGTCATTTTTTCTCTTAGTTCTTTTACAAACTCATCTCTTTTTGCTTCAAAAATTTCTTGAATTTGATTACCAATTTTTTTACCAACTAAACCTAAGTGAACTTCCATAATCTGACCAATATTCATCCTTGAAGGTACCCCTAGTGGGTTAAGAATAACGTCAACTGTAGTTCCATCTTCTAAGTATGGCATATCAACTTGAGGAACGATGTTAGAAACGATACCTTTGTTACCGTGTCTTCCTGCCATTTTATCCCCAACTTTAATTTTTCTTTTTGTAGCTACATAAACTTTAACTTGTTTAATTACACCACTTGGTAAAATATCATCATGTTCTAATACTTGAAGTTTCTCTTCATGATCTTCTCTTAAAGTAGATTTTTCTTTAATGAAGTGATCTTTAATACTATTATATTTTGCTTCAATCTCTTTAGAATAAGAAGCAACAACTTTTTTCATAGCAAATCTATTTACACTTGCTAATACATCAACAGGGATATTATCACCTTTTTTGTATGTTTTACCGTCTAATTCTAACTCTTTTTCTAATGGTGATTTAGATAATAAATCATTAATTTTAAGAATCTCTTCTCTATCAAGCATTAATAATTTATCATGGTGTTTAATATCTAATTCACTTTTTTCAGCTTCAATTTCTGCAACTGCTCTTTCGTCTTTTTCGTATCCTTTTTTAGTGAATACTTTAACGTCAACAACTACACCTTCCATTGAAGTTGGACAATATAATGATTTATTAATTACGTGTCCTGCTTTTTCACCAAAGATAGCTCTTAATAGTCTTTCTTCAGGAGTTGGTTTAATTTCACCTTTTGGAGTAACTTTACCAACTAAAATCATTCCTGCTTTAACATAAGTACCAACTTTAACGATACCTGAGTTATCAAGATGAGTAATAGACTCTTCTTTTACCCCTGGTAAATCTCTTGTAATCTCTTCATTACCATGTTTAAGTTCTCTACACTCTACATCTTTTTCATAAATATGAACAGAAGTAAATGCATCTTCTTTAATTAATCTTTGAGAAAGAACAATCGCATCTTCATAGTTATATCCATTCCAAGGCATGAATGCAACCATAGCATTAACACCAACCGCAAGTTCACCATTATCCATAGATGGACCATCAGCAATAACTTGACCTTTTTCAATGAAATCACCCTCTTTAATAGCAGTTCTTTGTCCAAAAGATGTATTATTATTTGTTCTAACGTTTTTATTAACTTCATAATGGTCAATAAATGCACCATTTTCATCTTCACCTGAGATGTAAATATTTTTAGAATCTGCTTTTTCAATAACACCAGCTCTTCTAGCTTTAATAGCTTCCCAAGAGTCTCTTGCTACTGTTTTTTCTAAACCAGTTCCTACAACAGGAGCATTAGGTCTTAATAATGGAACAGCTTGTCTCATCATATTTGATCCCATTAGGGCTCTGTTGGCATCATCATGCTCTAAGAATGGAATTAAAGATGCAGCAACACCCATAACCATTTGTGAAGAGATATCAATTAAGTTAACTTTTGCTCTTTCAACTAATAAAATTTCACCATCTTGTCTAGCTTCAATTAAGTTTTCTGAAATCTTTCCATTATCATCAATTTTTGTTGAACCTGGAGCAATAATCATTCCCTCTTCTTGAGTAGCAGTTACATAGATAATCTCATCTGTTACAACACCATCAACAACTTTTTTATATGGAGCTTCAATAAATCCTAATTCATTTACTTTTGCAAATGTAGATAAAGTATTGATAAGACCAATATTTTGTCCCTCTGGAGTTTCAACTGGACAGATTCTACCATAGTGAGTTGGGTGAACGTCCCTTACTTCAAATCCAGCTCTCTCTTTTACTAAACCACCTTCACCAAGTGCAGAAAGTCTTCTTTTGTGAGTAACTTCAGATAATGGGTTAGTTTGATCCATAAATTGTGATAACTGACCAGATGTAAAGAACTCAGTAATTGTTGAAGTAATCATTTTAGAGTTAACTAAATCATGTGGCATAATATCTTCTAATGTACCAGATAATGTAGTCATTTTATCTCTAATAGCTTTTTGCATTTTAATTAGCCCAGAGTGTAACTCATTTGCTAATAATTCACCAATAGCTCTAATTCTTCTGTTACCTAAGTGATCTCTATCATCAATGTGACCGTGACCAGCTTTTACTTTTACAAGGTATTGTACTGTTTTAATAATATCTTCATAAGTTAATACAGTTACGTACTCAGGAACATCTACACCTAACTTGTGGTTCATTTTCATTCTACCAACTTTAGTTAAGTCATATCTTTCTGGGTCAAAGAATAGTTTTCTAACAAACTCTTTTGCAGCTTCTTTAGTTACAGGCTCACCTGGTCTCATAACTTTATAAATTCTAATTGCTGATAAATCATTTTCATCATCAATTTGTTCAGTTTGTTTTAATAGTTTTAAAGACTCTGCATCAGCTTTAAATGCATTGATAATAGAATCATCAACACCAGTTGCTAAATCATTTGCAATATCAAAATTATCAAAACCAAGGTCAAGTAACTTTTTAAGTTTTAACTCATCTAATGTAGTTAAAGCGTCAAATAATACTTCTCCTGATTCTGGATCAAAGATTGTATTAGCTGTAGATCTATCCATTAATAAATCAACTGGATATTCTACTAATTTAAGACCACCATCAACTAAAGCTTTTGCTTTTCTAGCTGTAAGTCTTTTACCAGCAGCAATAACTAAGTTACCTTTGTCATCTTTAATATCAAACTCAACTCTTCCTGTGAAGTCATCAGGATTAAATTCTGTTAAGAATTTATTGTTTTTAATTTTGATATTTAATACTGGGTAGAATAATTTAACAATATCTTCTTTTGAGTAACCAAGTGCTCTAAATAGAATTGTTACAGGAACTTTTCTTCTTTTATTAATTCTTACATATAATACATCTTTTGCATCATATTCAAAGTATAACCATGAACCTCTATCAGGGATAATTTGACCTGTATAAATTAATTTATTTCCAGCAGTGTTTGATTCTTCTTCTTTGAAGATAACACCTGGAGATCTATGTAATTGATTAACAACAACTCTTTCAACTCCATTTACGATGAAAGAAGTTCTGTCAGTCATTAGTGGAATTTCTCTGATGAATAAAGATTGTTCTTTCATATCTTTAACACCGATTTTTTCACCAGTCTTTTCGTCTAAATCCCATAAAGTTAATCTAATATTAATTTTTAAAGGTATAGAGTAAGTAAGCCCTCTAACCATAGATTCTCTAACATCATATTTAGGTTTACCAACTTCTGAACCTATATACTCTAATGTTATTCTATTTTGTGAATCATGGATTGGGAATACTGATTTGAAAACTTTTTCGACACCAGCTTCTGCTCGGTCATCTTTCCCTATCATTAGGAAGTTTTCATAACTATTTTGTTGTAATTGTAATAAATTTGGAATTTCAATTTGTTGAGGATTTTTTGCAAAATCAACTCTAAGTCTATTACCAGATTTTAAAGAGTTTAACATTGTCGACCTTATTAAAAATGTGGTTTACTTTTAGCTTTGTGTATAAAGCGCAAAAGCATCCTTAAAGGATAGGGTTAAAATTCCTTAAAATTCTAACCTTAACCTTCAAAGATGCTAATCTTATACAAGGCTTTTATAGCCTTGTATACAGGTAAAAAATTACTTTCTAGTAATTATTTTAATTCTACAGATGCTCCAGCACCTTCTAATTCAGCTTTTGCAGCTTCAGCGTCTTCTTTAGAAACACCTTCTTTAACGATTGCACCAGCTTCTTCAGCCATTGCTTTAGCTTCTTTTAATCCAAGACCAGTTAATGCTCTAATTACTTTAATAACATTAATTTTCTTAGCACCAGCGTCAGCTAATACTACGTTAAATTCAGTTTGCTCTTCAGCAGCTTCAGCAGCTCCACCAGCTACAGCACCAGCTACAGCTACAGGTTGTGCAGATACACCAAATTTTTCTTCGAATTCTTTAACTAATTCAGATAACTCTAATACAGATAAACCAGAGATATACTCTAATACGTCTTCTTTAGAAATTGCCATTTCTTTGTTCCTTATAATTTTCTTTTAATTTTTATTAATAGTTTGCTTTACAAACCAACAATTATTCACTCTACATAATAGTTATTGTCCTCGCTCATTGCGGGGTCAATTATGCAGCCTCTTCTTCTTTTTTCTTTCTAAGAGCATCAAGCCCGATTGTAAAGTTAGTAACTGGAGCCATCCATGTAGCTGCAAGCATACCAAGAAGTTCATCTCTAGATGGTAATTTAGCAAATGCATTAACAGTTGCAAGATCAGCAATTTGACCTTCAATAATACCAGACTTAATTTCGAACTTATCTTTATTTGCAGTAGCAAATTTATCAGCAACTTTACAAGCAGAGATTTGATCTTCAGACCATAAGAAAATATTAGTTCCATTTAATTCAATGTCACCTAACTCTGCATTTTTAACTGCGATAGTAACTAAAGAGTTTTTTGCAACTTGAACTTTTGTTCCATTTTCTTTAGCATCTTTTCTTAAAGATTCTAACTCTTTGTGAGAAAGTCCTTTGTAATCACATACAACGATTGCTTGAGACTCTTTAAATTCACCAGTTAAAAAATCAATAACTTCTGATTTTTGTGCTTTAGTCATTCTTGTTTTTTCCTCCCTTCAAAACATCGACTTCGGCGGGATTTACAAGGAACGAGGAAGTTCCTTACCAGCTGTCTTTAGTTTTATATCAGTGCTTTGAAATAACACTCAAACATAAGGATCAAAATCCTTATTATTGAATGTTATTAAATAAGGAAAAATCCTTATTTAATATCCATAATCTCTAATGTATCAAGTTTGATAGATGGAGACATAGTTAAAGATACAGCTGCAGTAGTAATATATTTACCTTTTGCTGATGCAGGTTTTGCTTTATTAATTGCTGCAACGAATGCTTCAATATTTTCTTTAATAGCTTCTTCAGAGAATGATACTTTACCAACAGCTGCTTGCATGTTACCTTTTTTATCAACTCTATATGCTACTTGACCACCTTTAGCATCATTAACTGCTTTAGTTACGTCCATAGTAACAGTTCCTGTTTTAGGATTTGGCATTAAACCTTTTGGTCCTAAAATTCTACCTAGTTTACCAACTAGTCCCATACAATCTGGAGTTGCAATTAAAACATCAAAGTTAATTTCTCCACCTTGTACAGTTTCTACTAAATCATCATTACCAACGATATCTGCACCTGCAGCTTTTGCTTCGTCTACTTTAGCACCTTTTGCAAATACTGCTACTCTAACAGTTTTACCAGTACCATTTGGAAGTACAACAGCACCTCTGATCATTTGGTCAGCATGTCTTGGGTCAACATTTAAGTTAAGCGCAACTTCTACTGACTCATCAAATTTAGCAGATTTTAATTCTTTTACTAAAGAACAACCTTCTGCTAATGAATAATTTCTATTTTCAATTTTTTCAGATAATGCTTTAAATCTTTTTGAAACTTTTTTTGCCATTTTTTTCTCCGCAATTTTTATATTTTTTTGCTACCGCTATTTAAAGCCAGTGGTCAGGCTTGTTTTGTTGAATTATAATTCAACTTCAATACCCATTGATCTTGCTGAACCTGCAACAATTTTTGAAGCTTGTTCTTTATCATCAGTATTTAAATCTGCAATTTTCATATCAACGATTTCAAGTACTTGATCTTTCGTTAATTTTCCAATTTTATTTTTTAATGGATTATCAGAACCTTTTTTGATTCCAGAAACCTTTTTAATTAAATCTGTCATTGGTGGTTGTTTTGTAACAAACGTGAAACTTTTATCAGAATATACAGTGATTTCTACAGGAATTGTAAATCCACCTTTATCTTTTGTTTTTTCATTGAATGCTTTACAAAATTCCATAATATTAATACCTCTTTGACCTAATGCAGGACCAACAGGAGGTGATGGATTTGCAGCACCAGCTGGTATTTGAAGTTTAAGTAAACCTTCTACTTTTTTAGCCATCGTAATTCCTTTTTAAATTTTGTTTTTAATGTGATTTAGGCATTAGGGAATAAAACTCTAAAGGAAGCGAAGTTTTATTGCCTAATGCCTAAAATAAGAGAGTTAAATTACTCTCTCTACTTGTGTATATGTAATCTCTACTGGAGTATTTCTTCCAAAAATAGAAACATTTAATTTTAACATTCCAGATGCCATATCAAAATCTTCAACAATACCATTGAAGTTTGCAAATGGTCCTTCATTTATTCTTACAGTTTCACCTTCATCAAATGAAACTTTTGGTTTAGCCGCAGCTCTATTTTGTACTTTATCTAAAATAGCATCAATATCTTTTTTTGATAATGGAGTTGGTTTTTTTGATTCACCAATAAATCTTCCAACCTTTGGCATAGATTGAATTCTGTGCCATAATGCAGTATCTAAATCAATTTTAGCAAAAGCATATGCTGGATATAAAGGTCTTTCAACTATTGTTTTCTTACCTTTTTTTACTTCAATTAAATCTTCTGTTGGAACTAATACTTCTGAGATTCTTTCATCTGCCATTTCTTCTGAAAGTCTTTCAAGTGCTCTTTTAACTGCTAATTCACTACCTGAGTGAGTTTGTATTGCATACCATTGTTGTGCCATTGATTATCCTTAGTTCATTACAGCTGATAAGCTTAAAGACATGATTGTGTCAATTAATGCTAAAAACAGTGTAATAACTGTTACAACAACAAAAACAGAAAGATAAGCAGATCTGATTTGTTCTTTAATAGGGAAAATTACTTTGAATAGTTCTTCTTTAGCATTTTTATAGTATGTTTTAAATTTATTCACAATCGACTCCAAGTATTTAAGCTTAAAAATTCTTTTAAAAAAAGTCGCGACTGTTTTTAAAAAAATTTTATCGTGGCAGGCCAGACAGGACTCGAACCCGTAACCATCGGATTTGGAATCCGGCGCTCTACCATTGGAGCTACTGACCTATAAGATAAAGAGAGTTAAGAAAGTCTTACGACTTTAACTTAACTTCTTTGTGAATTGTATGTTTTTTTAATCTTGGACTATACTTTTTAACCGCCATTTTCTCTGTGTGAGTTTTTGGGTTTTTGTAAGTAGTGTAGTTAATATCACCACACTCCTCACATTTAAGTCCAATTTTGATGCTTACACCGTTACCCATAAGTTATCCTTACTCGATAATCTCAGCAACAACTCCAGCACCTACAGTTCTACCACCTTCTCTAATAGCAAACTTAGTTCCTTTTTCTAGAGCAATTGGAGCAACTAATGAAACAGTTAATTCAACGTTATCACCTGGCATAACCATCTCAGTACCTTCTGGTAATTCACAAGAACCAGTTACGTCTGTAGTTCTTACATAGAATTGTGGTCTATAACCTGAGAAGAATGGAGTATGTCTACCACCTTCCTCTTTAGAAAGGATATATACTTCACCTCTGAATTTAGTGTGTGGTGTAATTGAACCTGGCTTAACAAGAACTTGTCCTCTTTGAACATCTTCTTTTTTAATACCTCTTAAAAGGATACCAGCATTATCACCAGCTTGACCTTCGTCCATTTCTTTTCTGAACATTTCAATACCAGTCACAGTAGTTTTTTGTGTATCTTTCATACCAACGATTTCGATCTCTTCGTTAAGTTTGATTGTACCTTTTTCAATTCTACCAGTAACAACAGTACCTCTACCTTGAATAGTAAATACATCTTCAACAGGCATTAAGAAATCTTGATCAGCATCTCTTTCTGGAGTTGGAATATAAGCGTCTACTTCATCCATTAATTTATAGATTTTTTCAGACCACTCACCAGCTGTACCAGATTTTGCTTCTTCTAAAGCTTGGAATGCAGAACCAGCAACGATTGGAGTATCATCACCTGGGAAGTCATACTCAGAAAGTAATTCTCTTACTTCCATTTCAACTAACTCTAACATCTCTTCTTTATCTTCATCATCTAATTGATCTTCTTTATTTAAGAAAACAACGATGTATGGAACACCTACTTGCTTAGATAATAAGATGTGCTCTCTTGTTTGAGCCATTGGTCCATCAGTTGAAGCAATAACTAAAATAGCACCATCCATTTGTGCAGCACCAGTAATCATGTTTTTAACATAATCGGCGTGACCTGGACAATCTACGTGAGCGTAGTGTCTAGTTTCAGTTTCATACTCAACGTGAGAAGTAGCAATTGTAATTCCTCTTTCTCTTTCTTCTGGAGCATTATCAATTTGATCATAATCCATAGTTGCTTGACCATTTTTAAGCCCTAAACACATAGTGATTGCAGCTGTTAAAGTAGTTTTACCGTGGTCAACGTGACCAATAGTACCAATATTTACGTGCGGTTTACTTCGCTCGAATTTTTCTTTTGCCATAAAATTCCCCTTAAAAAATTTTGGTTATTGCCCTCTGAGTAGATAAGCCCTGTGGCTTCTCTATTCAGAGGGGTGTTTGTTGTTATTAATTACAAAAAAATAAACTAATATCTTTTTGTGGATTGGTATTTTACTTAAAAAATACTAAATATAAACTTTAATGGGAGTTACTTTGAATAAAAAGGAGTTATAAATGTATAATTGCGTTATAACTCAGCTCCCAGTAATCAATAAATAATTAATGGAGCGGGAGACGAGACTCGAACTCGCGACAATCTGCTTGGAAGGCAGAGGCTCTAGCCAACTGAGCTACTCCCGCAACATTTGCGTGGTGGTGAGGGAAGGATTTGAACCTTCGAAGCCTAAGGCGACGGATTTACAGTCCGTAGGATTTGACCACTCTCCAACCTCACCGGTTGAAAAATATTATTGTTCTGGTCAAGCGCTGGTCTTAAGACTTACGCACGACAATTTGAATGGAGCTGGTGAAGGGACTTGAACCCCCGACCTGCTGATTACAAATCAGCTGCTCTAGCCAACTGAGCTACACCAGCATCCAAATTTAATTTAAGTGGTGGTTCGAGGCAGAATCGAACTGCCGACACAAGGATTTTCAATCCTTTGCTCTACCGACTGAGCTATCGAACCAGATACGCTTTTTAATGCGTCCTTCTTAAATTGGAGTGAAATTATATACAGAAGTACATTAAAGTAAGCTTAATCCTAAAACAAACTCTTTAAATTCTTTCCCTCTTTCTTTATAAGATGTATATTGATCCAAAGATGCAGCAGCTGGTGATAGCATTGCAACAGCCTCTAAATCATGCTTTGTGGATATTTTTTTTATAGCTTCTTTTAATATTTTACATCCATAAAATTTTATAGAAAATTTTTCTGCTAACTTTTCTAATTTATTAGAATTACTTCCTATAGCATATATTTCGATATCTAAGTCTTTTATAAATTCAAATAAAAGTTCTAAATTTGCCCCTTTATCATCTCCACCAAGAATTAAATATATTCTTTTTTCTTTATAAGGTACAATAGCATTAATTGTTGCATCTATATTTGTAGCTTTAGAATCATTTACCCAAAGTCTATTTTTTTTATCTTTGAACTCTTCTACTTTATGCTCATCAACTTTATATGTATTAATAGTTTCGTAATCTACCTCATCAAATATTATCTTTTTTGCTGCCAAGGCAAGAAGTGCATCTAATAAAAAAGGTTCTTTAAAATTAATCTGTGTTTTATCTATATCAAATTTCTCACATAAATCATCACTATCTTTATATGTTATAAGATGACATACTGTGTTTATATCTTTATACTTTTCAGGAACAATTGCAATTTCACTCTCTTCCATCATATATAAAGGTTTTAATTTTGCTTTTTCATACTCTTCAAAACTTCCATGCCAAGAAACATGATCATCTGAAATTGGTAACAATAAATATAAATTAGGTTTTGCATACTTTGTATAATGAAAAGTAAAAGAAGATGTTTCTAAAATCCAAATTTTAGATTCTTTGTTTAGCTTGGAAACTGGTGTTCCAATATTTCCACCACATACACTATTTTTATCTTTTAATATATGTTGACACATTTGAGTTGTTGTTGTTTTTCCATTTGTTCCACTTATCCATATAGAAAAAGGCATCTCTTTATATATAAGATCATAATCACTTATTATATTATTTGAGTTTTTTACCATCTTATTATTAGGTGGAATACCTGGGCTTACAACTGTTATCTCATTAGATTGTTTATCATATGTATTAAAATCACTATCATCATAAAGAACTACATCTTCATACTCTTCTTTAATAGCTTGGGCTGTAAGTCCTTTACCAAGTACTCTAATCATGTTTTACTCTTTATCTTATTTTTAAACTCATAAGAGCTACTAAATTTGCCATAAATGATATAATCCAAAATCTTACAATAATCTTATTCTCTTTCCAACCTTTTTCTTCAAAGTGATGATGTATTGGAGCCATTAAGAAAACTCTTTTTTGTCTTAATTTATATGAACCTACTTGTAAGATAACTGATACTGTTTCTATAACAAAAATAAATCCAATTACTATTAATAATATTTCTGATTTACATACTATTGCCATATATCCCATAAATGCTCCAATAGGTAAGGAACCACTGTCCCCCATAAAAACTTGTGCTGGATGACAGTTATACCATAAAAAGGCAATTAAAGAGCCAATCATTGCTGTTCCTACAATTGCTAATTCTCCTGATGTTTTAATATTAGGTAATAATAAATATGAAGAAAAAATTGCATGTCCACTTACATATACAATTGCAGATAAAGTAAATAGTCCCATTACAGAGGGTACTGTTGCTAAACCATCTAAACCATCAGTTAAATTTACCGCATTTGATGCAGCAACCATTACTAATATCCAAAAAACTAATGCAAATATTCCCATATCAAATAAAGGATATTTATAAAAAGGTGTATATAGTGTTGTTGTGTGATTATAAGTTATTAATACCCCGGCTACTATCAAGGCAGCTATAAATTGTAAAATTAATTTTGCCCTTGAAGACAATCCTTCATTATTTGCATTTTTTGCAATCTTTGAAAAATCATCTTTCATTCCAATTAAAGAGAAAAGCCCAAGTGTTAATAAAGAACCAACTACATAAAAATTATTAAGCTTTACAGTTAATAATGTTGCAATAATAGTTGAAAAAATAAATACTACTCCACCCATAGTTGGTGTTCCAGCTTTTTCTTGATGAGAGTTAGGAGCATATTCATAAATAGGCTGTGAGGCTTTCTTTGATTTAGCCCACCTTACAAATTTTGGTAACAAATACATTGTAAGAAAAAATGATATAAAAAATGCAAGACCTGCACGAACTGAGATATATTGAAAAATATTTATGTCTAAGTGTCTATAAAACCAATAAAACAAATTGAAACCTTAATTAGTGGGAAATTATCCCGAATTCTTCAAAACTTTTTAGTCTTATTTATAAGATTATACTTCAGCGAAGATAGTAGAAAGTTTTGATATAATCGCGAGATTATACTAAAACTTAACTTAATAATTTTACTAAGGTTATATTATGACGAAAAAAGCAATATTAATAATTACTGATGGAATTGGGCACAATGAATCAGACAAATTTAATGCATTTACAAATGCCTCTACACCAACATATGACTACTTATTTAAAAATATTCCTTACTCATTAATTCATACTTACGGAGACCATGTAGGATTACCTAATGGACAAATGGGTAATTCTGAAGTAGGACACATGACAATAGGAAGTGGAAGAGTTTTATACCAAGATTTAGTAAAAATAAATATGGCTATAGAAAATAATACATTAAAAGATAATGAAACTCTAAAAACAACAATTGATAAATCTAATAATATTCATCTTTTAGGTCTAATTAGTGATGGTGGTGTTCACTCTCATATCAAACACATAATTGCATTAGCAAAAATTGCAAAAGATAAAAATAAAAAAGTATTTATTCATGTGATTACAGATGGAAGAGATGTTGCACCAAATTGTGTAAATAAATATATCAAACAACTTATAGATATTTGTGATGAAGATATTAAAATTGCTACTATTGCTGGAAGATATTATACTATGGATAGAGATAATAGATGGGAAAGAGTTAAAAAAGGTCATGACGTAGTAGCTTTTGCAACTCCAAATATATCTTCAAATATTTTAGAGTATGTTGAGAATTCATATAAAGAAGATATATATGATGAGTTCATTGAACCTACTGCTTTTGAAGGATACGAAGGATTAAAAGAAAATGATGGTTTGATTTTCTGCAACTTTAGATCTGATAGAATGAGAGAAATCTCAACAGCTTTAGCAAATAAACAATTTAGTGAATTTGATAAGTTTGAAGGTAATTTAAATATTGCAACAATGACACAATATGATAAAAACTTACCTCTTCCAATACTATTTCCAAAAGAGACTCCAAAAAATACTTTAGCAGAAGTTATTTCAAATGCAGGACTTTCTCAAGTACACACAGCAGAAACAGAAAAATATGCACACGTAACTTTCTTTTTTAATGGAGGAGTTGAAGAACCTGTATTAAATGAAAGTAGAGTTTTAATTCCATCACCTGATGTTGCAACTTATGATTTAAAACCTGAAATGAGTGCACCTGAAGTAAGTATTGAAGTTCAAAGAGCAATGGATAATGAAACTGACTTTATTGTTGTGAATTTTGCAAATGGAGATATGGTTGGTCATACTGGCATTTATGAAGCTGGAGTAAAAGCTGTTGAAGCTGTTGATAAAGAACTTGGAGCTATCTTTGAAAAAGCAAAAGAGCTTGAATATAGTGTTGTTTTAACAAGTGATCATGGAAACTGTGAAATGATGAAAGATGAAACAGGTAAAACTTTAACAAATCACACTGTTGGGGATGTATATTGTTTTGTTATGGCAGATAATGTAAAAAAAGTAAAAACAGGAAGTTTAAATAATATTGCTCCAACTATACTTAAACTTATGAATCTTGATATTCCAAAAGAAATGGATGAGGCTCTAGTTTAATTATGTCTAAAGCTGTAGATATCAAAAAACTACTCATAAAAGTAGATAATAAGAAATTAGTAGATATTAGTTTTTCTATAAAAAACTCTACAGCATTAATAGGACAAAGTGGAAGTGGAAAATCTCTTACTTTAAAAGCTATATTAAATTTACTTCCCTCTACTTTGTCTTGTGAAAAAAAAATATCTTCTAACTTTGATATCAACTATAAAACAATAGGTTTTATTCCTCAAAATCCTTTTACTTCTTTATCGCCTATGACAAAAATTAAGGATCAATTCTTTTGTGAGGAGAATAGAAAAAAAGAGCTTTTAAAGTTAGTAGGATTAGAAATTTCTCTTCTTAATCGTTTTCCAAAAGAGTTAAGTGGAGGACAACTTCAAAGAGTTGTTATAGCTATTGCTTTATCTAATAATGCTAAACTATTATTATTAGATGAACCAACTACAGCTTTAGATGAAACATCAAAAGAAACAATACTTAATTTAATAAAAGACATAAGTGAAAAATTAAATTTGCTTATTCTTTTTGTTACCCATGATATTGAATCTATAAAAAACTTATGTGAGGAGCTTATTATCATAAAAGATGGAGCTATTGTTGAACAAGGTTTAACTAAAGAGGTATTAACTAATCCTAAAGAGGAATATACGAAAAAGTTAATAAACTCAACATTTAAAAATAAAGAATTTAGGAAATAGTATGATTAAATATTTTTTTGCTTTTATTGTATTTGTAGGAATTGCAATTTCTGGTTGGTTACTACATTTATATTCAGAAATTAGACATGATATTGATGCAATTGTAAATTATAAACCAAACGTAACTACACAGTTTTATGATAAAAATGGAAAACTTATTGCAAATATTTTTGATAAAAAGCATAGACTGTATGTAGATTATGACAATATTCCTGCAAGAGTTGTTGAAGCATTAGTTGCTATTGAAGATACACAATTTTTTGAACATTCAGGTGTAAATCCAGATGCAATTTCAAGAGCAATGATTAAAAATATTAAAGCCATGGGATATGTTGAAGGAGCAAGTACACTTACTCAACAGTTAGTTAAAAGTATTGTTCTTACTAGAGAAAAAAAACTTATTAGAAAAATTAAAGAGGCACTTCTTTCAATAAGACTAGAAACTATCTTAACAAAAGAACAAATTTTAGAAAGATATCTGAATGAAGTATATTTTGGACATGGGTATTATGGAATTAGAACTGCAGCTAAAGGTTATTTTAGAAAAGATTTATATGAACTAAATCTTAAAGAAATTGCAATCTTAGTTGGGCTTCCAAAAGCTCCAAGTTTTTATGATCCAACAAGAAACTTAAAATATTCACTTACAAGAGCTAACCAAGTTGTAAGTAGAATGCATAAATTAGGTTGGATAAACGAGACTCAATATAAAGAAGCAATAAACTATATTCCAACTGTTTATGATGATACACTTACTTTAAATAAAGCTCCTTATATTATAGATTATGCATTAAAACTTTTAAAGAAAGATATCCCTGATATTAAAACAGGTGGATATACTGTTAACTTAACAATTGATTTAGAAGCTCAAAGAATTGGTAGAGAGTCTTTAAAAGTTGCATATGACAAAATTTTAGCAAGGGATGCATGGCTTCAAAAAAATTCTGCAAACAATGTTGACTTAAATGGAGAACCTGTAGAAGAGGGATATTTTATTGATACTTTAAACGGTGCACTTGTTTCTATAGAAAATAGTACTGGAAAAATTCTTGCCCTTGTTGGAGGAATAAATTACAAAGAATCAAACTTTAATAGAGCTGTACAAAGTGAAAGACAACCAGGTTCTGCTGTAAAACCATTTTTATATCATACTGCTATAGAATTAGGATACTCTCCTGCTTCACAAGTAGCAGATATCGGAAGAACATATGAGTATAAAGTTGGAGAAGAAGAGAAAAAATGGAAACCAAAAAACTATGGAGGTACTTTTAAAGGTGTTATCACATTAAGAGAAGCTCTTATGAAATCAAGAAACCTTGCTACTATTAATTTAGTTACCGATGTTGGAATTAATGAAATGTACAAAGGCTTAAAATCATATGGAATAACAAATATTCCAAGAGACCTATCAATTACTCTTGGTTCTTTTTCAATTTCACCTTTAAATTTAAGTAAAGCCTTTTCACTACTATCTAATGATGGAACACAAGTTGAACCATATTTAATTAACTCAATTACAAATTTAAAAAATGAAACAATGACATTTGAACCAGAATATAAATATATTAGTTCTCCTGAGCAAGTTTTTTTAACTAAATCAATAATGTATGATACTGTTGAAAGAGGTACAGGAAGAAAAGCTAAGGTGAAAGGCATCCAGCTAGCGGGTAAAACAGGAACTACTAATGATAATATAGATGCTTGGTTCTGTGGTTTCTCTCCTACTATTCAAACAGTTGTTTATTTTGGGAAAGATAATAATACTCCTATGAGAAGAAGTGAAACTGGAGGAACAACAGCAGGTCCTGCATTTGGACATTTTTATAAAGAATATATTCAAATTCATCCAGAGATAGAAAGAGAATTCAAAAAACCTGAGGGAGTTAAAACTTCAATTATTAATGGTAGAAAAGAGTATTATACAGATAAATCACCTTTACCAGAATTAGATTCAATTCCTACAAATAATAATTCACAACAACAAAATATTCAATTCTAAACTTATAATAAATAAAAATTAGGCATAAAAAAAGGTAAGCTTAAAAAGCTTACCTTTTTTATTTATATTTATCTTCTTATTAACAAGAATAAGTTGATTTAAATTCGAATGCTGTTGGTCTAGCTTCATCAGGCCAAACTTGAGTTTCAAATTTATAGTGTTGATATGTATCAATCATATCTTGTGTAAATACTGGTTTTAAGAAGTCATTATCTCTAATTAATGCTTCTAATGAACCTCTTAATGTATGAGGCATTTGAGGAATTTTTCTTTCTCTAATTTCATCTAATGGCATTTCGAATAAATCTTCATCCATTGGACCAATAGGTTCAATTTTGTTTGCAATACCATCAAGACCAGCCATTAACATTGCAGCAAATGCTAAATATGGACAAGCAGTTGAATCTGGGAATCTCATTTCGATTCTTGTTGCTTTTTCTCCTGCTCCATAAGGAATTCTACAAGATGCAGATCTATTTTGAGAAGAGTAAGTTAAGATTGAAGGAGCTTCAAATCCTGGGATTAATCTTTTATAAGAGTTTGTTGATGGGTTAGTAAACGCAGCAACTGCTCTAGCGTGTTTGAAGATACCACCTACATAGTGTCTTGCCATTTCAGAAAGGTTTCCGTACTCACCTTCTTTATAGAATAAGTTTTTACCATCTTTCCAGATTGATTGGTGAACGTGCATACCGTTTCCGTTGTCACCAAATAAAGGTTTTGGCATAAATGTAGCTGATTTACCATTTAAATGAGCTACCATTTTTACAACATATTTGTATTTTTGTACGTTGTCAGCTGCTTCAATTAAATCTCCAAATACAATACCGATTTCACCTTGTGCTTGAGCAACTTCATGGTGTCCAAGAACAACTTCTAATCCAACTTGCTCTAAGATTTGCATCATCTCAGCTCTTAAGTCAACCATTGAATCTGTTGGTTGTACTGGGAAGTATCCACCTTTAGTTCTTGGTCTGTGTCCCATATTACCCATTTCATAATCAGTATCATCTGACCAACAACCCTCTTCTGAATCTACTCTATAATAAGACTCATTAATGTCATCTCTAATTTTTACATCATCAAAAATAAAGAATTCATTTTCAGGTCCAAAATATGCAACATCACCAATTCCAGCGTCAGCTAAATGTTCTAATGATTTTTTAGCAATTGATCTTGGGCATTTTTCATACATTTGACCTTTATAAATATCATAAACATCACAAAATACGATTATTGTTGAATCAGCAGTAAATGGATCTAAGAAAGCAGTCTCTACATCTGGCTTTAAAATCATATCTGATTTATTAATTGGTTGCCATGCATCAACAGATGAACCATCAAAAGGCATACCACCTTCTAATTGATCTGCACTAACTGCATTCATCATATAAGTTAAATGATGCCACATACCCTTAAGATCAGAGAATCTAAAGTCAACAAATTTAACTTCATTCTCTTCACAAAATTTGAAAAACTCTTCAGTGTTGTTAACAAATTTTCCCATTATAATTACTCCTTGAAATTGTTATGAATTATTGTAGCTAAATAAAAAAAATCTAAGATAAATAAACTGTATAAAAAATATACAATGTAATATTTTTTATATTCAAATAACTATATATTTTGTTTAAAATTTAACTACTATTTTTTCTCTAGACTTAAATTTTATACAAGTTGTATAACCAATATCCTTTGCTAGTTTAGTTACCTCATCATATTTAAAGCCTATTTGCTCTATCTCATGTGCATCTGAAGAGAAAGCGATAGGAATATCAAGTTCATAAGCTAATTCAAGTAACTCTTTTGAAGGATAAGTCTGAGCTATTGGTTTTCTTAATCCTGCTGCATTTATTTCTAAAACCATATTTGCTTTTTTTATTTCTAGC
This sequence comes from Arcobacter sp. CECT 8983, assembly GCF_004118855.1. Taxonomy (NCBI): domain Bacteria; kingdom Pseudomonadati; phylum Campylobacterota; class Epsilonproteobacteria; order Campylobacterales; family Arcobacteraceae; genus Arcobacter; species Arcobacter sp. CECT 8983. The sequence continues at coordinate 8,019 of NZ_PDKF01000004.1, read as the reverse complement.
ATAGCTTTTTTTGCAATCATTTTGATATCTTTATTAGGAAGATACTTAAATACTTTTATTAAATCTAAATGTCCTACCATATCAAATAGTCTTGATTTTGCAAGTTCTTCAATTGCAGAAAAGTAATCAGCCCAAATATCATCAATATTTTTCTCTTTATATTTACCTATAAATTCAGGATTATCAAAGCCCCAAAGATTATTGTTTTTTTCTTGAATAAAGTGTACTGAACCTATTAAATAATCAACATCAGCTTTTAAAATTTCATCTAACATAAGATTTTTATCTTGCATAAAATCTACTTCGTAAGCAAGAAGTATCTCAATTTTATCTTTATATTTATTTTGTAAGAACTTTACATCATTTTCATAAAACTCTTTTTGAGATATATCCATTCTATATTTTGGATCAAAAGGCATAGGAGCATGGTCTGAAAAACCAAAAACATCAATTCCAATTTCTATTGCTCTTTTTATATACTCTTCTGTAGTTCCATTTGCATGATTGCATAAAGAAGTATGATTATGTAAATCAATTCTTTGTTTTATGATACTCAATTTAAAATACCTGAACCTTGAATTTTTGTACTTCTATCTTCTGCATAAACTCTTTTTCCATCAATAATATCATATTTCCAGATTGGAGCTTGTGCTTTAAAATCTTCTACAAATTCATCAATCATCTCTAAAGCTACTCTTCTTTTAGGAGAACAAACAGCTGCAATATATGAACTTTCATGATTTAAAACATCACCCTTTGAGTGAGCCATTAAAACTATTGCATTTTTTTCATTTGCTTTTTCTTGCCATGAATCAAACCAAGAGTTTAAGATTGGTTCATATATATCAAAACTTAATCCATCAATTGAGTTTTCATCTCTAACAACACCAACAAAAGTTATAATTGCTCCATAGTTAGAATTTTTAAATTCATCATACCAAGCATTAGTTATATCTTCAACAGGTAGTTTTCCATCAAATAATTGTAGTTTTTTATTATTCATTATTCTTTATTCACTTTTTATTTAATTAATCATCCACCACATACAGGAGGCAATAATGAAACTTTATCTCCATCACTTAAAGCAACATCTTTTGATGCAACTAATGTATCATTTACAGCAACTGCACATGTCTCTAACCACTTAGAAACATCTTGATCTTCTTTTAATAATGTACTTAACTCATTTAAATTAGAAATTTCAACATTTAATGCTTCTTTATTTATTGGGCCAAGAAATTCTACTTTAACCATATTTAACCCCTTATTTACTAAATATTATGTATTATATCAAATTTAATTTAAGTTAGGATGACCTAAATCAATGTTATTTGCTAAAATAGATTTTATAAATTTACTACCATTTCATGTTTATATAAAAAGAAACATAAAGTCCAATCAAGTTAAAGCTATCATAGAGTACAAAAAATCTTACCCTTCAGTGATCAATAAAAAGTTTAAAAAAAGAAAAGTAGATTCTGCTTTTATCTCATCAATTGCTTCAAGGGGTGAAAAAAGATTAGATTTTGGAATTATTGCAAGAGCTGATGTACAATCTGTTATTTTGATTCCAGGAGAAGAAAAAGAAGACTATCAAAGTGAAACTTCTAATGCTCTAGCTAAAGTATTAGGATTAAAAGGGAAAGTTTTAATTGGAGATAAAGCCTTAAAATATTTTCATGATAGTAAGGATAAAGATTTTATCGATTTAGCTCTTGCTTGGCAAGACAAATATAATTTACCTTTTGTTTTTGCAACCTTATGTTTTAACAAAAATAAAAAGTACTTAAAAAAAGTTACAAAAAGATTTGATAAAAGAAAAATATATATTCCACAATATATATTAGAAAGTTATTCAAAAAGAAGTGGCATTCCTAAAAAGGCAATAACAGAATATCTGAAAAAGATAGATTATGATATTGGAATAAAAGAGAAAAGAGCCATCAAAAAATTTTTACAACTAACAAAGAGTTTATAATGACAATATATGATTCACTTATTTTAGGAATTATTGAAGGGTTAACGGAGTTTTTGCCTATTTCTTCAACTGGGCACTTAATTGTTGCAAGCGAATTTTTAGGAATAGATCAAACAAATGTAAATAAAGCATATGAAGTAATTATTCAATTTGCTGCTATTTTAGCAGTTGTATTAAACTATCCTTCAAAGTTTACTTTTTCCCATATTAATCTTTGGACTAAAGTTCTTATAGCTTTTTTACCTATTGCAACTATTGGTTTTATTTTTTCAGACCAAGTAAAAGCAATGTTTTCTATACAAATAGTTGCTTGGATGTTTATAATCGGTGGTATTGTTTTTTTAATTGTAGAAAAGTTTTATGATGAATCAAAACATATAACCTCTGATGTAGAAGATATTTCTTTTAAACAATCACTATATATAGGTCTTGCTCAAATTTTTGCACTAATTCCTGGAACATCAAGGGCAGGTTCTTCTATTATAGGAGCTATGCTTGTTGGGTTAAATAGAAAAGCAAGTGCTGAATTCTCTTTTTTACTTGCATTTCCAGTAATGTGTGCAACAACAGGATATGATCTTTTAAAACATCATGAAGAACTATTTATTGCAGGAAACTTTATAAATCTTGCAATAGGTTTTATAGTATCATTCTTAGTTGCATTTGTAGCAATAAAACTATTCTTAAAATTCCTAGAAAACTTCACTTTTGTTGCCTTTGGAATCTATAGAATAGTTTTTGGTATTTTACTTTTAAGCTTTGCCTAACATATCATCAACGATTGACTCTATAGCATTATACTTTATAGAGTCAACTAACTTTTTACTTATACTATAATTATCTTTTTTTAAAATATTCATAAATTTCTCAGAGCTTAGTTCATTTTCTCTTAATACATAGCATAAACCTTTATCTTCTAAAAATTTAGCATTTGTATATTGATGATCTTTTGCTGCATAAGGAAAAGGGATAAAAAGCGTAGGTAAAGAGTTTGCACATAGTTCCCATAAAGTTGAAGCACCTGAACGACTTACTGCAAAATCTGCTTTACCCATTTTTAAAGCTAAATCATCACTAAAAGCAAAAACATCAGCTTCTATTCCTAATTTTTTATACTCTTTTTCTACTCTATCAAAATCATTTTTACCTGTTTGATGAATAATTTTTAGATTTAATTTTTTTAAGTCCTTAGCAACACTAAGTGCAAAATCATTAATAGCTTTTGCCCCTTGTGAACCACCTAAAAAAATAACTGTTTTTAACTCATCTCTTATTCTTGCATTATCAAAGAACTCTTCACTAACAGGATAATCTTTTATTGGAGAATCTACTAAAAATGATGAGTAAACTTCTGAGGCAAATCGTGCAGTTTTTTCATTTAATTTACCCATAACTGAGTTTTGCTCATGAATAAATAAATAACAATCTACTGTTGTAATAGCTGCTAAGGTTGCAGGTGCAGCTGAAAAACCACCTACACTAACTACTGTAGATACTTTAAATTTTTGAAAGATTGCTCTACACTTATTTACTTGAGAAACTATTTGCATTAAAGATTGGATTTTCCCAAATATATTTTTATTTACAACTCCTCTAGTGTCTAAAAATATTGCTTTTTTTAATCTTTTATCATCTTCAAACCAATTAGGATCTTGTCCATTTGCAGAACCTATAAATATAACCTTATAGCCTCTTTTATGAAACTCTTCAATAAAAGCATCTGCTACTTTTAAGTGTCCACCAGTTCCGCCACCAGTAACTACTACACTTTTTTTCATTATTTAACCTTTTTTTTCATATCGACTGATTTGCTAATAGATAATACCATACCAATAGCTATTGCCATTGATAACATTGAAGAACCACCATAAGATAAAAGTGGAACAGCAATACCTTTTATTGGAATCATCCCTGATATTCCATAAGAGTTTATTAAAAATGCAATTATAATCATCAATGCTACACCAATAGTAAATAGATGATAAATCTTATTCTCTACTCTTCCACTTATCTTAAAGATTCTAAGCACTATTAAAAACATAATAGCAGTTATAAATACTAAACCTATAAAACCTATTTCTTCTGTAACTCCTGCTAAAACAAAGTCCGTATGCACTTCAGATAAAAAACCAAGCTTTATATCTCCTAGTCCTATACCTTGCCCAAAAAAACCACCATTATTCATTGCATTTAATGAATGGGAAACTTGATAAGGTTCTGGCAAATCTTCAATTCTTAAATATTTATCTGCCCATGAAGGTAAAACCATAAGAATTCCATCTTGTACCATTGCCCACCAAGAGAAAATTCTTTGTATTCTATGTGGTGCTGCAAGAATTAATCCAACAAGAGCCAATAATCCTACTAAACCTAATGTAACAAAAACTTTATATGATCTATTTGCAAAGATTAAAAGAATAAACAAAATTCCACCAAGCAATACAACTTGTCCTAAATCCTTTTGTAAAAATGCAATTATAAAGACAATAATAATAAAACTAAAAAAGTATGGTAGTAGAAGAATAAACTCTTCTTTAAGTGTAATTTTTTTTGGTATTTCAATTAATCTTCTATGAAATGACCAAGAAAGAAAATATATAAATCCTATTTTAAAAAATTCTACAGGAGATAAGGAAAATCCAGGTAATCTAATCCATCTATTAGCTCCACCTGATGCAGTTACTAAAGAAGATGGTAAAAAAGGCATTATTGCCATAAGTATAAAAAATGATATAAATAAAAACATTCCAAGTTTATTTACAATTTTATCTGGACTTAATAAAGAAAATACCCACATTACAAGAATAGAAACAACTCCAACAAATAGTTGTCTTATAAAAAAATGAAATTGACTATACTCATAATACTGTACTGTATACACGCTTAAAGAGTATGAGAATATGATACTTGTAATAATAAGTAGTGAAACAAGTAGAAATAGTACATAATCAGCTTGATAAACTCTATTATTTTTAATTTGATTTTTGTTAGAATGCATTCGCTATTATATTATATTATGGATAAATATGTCTTCAAAACTTAACGATAATGATAACAAAATTAAGAAAATTGTAATTCTATTTTTTTTCATACTTTTTTTAATTATTATATTAATTACTTCAGTATATTTTACAATTAATAATGAAAGAGATTTACCTAGACTAGAAACTTCAAAAAAGGAGCTTTCAGTTAGAGGTGAAATAATTAGTGCTGATAACTTTAAAATTACAAGTTCTAAAAAAATATATAAAGCCTCAATTGATTCAAGATATTTAGATAAAAATAAAAAAGAGTTATTTATAAAGCTATTTGCAATTTATAGTAATATTCCCTATGAAAAAGTAAAAGAAAAGATAGATGAATCTTTACGTAATCCAGGATACGTTGTACTTTCATATAATATAGATTCAAGAACTGCAAAGAACTTAAAAGAGTTAGGATTTAAATTAAGAAAATTAGATGTATTTAAAGCAAGAAAAGTTGATGGGGGAAGAATTCTAAGAGGTCTTAGTATAGTTGAAAGTGGTGAAAAAAGAGTTTACTCATATGAAGATACTTTAACTCCAGTTGTAGGTTATATTAGAAAATATGAGTCAGAAAATGGAAAAACAAAGGTAAAAGGAATTAAAGGTTTAGAAAAAAAATTTAATGACCTTTTAAATAGCAGTAAAGATGGAGTTCTTAGTGGGAATAGAGACGTTTTATCTTATATTTCATTCAATAAAGACTCAACAATTAAAAAAAGAGTTGATGGAGCAAATTTAGTTTTAAATATTCCATTAAAACTTCAAAAGAACAATGAATCAATTTTAGATAGATATAAAAAGAAACTAGGAGCTGAAGAGATTATTGTTTCAATAATGGAAAGTCATACTGGAAAGATTTTATCTTTAGCTTCATCAAATAGATTTAATCCAGAAAGAATTTATCAAAAAGATATTCCCTCTTTAAATGTTAATGCCATTGAGTATCAATATGAACCAGGTTCTGTTATTAAGCCAATATCTATTGCATTGGTATTAGATAAAGGGAGAGTAAAGAAAAATGAGCTTTTCTTTGCATACAATACAAAAGGTAGAGCAAACAGTAAAGGTGAATATCCTAGGGGAAGATATAAATTAGATAGATTTTTTATAAAAGATGATCATGAATTCAAAAAACATTATTTAACCCTTGATGATATTTTTATGTTCTCTTCAAATATTGGTACATTGCAATTAGCACAAAGACTTAGTGGACCAGAATTTTTTGAAGGAATGAAAAGATTTGGTTTTACAAGAAAAACAGGAATTGATTTACCCTATGAAAAAATAGGTGTCATGCCAAAAGTTTGGCAGTTTGCTGCAAATGACAAAGAAAAAGAAGATAATGTATTTAAAGCAACTGTTTCATATGGACAAGGTATGACTTCAACATTTATGCAAATTATGAAAGCTTATTCTGTATTTAATAATGGTGGAAAAATGATTACACCTAAAATTGTATCTTATATTGAACTTGATAATGAAAAGTTTAAAAAAGATACTTTAGAAGGGGAAAGAATTATTAAAAAATCTACTGCCGAAGAGATAAAAAGACTTCTTATTAAAACTGTTCAAAAAGGAACAGGAAAAGCAGCTCAAATTGATGGTTTAGAAATTGGAGGTAAAACTGGAACTGCCCAAGTTGCTGAAGGTGGAAAATATGTTAGAAAATATATTTCATCATTCTTTGGCTTTGTTAATGATGGAAAAAGTTCATATACAATTGGTGTAACAGTTGTTGATCCAATTTCAACAGGTAAAAACTGGTATTATTATTATGCTGCATGGTCAGCAGTACCTGTTTTTAAAGAAACAATTAATAACTTAGTAAAGTTAAACTATCTTACACCAAAAAAAGATATAATTTCAAAAAATTAAAATAATAAAGGATTAAAATGTTTGGTTTTAATAGAAAAGAACTTAAAGAATATAATTACTCTCCTGAAGAGTTAGCAAAATTTCAATATGCAAAAATAGATACTGAAAAAGGAACAATTTTTATTAAACTTTTTAATAAAGAAACTCCTAATACTGTTTCTAACTTTGCAACATTAGCAAATGATGGTTTTTATGATGATTTAAACTTCCATAGAGTTATTCCAGGTTTCATGGCACAAGGTGGATGTCCTGAAGGTTCTGGTATGGGTGGACCTGATTGGGCAATAGAGTGTGAAACTGATGCAGATAAACAAGTACACAATAAAGGAAGCTTATCTATGGCTCATGCTGGACCAAATACTGGTGGAAGTCAATTCTTTATTTGTTTTGAATCACAACCTCACTTAGATGGTCAACATACAGTTTTTGGTGAGATTGAAGAAAATGATGAAGAGAGTTTTGAAGTACTTGATTCAATTAGACAAGGTGATAAAATCAACTCTATTAAGATTTTAGAAGCAAGAGATTAATATATAGCTAGAGAGTTAACTCTCTAGCAGTTTAAATATGAGTTCTCTTAAATAAAATCTTCTTCTATATCTTCGTCCTCATCTGTATCTTCCTCTGCATATATACAAACAAGTTCATCAAAGTTAATTAAAAGTTCTCCTTCATTAGGAAAAGAGTATAAATATTGTTCTTGTTCGCCTGTTTTCATATATTTTAAATATTCTTCTTTTAAAATAGTATAATCAACATCTGTACCCACAAACTCTAGCTCACTACCCTCTGATAATACTAAATATATAAGTTTCATATCTACTCCTTAATTAAGATACTAAAATTATAGATTGATAGTATTTCAATGTGATTACAAAAAATATAAAAAGGCTAAAAGAAAGGCTAACAAGGGAGAGGGATCCAAATAAGCAGGATAAAAAAAAAGCTTACCATTAGCAACTAAGATAAGTTGGTAATGGTAAGCTTTAGTATAAATATACTCAAGAGCTGGCAGCGACCTACATTTCCACAAGGGGACCCTGCAGTATTATCAGCGCAGAAGTGCTTGACTTCCAGGTTCGGAATGGAGCTGGGTATTTCCACTTCGCTAAAACCACCAGCAATATGAGTATCAAACAT